>DATCLF010000174.1:0-17408 GCA_036564055.1 Spirillospora sp.
GGTCCGGCGACCCCGTGCCCGGCATCGTGAAACCGCTGCCGCCCGAGCTGTTCGTCCCCCACGGCACGAACGCCGAGATGCGCTGGGAGGCCATGCGGGGGCAGGGGTATCTCACGCCCGTCGACCGGTTCTTCGTCCGCAACCACACCTCCACGCCCCGCATCGACGCGCGGACGTGGCGCCTCAAGCTGTGGGGCACCGGCCTGCACGGCTCCCCCACGCAGGACCGCCCGGTCGAGTTCTCCTACGAGGACCTCCTCGGGATGCGCGCCGAGACGCTCGTCACGCCCATCGAATGCGCGGGCAACGGACGCGGCTTCTTCACGTCCCAGCAGGGCCAGGAGGTGTCCGGGACGCCGTGGAAGCTCGGCGCGATCGGCGTCGCCCGCTGGCGGGGAGTGCCCCTGTCGCTCGTGCTGGAGCGCGCAGGTCTTACCCCCGAGGCCGTGGACATCCTTCCCCGCGGGTTGGACTCTGACTATGTGAGCGATGGCGTGAACCACGGCCGCGTGCGCCGGCCTCTGCCCGTCGCCAAGGCGCTCAAGGACGTGCTGCTCGCGTACGAGATGAACGGCGAGCCGCTGCCGCCCGACCACGGTCATCCCGTGCGGCTGGTCGTCCCGTCCTGGGTCGGGATCGCGTCCATCAAGTGGCTCGGCGACATCCAGGTCGCCGACGAACCGCTCTTCTCTCCTTGGAACACCCTCTACTACCGGCTCTTCGGGCCCGGCTACCCACCCGAGGGCAGCGCCCCGCTCACCCGCCAGAACGTCAAGTCCGCCTTCGAACTGCCGTGGGAGGCGTCCCTGCAGGCGGGCCGGCAGGTCCTGCACGGCCGGTCCTGGTCGGGCAACGGCCGCATCCGCCGGACCGAGGTCAGCACCGACGGCGGCGCCACCTGGCGTCCCGCCCGGCTGCGCGACCACCGGCGCGGCCCGTACGGCTGGACGCGCTGGGACATCCCCTGGGACGCCCGCCCCGGCCGGCACGAGCTGCTCGCCCGGGCCGTGGACGAGACCGGCGCGACCCAGCCCGTCACCACGCCTCACAACACGCAGGGTTATCTCTTCGGCTCCGTCGTCCGGCACCCGATCACCGTCACCTGAACCGCCTGGGAAGGACCGTCATGGCACTGTGGAAGCCAGACCCGACGTTCTACGCCTCCCCCCGGGACGCCGTATCGGCCCCCGCAGAGAAGCTCGCCTACGTCGCGGCGTTCGACCGGGCCGCCGAAAAGCCCGACGCGATCGCGGTCCTGGACGTGGACCCCGGCTCCGGCTCCTACGGCTCCGTGGTGGGCTGGACGGAGCTGCCGTACCTCGGCGACGAGCTGCACCACTTCGGGTGGAACGCGTGCAGCAGCTCGCTGTGCCCGGGATCGCCCCATCCTCATGTGGAGCGCCGGTATCTGATCGTCCCGGGACTTCGGTCGTCGAGGGTCTACGTCCTCGACACCAAGGACGACCCCACCTCCCCCAAGATCGTCAAGGTTCTGGAACCGGACGAGCTGGCCAAGCGCGCCGGGTACTCGCGCCCGCACACCGTGCACTGCGGCCCGGAGGGGCTCTACCTCACCGCGCTCGGCGGCCCGAACGGCGAGGACGGGCCGGGCGGGATCGCCCTGCTCGACCACACCTCGTTCGACGTGCTCGGACGCTGGGAGGTCGACCGCGGACCCCAGTACCTCGCCTACGACGCGTGGTGGCACATCGCCCACGACGTGCTCGTCACCTCGGAGTGGGGGACGCCGTCCATGGTCGAGGACGGCGTCGTCGGCGAGCTGCTGCTCGGCCGCAAGTACGGGCACGCGCTGCACTTCTTCGACCTGCGCAAGCGCAAGCACGTTCAGACCGTGGACCTCGGCGACGAGCACCAGATGGTGCTGGAGCTTCGGCCCGCCCACGACCCGACGAAGCTGTACGGGTTCGCCGGCGTGGTCGTCAGCGTCGAGGACCTGTCGGCGTCGGTGTGGCTCTGGCACCGCGACGGCGGCTCCTGGGCGGCGACGAAGGTCATCACGATTCCCGCCGAACCGGCCGACGCGGACGCGCTGCCGCCCGTCATCCAGCCGTTCGGCGCCGTCCCGCCGCTGGTCACCGACATCGACCTGTCCGTCGACGACAAGTGGCTGTACGTGTCGTGCTGGGGCACGGGCGAGCTGAAGCGCTACGACGTCAGCGACCCGTTCCACCCGGTGGAGGCCGGTTCGGTGCGCGTCGGCGGCATCGTGAACCGCACGCCCCACCCCGCCGCCCCGGACCTGCCGCTCGCCGGCGGGCCCCAGATGGTGGAGATCAGCCGCGACGGGAAACGCGTCTACATCACCAACTCGCTCTACGGCTCGTGGGACGACCAGTTCTACCCGGACGGCGTCGGCGCCTGGATGGCCAAGCTCGACTCCACCCCGGAGGGGTTCGCGTTCGACGAGAGGTTCTTCCCCCACGGTGACGCGTTCCGGGGGCTGCGTCCCCACCAGACGCGTCTGCAGGGCGGCGACGCCTCGTCGGACTCGTACTGCTACCCGTGACCGACGGCTCGCTCGCCGCGCTCGTGGCGCTCGGGGCCTTCCACGGCCTCAATCCCGCGATGGGCTGGCTGTTCGCCGTGGCCCGCGGCCTCCAGGAGCGCAGCAGGTCCCTCGTGCTGCAGTCGCTCCCGGCCATCGCCGCGGGCCACGCCGCCTCCGTGGGCGCCGTCGCGGTCCTCGTCGTGCTCACCCGGTCCGTCCTGACGACCCGGGTGGTCGCGATCGGCGGCGGCGTCGTGCTCGTCGGGTTCGGGCTGTGGCGGATGCTGTCGCAGCGCCACTTCCGGTGGGTGGGCATGCGGATCTCGCTGTGGCAGCTCGCCGGGTGGTCGTTCCTGATGTCGTCGGTGCACGGCGCCGGGCTGATGCTGCTGCCCATCCTCACCTCGGACGCCACGCCCGTGGCGGGACACGACCACGGGCTGGCCGCCTCGTCGGGGAGCGCCGTGTCCACCGGCGTGTTCGTCACGGCCGTCCACACGCTGTCGATGTTCGCGGTGGCGGGCCTCATCGCGGTCGTCGTCTACGAGATCGTCGGCCTGGCGATCCTGCGCCGCGCCTGGTTCAACCTCGACCGCGTCTGGGCCGCCACCCTCATCGGCGCCGGGACGTTCACCGTGCTCACGAGCCTGTAGAGGTCACGAGCCCGCCGGCGTCCACGGGCCCGCGGGGGCGCCGGCCGACGGCCGGGGCGGGTCGGCGCCGGGGACCTTCACGGTCTCGCCCGCCACCCACGCGGCGAACTCCAGGGCGGCCTTCACCTCGCCGAGGGTCAGGTCGTCCAGGCGGCCGCCGAGGCGGGGGCCGAGCGCGTGCAGCATCCCGCCCATGAACGCGTCGCCCGCGCCCACCGTGTCCACGACGTCCACGTCGGCGGCGGGCACGGTGACGCGTTCCCCGCGCAGGGAGGCGACCGCGCCGTCCGCGCCTCGCGTGAGGACGACGAGGGCGGCCCCGTCGTCGTGCCAGGCGGCGCACGCGTCGTCGAAGCCGTCGCCGAGGACGGCCAGGTCCTCGTCGCTGAGCCGGACGATGTCGGCCCGCCGCGTCCAGCGCCGCATCCGCTCGCGGTAGACCTCCGGCGGGACGATCCCGGGCCGCGCGTTCGGATCGACCGACACGGTGGCGGCGGGACGCACCCGGTCGAGAAGCTCCTCGATGCGGGGGCCGCCGGGGTCCATCGCGAGCGCCAGCGACCCGGTGTGGACGGCGGCGACGCCCTCGGGGAAGCACGCCTCCAGCTCCTCGCGCGTCCACTGCCAGTCGGCGGTGCCGCGCACGTAGAACTCGTAGGACGCCTCTCCCTCGCCGTCGACCGCCGCGACGGCGAGCGTGGCGTTCTCGGCGGCGTCCACGCACCCGGACACGTCCACGCCGGACGTCACGAGGTGCTCGCGCAGCAGGTTCCCGAACGGGCCGCCGCCGATCCGCCCGAGGAACCGCGTGGGCGTCCCCAGCCGGGCCAGCGCGACCGCCGTGTTCGCGGGGCCGCCCCCGGGCCGCACGTCCAGCCGCGTCCCGTCGCCGCCGAGGAACGCGTCCACCACCACTTCACCGATCACCGCAACAGACCCCATACCGCAATCATCCTCGCCCGGAGATCGTCACGGCGCCGGGTGGCCGTCAGACGCGCCTGTCGACCTCGGAGAGATCGATCTCGATGTCGAACGGGACGGTCAGCTTGAGCTGCTCGTGGTAGATGCCGGCCGGGACGTAGGAGCCGGCGGGGTCGAGTTCGTAGACGTAGACCACGGTGCGCCCGCCGTCCAGTTCCGCCCGCCAGTGGTGCCGCCTGGCCGCCGCCGTGAACCGCGCTGATCAGTTCGGGTCGGGGGCTTCGCCGCGGGCGCGGACGAGGGCCTTCAGCTCGGCGAGCTGGCGGGCGGCGCGGGACTTCTCGGCGCCGTTGATGCCCATCGCGCTCATCGTGGTGCCGTCGGCCAGGTCGAGGGTCGGCCAGGGGTCCCCCTCCGCCATGGTCACGTCCAGCACCTCCGGCCAGGCGAGGCGGCGGGTCCGGAAGGGGTTGACGACCGTCAGCCCCGTCTCGTCGGCGACGACGCGGCAGCGGGCGAGCATGTGCAGGATCCACGCGACGAACGCGCCGAACGCCACGATGAGCAGGCGGTCGGACAACGTGAACTGCGGCGCCACCGCCACGGCGAGCACGATCACGACCAGCATGATCACGCCCGCCGTGGCGTAGGCGACGATGCGCGTGGCGCGGGGACGCCACACCGTCGGCGGCTCCGAAGCCCTATTCAACGATCTTCGCGATGGGAATCTCGAGGATGTCGTGCGCCCCGGCCGCCTTCAGCGCCGGGATGAGCCGGTTGACGCCGCGCTTGGCGACGACGGACTCCACCGCGTGCGACTCGCCGCCCGCCAGGGACGTGACCGTGGGCGACGACATCGACGGCATGATCTCCAGGACCCGCGGCAGGTCGGCCTTGGAGACGTTCAGTTTCAGCAGGACGTTGCCGCGCGCACGGATCGCCCCCTGCAGGAGGAGGGCGATGTCCTCCATCGCGGCGCGCTTTTCCGCGTCCTCGTACGCCTCGCGGTTGGCGACCAGCTCGGTGTAGCTGGTCAGCAGCGTGTCGAGGATGCGCAGCCCGTTCTTGCGCAGCGACGAGCCGGTCTCGGTGAGGTCGACGATGGCGTCGACGATGTCGGGGACCTTGGCCTCCGTCGCCCCATAGGAGGGCACGACCGTCGCCTTGACGCCGTGCTTCTCCAGGAAACGCCGGGTCATGGCCGGGAACTCGGTGGAGATCCGGACGCCCTCCGGCAGGTCGGACACCTTCTGCCAGGGCGCGCCGTCCGGCACGGCGATGATCACGCGGACGGGGTTCGACGTCGCCTTGGAGTACTGCAGCTCCCCGAGGCTCACGACGTCGGCGTCGGTCTCGGTGATCCAGTCGCGGCCGGTGATGCCGAGGTCGAACAGGCCCTGCTCGATGTAGGTCGGGATCTCCTGCGGCCGCAGGACCCGCACGCGGTCGATGCGGGGGTCGTCGATGGAGGCGCGGTAGTCGCGGTCCGACGAGCGCTGGACGGTGAGGTCGGCGGCGTCGAAGAGCTGCATGGTCGCCTTCTCCAGCGACCCCTTGGGCAGGACGAGTGACAGCACGGAATTGCCTTTCGAACGAGACGGAGATGGGATCCCGGGTGACGGGGTCCGGAGCGGTCCGCGCAGGGGCGCGGGCCCCCGACGCCTAGCTATGCTCCGCGTCGCGCCCGGCGAGACCGTGATGCCGCAGACCCCGCAAGGTCAGTGCCGTGTCGAGTGCGGCCACAGTCGCCTCCCATCCCTTGTCCTCGGAGCTGCCGGGCAGCCCGCTGCGTTCCAGTGCCTGCTCAATGGTGTCACATGTGAGAACGCCGTTGCCCACCGGAGTGGACTCGTCGAGCGCGACGCGGGTCACACCCGCGGTGACCGAGTCGCAGACGTAGTCGAAATGCGCGGTGGCGCCGCGGACGACCGCGCCCAGGCAGACCACGGCGTCCAGGTCCCGGGCGAGCTGCTGGGCGACCACGGGGATCTCCAGCGCCCCCGGCACGCGGGCGACGACCGGTTCGTCGATCCCGCAGGCCTTGGCGGCCGCGAGCGCCCGGTCCAGGAGCGCGTCGGTGACCCGCGCGTGCCACCGCGTGCACACGATGCCGAGCGTGAGCCCGGCCGCGTCGACGGGGGCCGTCTCGGGGCGTCCTGCACCGCTCATGTCAGTCCCTCGATCCGGTGTCCGAGACGGTCGCGCTTGACCGTCAGGTAGCGCCTGTTGTGCTCGGTGACGATGACCGGCATCGGCTCGCGGCCCCGCACCTCGATGCCGAACCCGTCGAGGCCCTTCAGCTTCGTCGGGTTGTTGGTGAGCACCCTCACCGAGCGTACGCCGAGGTCACGCAGCATATGGGCCGCGTTGGAGTACTCGCGGGCGTCGGCGGGGAGCCCGAGTTCGAGGTTGGCGTCGACGGTGTCGGCCCCGTCGTCCTGCAGCGCGTACGCCTTCAGCTTGGCGAGCAGCCCGATGCCGCGTCCTTCGTGGCCGCGCAGGTACAGCACGATGCCCCGTCCCTCTGCCGCGATGCGTTCCATGGCGGCGTCGAGCTGGGTACCGCAGTCGCAGCGTTCGGAGTGCAGGACGTCGCCGGTGAGGCATTCGGAGTGGGCGCGGACGAGGACGTCCTCGCCGTCGCCGATGTCGCCGAAGACCATCGCGACGTGCTCGCTGCCGTCGACGACCCCGGAGAACCCGACCGCGCGCCACATGCCGTACCGGTTGGGCAGGCGGGTCTCCACCACGCGGGTGACCGTCGGCTCGGTGCGCCTGCGGTATTCGGCGAGCTGCTCGATCGAGATGAGCTTGAGCCCGTGCTCCTTGGCGAAGACCTGGAGTTCCGGGAGCCGCGCCATGGTGCCGTCCTCGTTGACGACCTCGGCGAGCACGCCCGCGGGGGCGAGCCCGGCCAGCCTGGCGAGGTCCACGGCCGCCTCGGTGTGGCCCCGGCGGCGCAGCACACCGCCCTCGCGGTAGCGCAGCGGGAAGATGTGGCCGGGCCGGACGAGGTCGCGCGCCTCGGACGCGGGGTCGCACAGCACCCTGATCGTGCGGGCGCGGTCTGCGGCGGAGATGCCGGTCGTGACGCCGTCGCGCGCGTCGACGCTGACCGTGTACGCGGTGCGCATCCGCTCGGTGTTCTGCGCGGTCATCAGGGGGATCTGCAGCCGGTCGAGCTCGGCGCCCTCCATCGGGACGCAGATGACGCCGCTGGTGTACCGGATCGTGAACGTCAGCAGCTCGGGCGTCGCCTTCTCCGCCGCGAAGATGACGTCTCCCTCGTTCTCCCGGTCCTCGTCGTCGACGACCACGACGGGACGTCCCGCCGCGATGTCGGCGATCGCCGACTCGACCGAGTCGAAGATCCCCCCGTCGTCGATGCCGTCGATGCCGGTGATCCCGGCGTCGATTCCGGCGATCGGGTTGTCGTTGCCGCTCATGCGGTCACCGCCTTCTTTCTGGGGGCGTGCTGGGCCCGGGCGTCCCGGAGCCGTCCGCCGGATCCGGTCGTCTGAGCATGCGCTCGACGTACTTGGCCACGACGTCCACTTCGAGGTTCACGGGATCGCCGGGCTTCTTGTGGCCGAGTGTCGTCAGGGCGAGCGTCGTGGGGATGAGGGCGACGCTGAACCGGTCCGTGCCGGCCTCCACGACGGTGAGGCTGATGCCGTCCACGGTGATCGAGCCCTTGTCGACCACGTAACGCGCGAGGTCCGTGGGAAGGGAGATCGTGACGACGTCCCACCGGTCCCCCGGCTCCCGGGAGAGGATCGTGCCGACGCCGTCCACGTGGCCCTGCACGAGGTGCCCGCCGAGCCGGTCGGACAGCCGGACGGGCCGTTCGAGGTTGACCTTGGACCCGGGTTCCAGCGCACCGAGGCTGGACTTGTCGAGGGTCTCCTTGACGGCGTCGGCGGTGAAGACCTCGCCCTGGACGTCCACGACGGTGAGACAGACGCCGTTGACGGCGATCGACGCGCCGTGGACGGCGTCCTGCGTGACGACCGGGCCGCGTACCGCGAGCTCGACCGAGTCCCCGCGGGGCTCGATCCTCACGATCTCGCCGAGCTCCTTGACGATGCCGGTGAACATCTCCCGGGCCTCCTGGGTCAGGGCTCCGGGGACGTTCGCACGTCAGCGCACACCCCCAGCCGGGGGTGTACCGCGCGCTGCCTCCCATCCGGACTTTCACCGTCGGTCCCGGAATTCCACCGGGTCCACCGGCCGATGGCCTCGGCCGGGTCGCGGACTGTCACCGCCGGTTCGGAATTTCACCGACCCCGGAGCACGCGTTCATGCTTGGCAACCAGTCTGCCACGCCGCGCATTCCCGCCCGGTGTGAGCATCGCCACGCGGGGGCCCGCGCACGGCCCCCGTCGTCAGCCCAGCCGGCGAGGCGCAGTCCCTCCGGCGCGGCGGTCACGCGCGTCAGGTTCTCGACGACGTGGTCGGCCGCCGTCAGCTCCTGCGGCGGGTGGCTGGTGAGGACGGCGAGGACGACGGCTCCGGCGGCGCGGCCGGCGGCGACGCCCGCGGGGGCGTCCTCGACGAGGACGCAGCGGGCGGGGTCGACCCCGAGCCGCCGCGCCGCCTGCCGGTATCCGGACGGGTCGGGTTCGCCGCGGCCGACGTCGTCGGCGGTGACCGCGACGGGCGGAAGCGGGATGCCCGCGGCCTCGATGCGCTTCTCCAGCTGCGCCCTGTGCATCGAGGTCACGAACGCGCAGGACGGGCCGCTCATGCCGGCCAGGAGGTCCACCGCGCCGGGCAGCGGGGCGATGCCGTCGGTGAGGGCGTCTTCGAGGGCTTCGAAATGCGCGCTGGCGGCGGCCACCCGGTCCGGCGGGAGGAAGTCGGCGACGCGGTCGGCGGTCCGGCGCCCGTGGGCGTCCGCGAGGAACTCGTCCGGGTCGATTCCGTACCCGGGCGCCCACTGCCGGGCGGCCTCTTCCACGAGCGGCGTGGAGTCGATCAGGGTGCCGTCGACGTCGAACAGGACGGCGTCGCAGGGCAGGATCACCAGTCCGCCTTCGCCGTGGCCTCCTCGGCCAGCGCCCGCAGCCTGCGGACGGCCTCGGCCGGGTCGTCGGCCCCGTAGACGGCGCTGCCCGCCACGAAGACGTCGGCTCCGGCCTCGGCGCAGCGTTCGATGGTCTCCGCGCTGACGCCGCCGTCGACCTGGAGCCACACCGGCAGGTCACGGCCCTTGATCAGCTCGCGGGCGCGGCGGATCTTCGGCAGGACGACGTCCAGGAACCTCTGGCCGCCGAAGCCGGGCTCCACGGTCATGAGGAGCAGCATGTCGATCTCGCCGAGGATGTCCTCGAACCCGTCGACCGGCGTGGCCGGGTTGATCCCGAGGCCCGCGCGTGCGCCCGCGGCGCGGATGGCCCGCAGGGTGCGGATGGGCGCCTTCGCGGCCTCGGCGTGGATGGTCACGCTCTTGGCGCCGGCCTCGGCGTACTGCGGGGCCCAGCGATCCGGGTCCTCGATCATGAGATGGCAGTCGAGGGGAAGCGCGCTGTGGTCGAGCAGCGCCTGGACGACCGGCAGCCCCAGGGTGAGGTTGGGGACGAAGTGGTTGTCCATGACGTCGACGTGGACCCAGTCGGCCGAGTCGGCGACGCGCGCCACCTCGTCGGCCAGGCGCGCGAAGTCGGCGGACAGGATGCTGGGCGAGATCTGCGGAGCCATGATGCACCGAGTCTATTGACGCGTTCCGGCCGCCTCCTCACCCGGCCGGGTGAGGTCGGGGGTGGGCCGGGCGGCCAGGCGGAGCCCGACGAAGGCCTCCGGCGCCCCGGCCGTGACCCACAGCCCGAGCGCCGCGTGGACGGCGAACCCCTCCCACGAGCCGGATCCGCCGATCAGGATCGCCGGGAGGTAGACGACCGCGCCGCCGCCCAGGGCGACGGGCAGGCAGGCCAGCCGCCGCCACAGACCGTCTCCGGGGACGAACCAGCCGCGGGCCTTCAGCACCGACAGTCCCGCGAGGACGCCGCCGAGCCCGCCCGCGGCGCGGGCCGGCTCGGCCGGCGTGAGAGGCTCGGCCCGGCCCCCGGCCTCCCTGATCTCCGCGGTCCAGGCGGCGGGCCATCTCCAGCCGTCGAGCGGCTCCAGCGCCGCCCACGCCGCCCCGAGGAGCAGCAGCGAGACCGCCAGCGCGAGGACGAGCTGCACGGCGAGGCGACGGCTCGTCCACCAGGTGACGATGTACGGTCCGGCGATCAGGGCGACCCCTAGGAGGGCAAAGCCGATGCCCCAGCCGGCCAGGACCTGGCCGATCGAGTGGACGCCGAGATACACGCGGGACAGCCCGATCAGAACGATGACGACCGCGGCCCCCGCCCACAGTGCCCGGCGCCTGGTCTGCAGGGCGGCGAATCCCCAGCCCGTCGCCGCGTTCTGGGCATGGCCGGACGGCATCCCGAACGACGAGATCGCCTGCTCGCCTTCGACGGCGGGATCCGTCCAGTAGGGGCGGGGGTCGTGGAAGACGAACTTGAGGAGCGTGTTGAGGTAGGCGCCGAACAGCAGGAGGACCGCGGCGCGCGCCGCCGGGCGTGGGGCGACGCACCAGAACAGGACGAGGAGCACCGCTACGTACAGGCCCGAGCTGCCGAGCGCCGACGCCACATGCCAGAAGCCGGTCAGGACGGAACCTCCACGGGGCGAGCACGCCGTCAAGTACGCCGCAGCCCGTGAGCACGCCTCAACCCGGTCAGGTTCGCCGCAAGAGGGCGAGGAACATCGCGTCCGTGCCGTGGCGATGCGGCCAGAACTGGGCGTAAGGCCCGTTCCCCAGCCCGCTCAGGTCATGCGCCGATGACGCCAGTACCTGCGGCGCGTCAAGCCGTTCCACGTCGTCGCGGCCGCGCAGGACGTCGTCCACCACCACCCGGGTCTCGGCGAGGTGCGGCGAGCAGGTGACGTAGGCGACGACGCCTCCGCGGCGGACGGACTCCAGCGCCGAGGCGAGGAGACCGCGCTGGAGCGGGCCGAGCTCGGCGACCGACTCGGGACCGCGGCGCCAGCGGGCCTCCGGCCGCCGGCGCAACGCCCCGAGACCGGTGCAGGGCGCGTCGACCATGACCCGGTCGAACACGCCGGGACGCCACGCGGGCGCGGTGCTGTCGGCGACGACCACCGCGGCCCGGTCGTCGACCGCGCGGCGCACGAGACCGGCGCGGTGCGGCGCCACGTCGACCGCGAGGAGCCGCGCGCCGCGTTCGGCGGCGAGGGCCGAGAGCAGACCGGCCTTGCCTCCCGGGCCCGCGCAGAGGTCGGCCCACAGCCCGTCCGGGCCGTCCAGGGGGGCGTCGGCGAGCGCCAGGGCGACGAGCTGGCTGGCCTCGTCCTGCACGGCGGCGCGTCCCTCGCGGACGGCCGGGACGGCCGCCGGGTCCCCTTCCGTCATCACGGCGGCGTAGGGCGAGTACGGCGCGGGCTCCGCACCCGCGTCGCACAGCTCCTGGACGGTGGCCCTGCCGGGACGGGCGACGAGGGTGACGCGCGGGCGGGCGTTGTCGGCGGCGAGGAGCTCCTCGATCTCGCCGTCGCCGACGGCGTCGCGCAGGGCGGACACGATCCACCGGGGATGGCTGTGGGCGATCGACAGGCGGGTCGTGACGTCCGCGTCGGCGGGCGCCACGATCTCCAGCCACGCGGGCAGGTCCCGGGTGGCGACCTTGCGCAGCACCGCGTTGGCGAACTTGGCCTGCCCCGGGCCCGCCACCGACCGCGCCAGCTCGACCGCCGTCGCCACCGCGGCGTGCGCGGGGATGCGGGTCCCGAGGATCTGGTGCGCGCCGAGACGCAGCACGTCCAGCAGCGGCGGGTCGATGCGGCGCAGGTCGCGGTCGCTGCACAGCGCGAGCACCGCGTCGTAGGTGCCGCGGCCGCGCAGCGTGCCGTAGGTCAGCTCCGTGGCGAGGGCCGCGTCGCGTCCTTCGAGGCCCCGGTCGCGCAGGCGGCCGGGCAGCAGCAGGTTGGCGTACGCGTCGCGCGTCTCCACGGCGCGGATCACGTCGAACGCCGTGCGCCGGACCAGGTCCTGGGGGCGGCCCGTCCTGCGGGGACCGCCGGGCCTGCGGTTCCGGGCGTGCCGGCGTTTACGGGCGGGCGGCATCAGTGCAACGCGTCCTTGTCGGTGAGGTCCACTCCACGCAGCCAGTCGGCGGCGGCCATGCGGCGCCTGCCCTGCGGCTGCACCTCGCCGAGCGCGACGGGGCAGGTGCCCGTCCCCACCAGGACCTCCTTCTTGCCCGGACGCAGCTCACCCGGCGCCAGCTTCTCCGCGCCGGGCGCCGGCCGGACCGGCCCCAGCTTGAGCCTCTTGTCCCGGAAGGTGGTCCAGGCGCCGGGAGCGGGCGTGCAGGCGCGGACGAGCCGGTCGATGTGCATGGCCGGCTTGGTCCAGTCGACGCGGGCGTCATCCGGCGTCAGCTTCGCCGCGTGGGAAACGCCCTCCGCGGGCTGCGGGCGGGCCTCCAGGACACCCCTTTCGATCCCGTCCATCGTGTCCACGAGGAGGCCCGCTCCGGCGACCGCGAGCCGCTCCAGCAGGTCGCCGGCGGTGTCGCGGGGACGGATCGGCTCGGTGAGGACGCCGTAGACGGGACCGGTGTCCAGGCCTTCCTCGATCTGGAACGTGCACGCGCCGGTCATGTCGTCGCCGTGCAGGATGGCGCGCTGGACGGGCGCCGCGCCGCGCCAGGCGGGCAGCAGCGAGAAGTGCAGGTTCACCCAACCGTGCCGGGGGATGTCGAGGGCCTCCCGGGGCAGCAGCGCGCCGTAGGCGACGACGGGGCAGCAGTCGGGCGCGATCTCGCGGAGCCGCGCGAGGAACTCCGGGTCGCCGGCCTTCGCGGGCTTGAGGACCTCGACGCCCGCCTCGGCGGCGAACTGCGCGACCGGGCTCGGGGTCAGGCGGCGTCCCCGGCCCGCGGGCCGGTCCGGGCGGGTCACGACCGCGACGACCTCGTGCGAGGACTCCATGAGCGCCTTCAGGGACGGCAGCGCGGTCTCGGGGGTCCCGGCGAAGACCAGCCTCACCGGCACCACCCCGCAACCGCGAGGCGGCGGCGCCTTGCTCGCCGGGGGACGGGTATCTGGGGGACGGGCATCGGCTAGAGGGCCTTCCCGAAGGTCGGGTGCGGTGACTCCTTGACGACCGGGGCCGGTTCACCGAACCACTCGGCCTCCCTGATCGCCTTCATCGCGGCCTTGCGCTGCTCCGGATCCATCCGGTCGATGAAGATGACCCCGTCGAGATGGTCGGTCTCGTGCTGGACGCAGCGGGCCAGCAGGTGCGTCCCCTCGAGGGTGATCGGCTCCCCGTACATGTTGAAGCCCTTGGCGACGGCCCGCACGGCCCGCGGCGTGGGGAACGCCAGACCGGGAAGGGACAGGCAGCCCTCGTCGTCGGTCTCCTGCTCGTCCGACAGGTCCAGCGTGGGGTTGACCAGGTGCCCGAGACGGTCGTCGACATAGTAGGTGAACACCCGCAGGCTCACCCCGAGCTGGGGGGCGGCAAGGCCGACCCCCGGAGCGTCGATCATCGTGTCGGTGAGGTCTTTGACGAGCTGCCGCAGCTCCTTGTCGAAGTCCTTCACCGGCTCCGCGGGTGTGCGCAGCACGGGATCACCGAAGAGGCGGATGGGCTTGACGGCCAACGAAGGCTCCGTTTCCTGCGGGGTCCCTGCGCGGTTCCCCGGGTTCCTGAATTCCTGGCGGGTGGGACGCGTCCAGTCTACGAAGGGGCGGTCTGCGGAGGCGTCCCCTGAATCCTCGCACGCCGCAGAAGCGTCACACGCCTCCTTCGTTCCGGCCGGCCGACCGTGCCTTGTAGGCGGCGGTCCGGGCGGCTTTGGCGGTGGCCTTGTCGGGGTGATGCGCGCCCAGGGCGTCCAGGACGTCGGCCACTCCCGGGTGCTCGGTGCGCCACAGTTCGCCGACCATCGTCTCCATCTCCACTCCCGCCGGGACGTCGAGCAGGGCGGCCTCGACGGCCTCCTGCGGGTCGGTGGTCTCCATCATCCCGGCGACCGTGTCGACGAACACCCACAGGTACTCCTCGTGCGCCAGTTCCCGCCCGGACGGGTCGCCCGTGGCCTTCAGCCACAGCGCGGCGTACGGCGAGACGAGGGGATGGTCCTGGGCGGCGCGGACGACGGGGGCCGCCTCGGGGCCGATGCGCTGCAGGACGGCCGCCGCCAGGTTCCGGGCGCCCGGGCTGCCGGTGCGCATGACGTCGAGGAGGTCGGCGGCGGCGTCCTTGGGGTCCTGCCGAGCCAGCCAGCCCTCGATCTCCTCGTCCGCGGTGTCGGGCCGGTACCACGTGAGGCCGGCGATGAGCTCGGCGGCCCCCGCGTCCGCCAGCTCCCCGACGACCGGCGCGGTGTACCCGTCGGCGACCAGCAGCTCGCGCACCGCCCACACGCCGAGCGGCGTCAGCGCCCGCCCCTCGCCGACGGCCTCCACGACGCCCCACTGCTCCAGCGCCGCCAGCTCCAGGTGGAACGCGTCCGCCACCAGCGCGGCCATGGCGTCGGCGTCGGACAGGTCGTAGGACTCCTCGACGTGGTCGAGCAGCGCCGCGAGGAGGGTCCCGGGCGTGGTCGGCTCCTCCTGCTCGTACAGGTGGATGAGGACCCCGGTCATCTCGTTCTGGACGACCTCGAGCGCGTCGAGGCCGTCCGCGTAGTCGTGGCCGGGGACCACGAGGGCGTCGAACAGCGGCAGCCAGGCGGCGAGGAACGCGGCGTCGTCAGAGGAACGCAGGCCGTCCAGGGCGGGCCCCGGGCGGGCGGTGCCGTCCTCGGCTCTGATCACCTCCGCCTCGACGGCGGCCCACCAGAACCGTTCCAGCTCGCCCGCGTCCTCCATCCGCCCGTGGCGGCGCGGGGTCTGCAGGCCGAGCGCCGCGGACGCGGCCTCGGCGTCGGCCTCGGTGAGCGCGTCGTGCTCGGTGAGGTTCCGTTCCCCCGTCCACTCGGCCAGGTCGAGGACCCTGCGGGTCAGGGGGGAACGGCGCGCCGCGTCCGCGAGCTCCGCCTCGGGGGCGAGCCGCACCGGCGGGACGACGAGCTCCGCCATCCGGCGCAGATGCCCCTCGGTGCGGGCGTAGCGCTCATGCTCGGGCAGCGCCTCGAACTCCCTGATCCACTCCTCGACCGCGTCCTGGTCGTCCAGGGGGACGCCGTCGGCCTGCATCAGCCCGCCGATGACCTCGGCGGCGGCCAGCCGTTCCTCGCCGTCGGCCGCGGCGACGAGCCTCTCGAACTCGGGGGCGGCCCGGTCGATCTCGTCCCGCAGGGCCGCGGCGTCGTCCGCGCCGACGGCTCCGGTGTCGCCCAGGCAGGCGACGATCCGCCGGAGCGCCTCCAGGACCGCGGGCACGTCCTCGCGCCCGGCGACCACGGACTCGGGGAAAACCTTGAGCAGAAGGACGCGCACGTGCTCGGGCGTCAGCGCGTCCGGACCGTCCAGGCCCAGCTCCCTCTGCGCCAGTTCGAGCAGGATCCGCGTTCCCGCCTCGTCGAGTACCTTGCCCTGTTCATCGGACCACCGGCGCAGGTCGCCCACCGTGGTCTCCACCCAGTTTCCGGCCACCAGAGAACCCTATTGGTCAGATCAGCTCCAGGGGGTCGATCTGCACCCGTACGGTCTCGGCGGCCTTGCGGGCGCTCCGCACCCCCTGGGCCTCCTTCAACGCCCGCGCCAGGGCGGGCCCGGCCCGCAGCGGCACACGGATCAGCGCGCGTTCTCTTTCCTGCCCCTCGGCTCCCGGCTGTGAACCGGGAGGCTGCGGGACGGGGACGGGTCCGAGCACCTCGGCGCCCTCCGGCAGCCTGGCGTCGGCCAGCAGCTCCCTGACGGCCGCGGGAGTCCCGGTCAGCGACGCCATCCTGGCCGCCGGCGGGAACCCGGCCTCCCTGCGCTCGGCCAGTTCCCGCTCCGCGAAGGTGATCGGGTCCCACCGGACGAGGGCCTGGACGGCGGGCAGCGACCCCTCCGCCGCGACGACGACCGGCGCCCCGGGCCGGACGAGCGCCGCCGCGTTCATCCAGCGCCGCAGCGTCTCCTCCGCGGCGCGCAGGTCCGGGCGGCCGAGCAGCACCCAGCCGTCGAGCAGCAGCGCGGCGGCGTACCCGCCCTCCGCCGGCGGCTCCGCCCCGGGAGTGCACACGACCAGGGCACGTTCGGGTCCGGCCCGTTCCAGAACCGCGTCCCGCCCGGACGTCCGCACGGGGACGCCGGGGAACGCCCTGCCCAGTTCCTCGGCGGTGCGCCTGGCGCCGACCACGACCGCGCGAAGCCGCATGAAGCCGCATTCGGGGCAGTGCCAGTCCCCCGCGATGCGCCCGCACCACCGGCAGTGCGGCGCCGCGTGCGACGACGGCAGCGACAGCGGCCCCCGGCAGGCCGCGCACCGGGCCGGGGTGCGGCAGCGGCCGCACGCGATCCCCGGCACGTACCCGCGCCGGGGAACCTGCACGAGGACCGGGCCGTCCTCCAGCGCGCGGCGGGCCGCCTCGAACGCGAGGTTCGGCAGCCGGGCGGTCCGGGCGGCGGCGTCCCTGGCGAGCTGCGCGTCCTCCCCGGCGTAGCGGACGCGGGGCATCGCCGCGCGGACGCGCGGCCGGTCGGCCGCGAGCGCGTGCGCCCACCCGGACTCGACGAGCCGCGTCGCGTCGGTGGTCCTCGTGTACCCGCCGATCAGCGCCGCCGCGCCCGTCCTGTGGGCGCGCAGGGCGAGGACGTCGCGGGCGTGCGGGTACGGCGCGTGCGGCTCGGCGTGGACGTCGTCGCCGTCGTCCCACAGCACCACGAGACCGAGGTCCGCGACCGGGGCGAACATGGCGGCGCGCGTGCCGACCACCGCCCGCGCCGACCCGCGCAGGACGGCCAGCCATCTGCGGTAGCGCTCGGCCGGGCCCGGTTCCGCGGTCAACGCGACATGGGCCCCCTCCCCCAGCTCCTCGGTCAGCGCGGCGTCCACGCGGGCGACGTCGCGTCCGTCGGCCACGACGACCAGGGCACCGCGCCCGCCGGCCAGGGCCACGGCGACGGCGCGGGCGACGGCGGCCGTCCAGTCGGAGCCGGGCAGCGCGGTCCACACCGCCCGGGGCGCCCTGCCGTCCGCCAGGGCGCGCAGGAACGACGGCCCCGCCGGATAGTCGGCCCACGGCCCCGCGTCACGATGGGACGCGCCGGCCGCGCCGCCGCCCCGGCCGGCTCGCGCGCGGGCCCTTCCCCCCTGCCCGGCGGCGGGATCGGCGGGCGGCTCGGCTTCGACGCGGGCGTGCCGCGGCGGG
>DATCLF010000175.1:0-19031 GCA_036564055.1 Spirillospora sp.
GGAGAACGGCAAGGCCGGCTGGATCTTCGAACTCGGCGCGCTGGACTTCGCGGGCGGAACCGTCGTCCACATCAACGCCGGTGTCGCGGCCCTCGCCCTCGCGCTCGTCCTCGGCAAGCGTCAGGGCTGGCCGAAGGAGCCGATGCGTCCGCACAACCTGCCGTTCGTCCTGCTCGGGGCGGGTCTGCTGTGGTTCGGCTGGTTCGGGTTCAACGCCGGCTCGGCCGGGGCCGCCGACGAGATCGCGGCCATCGCCTTCATCAACACGATCGCCGCGACCTGCGCCGCCGCGTTCGCGTGGATCGTCGTCGAGAAGCTGCGGGACGGCGCGTCCACCACGCTCGGCCTCGCGTCCGGCGTCGTGGCCGGTCTGGTCGCCATCACCCCCGCCTGTGCGTTCGTGACGCCGCTCGGGGCCATCGCCATCGGTCTCGTCGCCGGTGTCGCCTGCGCGTACGCGGTCGGCCTCAAGTACAAGCTCGGCTACGACGACGCGCTCGACGTGGTCGGCGTCCACATGGTCGGCGGCATCGTCGGCGCCCTGCTCATCGGGTTCATCGCGACCACCGCGGTGAACGACGGCGGCGCCGACGGCCTGTTCGCCGGCGGCGGCGTGTCGCTGCTCGGCAAGCAGGCGCTGGCCGTCGTGGCGACCATCGTCTACTCGTTCGTGGTGACCTTCGTGATCGGCAAGATCATCGACCTGGTGATGGGCTTCAGGGCCAGCGCGGAGGACGAGGCCACCGGTCTCGACAGCACCACCCACGCCGAGACCGCCTACGACTTCGGCACCATCCGCGCGGGCGGCTCCGGTACGGCCGTGGCCGCCGCCTCGGCCGCCGAGGACGCGGCCAAGTCCGGCGGCGCGACGAAGGCCGAGGCCGGCTCCGACGGCGCGGCCGAGTCGGACGGCGCCGCGAAGTCCGAGGGCGCGACGAAGAAGGTGGAGGCGTAGGGATGAAGCTCATCACGGCGGTCATCAAGCCGTTCAAGCTGGACGAGGTCAAAAAGGCCCTGGAGACGTTCGGCGTCAAGGGCATGACCGTCAGCGAGGCCAGCGGCTACGGCCGCCAGAAGGGTCACACCGAGGTCTACCGCGGCGCCGAGTACCAGGTCGACCTGGTGCCCAAGGTGCGGGTCGAGGTCCTCGTCGACTCCGACGACGCCGACGACATCATCGACGTGATCGTCAAGGCCGCCCGCACCGACAAGATCGGTGACGGCAAGGTCTGGGCGGTCCCCGTCGACACCGTCGTGCGCGTCCGCACCGGCGAGACCGGCCCGGAAGCCCTCTAGGCGCCCGTGCCGCTCGCGACGCCGCACCCGGGAGACGACCCGGCCGCGTCAGGTCCCGCCGAGGCCGGGCCGGGCGCGGCGGGCACGGCCGAAGCGGCCCGCGCCGCCCTCGCGGCGGCGCGGGCCGCTCGTGCCGAGGAACTGGACCGCTGGCTCGGCTCCCTCCTCACGGCCGGCGGTGTCCCGGACGACGTCGCGCTCGTCGCGGTCGGCGGCCACGCGCGCCGGGAGCTGACCCCCGGCGGCGACCTCGACCTCGTGCTGCTGCACCGCGGCCGCACCGACGTCGCGCAGATCGCCGACCGGATCTGGTACCCGGTCTGGGACTCCGGGCTGCGGCTCGACCACTCCGTCCGGACCGTCGGCGAGGCGCGCACCGTGGCGCGCGAAGATCTGAAGGCCGCGCTCGGGCTGCTGTCGGCGCGTCCCATCGCCGGCGACCGCGCGCTCGCGGACGAGCTGCGCTCCGTCGTCCTCGCCGACTGGCGCGCCGACGCCCCGGTCCGGCTGGCGGAGCTGGCGGCGATGTGCCGCGAACGCTGGGAGAGGCAGGGCGAGCTCGCGTTCCTGCTGGAGCCCGACATCAAGGAGGCGCGCGGCGGGCTCCGCGACGTCCACGTCATGCACGCCGTCGCCGCCTCCTGGGTGGCGTCCGCCCCCGGCGGGCGGGTCCGGGCCGCCCACGACCTGCTCCTCGACGTCCGGCACGCACTGCACGAGGTCACCGGACGCTCCGGCGACCGCCTCGTCCTGCAGGAACAGGAGGCGGTCGCCCGCGCCCTCGGCCTGCCGGGCGCGGACGTCATGCAGCGCTCGATCGCCGAGGCGGCCCGCACGATCACCTACGCGTCGTCCCATCTGTGGCGCCGCGTCGACCGTTTCACCGCGTCGCGCGGCCGCCGGCCGGGCGCGAGCGGCGGCGATCCCGCCCGGGGCCGGGGCGGCGCGGAACGCCGGCCCGTCGGCGACGGCGCCGTCGAGTACGAGGGCGAGGTCGTCCTGGCGCGGGGCGCCGACCTGAACGACCCCGCGCTCGTGCTGCGCGTCGCCGCCGCCGCGGCGCAGGCGGGCCTTCCGCTCGCGCCCGCCACCGTCGCCCGCCTCGCCGAGCACGCCGCCCTGCCACCGGTGCCGTGGCCCCCCGAGGCCCGCGACGCCCTCGTCGCCCTGCTCGGCGCCGGGCCGGCGGCCATCGGCGTCTGGGAGGCCCTGGACCAGGCCGGGATCATCGTCCGGCTGCTGCCCGACTGGGAACACGTCCGCAACCGGCCGCAACGCAACCCCATTCACCGGTTCACCGTGGACCGGCACCTCGTGGAGGCCGCCGCGGGCGCCGCCGCCCTCACCCGCGACGTCGGCCGGCCCGACCTCCTCCTCGTCGGCGCGCTCCTGCACGACATCGGCAAGGGCAGGCCCGGCGACCACTCCGCGACCGGGGCGGTCATCGCCCGCGACATCGGCGCCCGCCTCGGCTTCCCCGAGGAGGACGTCGCCGTCCTGGAGACCCTCGTCCGTCACCACCTGCTTCTTCCCGAGACCGCGACCCGTCGTGACATCGACGACCCGGTCACCGTGCAGACCGTCATCGACGCGGTCTCCGGGGTCGCCCCCGGCCGGGAACGCGAGATCATCGGCCTGCTCGCCGCCCTCGCCACCGCCGACGGCGAGGCCACCGGCCCCGCCGCCTGGGGGACCTGGAAGGCCCGGCTCGTCGCCGAGCTCGCCCGGCGCGCCGCCGCCGCGGTGTCGGGCGGGACGCCGCCGCCCGCCCCCGACCTCGGCCCGGACCGGCTGGCCCTCGTCCGCCACGACGGCGCCGCCGTCCGCGTCACCGGCTCCCGCGTCACGATCGCCGCGCCCGACCGGCCCGGACTGCTGTGGCGCGCGGCCGGCGTCCTCGCGCTGCATCGCCTGGCCGTGAAGACCGCCCGCACGATCTCCTCCGTCGACGCCTCCGGCGGGACCGCGGTCCTGGACTTCACCGCCGTCCCCGAGTACGGCGCCCCGCCGGACCCGGCCGGCCTCGAGGCGGACCTGCGGCGCATGCTCGCCGGCCGGCTCGACGTCGCGGCCCGGCTCGAACGCCGCGCCCGGTCCGTCCGGACGCGGCGGGGCGTGACGGTCCCGCCGCCGCGCGTGATGATCGTGGACGACGCGTCCCACAGCGCCACCGTCGTCGAGGTCCGCGCCCACGACCGGCCCGGGCTGCTCTGGCGGATCGGGCAGGCGCTGGGGGCGTGCGGCCTCCAGGTCCGCGCGGCGCGGGTCGACACGCTCGGCGCCGAGGCCGTCGACGTCTTCTACGTCGTGGACGGCGAGGGGCGGCCCCTCGGCGATTCCGCGGCCCTCGACGCCGTGCGGTCCGAGATTCTCGCCGCCCTCCGCTGACCGTCCGGCCGTCCGGGCGCGCCGGCGCGGGAACGCGGAGTCCCGGAAAAGGGGCCCGGCGAGACGGATGGGGCCCGGCCGCCGAACCGATACGCTGATAGGCGACCCCAACGGCTTTCCAAGGACGGTCCAGACACGTGTTCGAGACGCTCTCCGACCGGTTGACGACGGTCTTCTCGTCGCTGCGCAGCAAGGGCAGGCTCTCCGAGGCCGACATCGACGCCGCGGCCCGCGAGATCCGGATCGCGCTTCTGGAGGCCGACGTCGCGCTGCCGGTGGTCAAGGACTTCATCGCGCACGTCAAGGAGCGGGCGCGGGGCGCCGAGGTCTCGCAGGCACTGAACCCGGCACAGCAGGTCGTCAAGATCGTCAACGAGGAGCTCATCGCCATCCTCGGCGGCGAGACCCGCCGGATCCGGCTGGCCAAGACCCCGCCCACCGTCATCATGCTCGCGGGGCTCCAGGGTTCCGGTAAGACCACCCTGGCGGGCAAGCTCGCCCGGTGGCTGAAGCAGGAGGGCCACGCGCCCATGCTCGTGGCCGCCGACCTGCAGCGGCCCAACGCCGTCCAGCAGCTGCAGGTCCTCGGGGAGCGGGCCGGGGTCGCGGTGTTCGCCCCCGAGCCGGGCAACGGGGTCGGCGACCCGGTGGACGTCGCCCGCCGCTCGATCGAGCACGCCCGGCACGCGCAGCACGACGTGGTCGTCATCGACACCGCGGGCCGCCTCGGCGTCGACGCCGAGATGATGCAGCAGGCCATCGACATCCGCGACGCGGTCAAGCCCGACGAGGTGCTGTTCGTCGTGGACGCGATGGTCGGCCAGGACGCCGTCAACACCGCCCAGGCGTTCATGGAGGGCGTCGGCTTCGACGGCGTCGTCCTCACCAAGCTCGACGGCGACGCCCGCGGCGGCGCGGCGCTGTCGGTGCGGCACATCACCGGGCGTCCCATCATGTTCGCCTCGACGGGCGAGAAGCTGGAGGACTTCAGCGTCTTCCATCCCGACCGCATGGCCGGCCGGATCCTCGACATGGGGGACATCCTCACCCTGATCGAGCAGGCCGAGAAGGCGTTCGACGCCGAGCAGGCCGAGCGGATGTCCACCAAGTTCGCCTCCGGCGAGGACTTCACCCTCGAGGACTTCCTCGAGCAGATGATGATGATCCGCAAGCTCGGCCCGATCGGGAACCTGCTCGGCATGATGCCGGGCATGAGCCAGGTCCGGGAGCAGATCAACTCCATCGACGACCGGGACCTGGACCGCATCGCCGCGATCATCCGCTCGATGACCCCGGAGGAGCGCCGCCAGCCCAAGATCATCAACGGGTCGCGGCGGGCCCGCATCGCCAAGGGCTCGGGCGTCACCGTCGGCGAGGTCAACAGCCTCGTCACCCGGTTCTTCGAGGCGCAGAAGATGATGCGCCAGATGGCCGGCGGGCTGGGCTTTCCCGGGATGCCCGGCGGACGCAGGAAGGCGGCCAAGGGCGCGAAGGGGTCCAAGAAGAAGGGCAAGCAGCGCAGCGGGGACCCGCGCAAGCGCGCCGCCGCCAAGACGCGCCGGGACGAGCAGCAGCCCGCGGCCGAGGGCCTGCCCAAGGGGCTCCCGCCGGGGCTCGGCGGCGGCCCGGGCGGGCTCCCGCCCGGCCTCGGCGGCCAGCTTCCCCCGGGCTTCCAGATGCCGGACCTCGGCAAGCTCCAGGGGCGCAAGAAGAAGTGACCGCATGCCCGGCCGCCGCGGCCGGGGTCGGCGGGCCTGCCGGACGTGTCCTCGCGGAGCCCGCGCGCGCCGGCGTTCGCGCCGCCACCGGCCGGGCCGGACGCGCCGGTGCCGGACACGGCCTCGTGCGATTGCGCCTTTGCTGCAATCGTCTGGCAGAATGGCGTGCTGGAAACCCGGAGTCGCGAGGCGCCCTCTCTCGTCCTGCGCGACCGGTGTCCATCGGGCGGCGAGGAGCCGGTGTTCCCCACCCGGCACGGGCCCGTCCACCCCGTCATGAAGTCTGGAGTACACCACACCCGTGGCAGTCAAGATCAAGCTCAAGCGTCTGGGGAAGATCCGGAACCCGCAGTACCGGATCGTCGTCGCCGACGCCCGCACCAAGCGTGACGGGCGCGCCATCGAGGAGATCGGGCTCTACCAGCCCAAGCAGGAGCCGTCCCTCATCAAGATCGACTCCGAGCGGGCGCAGTACTGGCTCAGCGTCGGCGCGCAGCCGACCGAGCCCGTCCTCAACCTGCTCAAGATCACCGGCGACTGGCAGAAGTTCAAGGGCGAGCCGGGCGCCGAGGGCACCCTCAAGGTCGCCGAGCCCAAGCCGGACAAGAAGGCCATCTTCGAGGCCGCCGTCAAGGAGTCGATGGGCGACGTCGAGACCCCGGCCCCCGCGACCAAGGGCAAGAAGAAGTCCGAGTCCAAGAAGTCCGAGGCCAAGGCCGGCGAGACGACCGAATCCAAGAGCGAGGGCTGACCCGTGCTCGAAGAAGCGCTCGAGCACCTGGTCCGCGGGATCGTGGAGAACCCGGACGACGTCCGGGTCCGCGCCCGCCGGATCAGGGGCGGCCGAGTCCTCGAGGTGCGCGTGCACCCCGAGGACCTCGGGAAGGTCATCGGCCGCAGCGGCCGCACCGCCAAGGCCCTCCGCACGGTGATCAGCGCCCTGTCCGGAGGCCGCTACGTGCGTGTCGACCTGCTCGACGTCAACGAGGTCCGCTGAGTGGCGTTCCGATGAGCGACCCGCTCGCGGTGGGACGGATCGGACGCCCGCACGGGGTGCGGGGCGAGGTGACCATCGACGTCCGCACGGACTCACCGGACGTCCGGTTCTCCCCGGGCGCGAAGCTCGCCACCGATCCCGAGGCGGCCGGCCCCCTCACCGTCGAGCGCGCCCGCTGGCATTCGGGACGCCTGCTCGTGCGCTTCGCCGGGATCGGCGACCGCAACGCCGCGGAAAGCCTGCGCGGCGTCTGGCTGGTCGTCGATCCCGGTGACATCGTCCCGTCCGACGACCCGGACGAGTTCCACGACCAGGAGCTGATCGGCCTCTCCGTCGTCACCGCGGACGGCGACGAGGTCGGCGAGGTCACCGACGTTCTGCATCACGGCCAGGATCTCCTGGTGGTCCGCGGGCCCGCCGGTGAGAGGCTCGTCCCGTTCGTGACGGCGATCGTCCCGGAGGTGGACGTCGCCGGAGGCCGGCTCGTGATCGACCCGCCCCCCGGTCTGCTCGACCCGTCCTGACCTTCTCCGGCCCGAAGGCGGGATCCGGCGGGCCGAGCCCTTCTCCCTGCCGTCTTCCGGTCCGGCCGGCCGGCGCGTTCCGCACCGTGGCGGGGACGGCCGCCGCCATCCCGCCCCCGCCCCGAGAGGCCCTGTTTCTCCTCCGCTCGGGGATCCCCTCGGAAGGACTCCGATGAGACTCGACATCATCACGATCTTCCCCGAGTACTTCGCCGCCCTCGACGTGTCGCTCCTCGGCAAGGCGCGGCGGGCCGGGATCCTCGACGTCCGCGTCCACGATCTGCGCACCTGGACCCACGACCGGCACCGCACGGTGGACGACACCCCGTACGGCGGCGGCCCCGGCATGGTCATGAAACCGGAACCGTGGGGCGAGGCCCTCGACGAGCTGGTCCCGCCCTCCGCCGGCGAGGCCGCACCGCTCTCCGGCGAGGCCGTGCCGTCTTCGGAGTCCCGCCCGCCGAGGTTGATCATCCCGACGCCGAGCGGGCGGCCGTTCACGCAGGCCGACGCGGTCCGGTACGCCGCCGAACCGTGGCTGATGTTCGCCTGCGGCCGTTACGAGGGCATCGACTCCCGCGTCGCCGAGGAGGCCCGTACCCGCATGCCCGTCGACGAGGTCAGCCTCGGCGACTTCGTCCTCGCCGGCGGGGAGGTCGCGGTCCTGGCGATGGTCGAGGCGATCGGGCGTCTCCTGCCCGGCGTCCTGGGCAACGCCGATTCGGTCGCCGACGACTCCTTCGCCCCCGGCGCGATGGAATCGCTCCTGGAAGGCCCCGTCTACACCAAGCCCCCCGTGTGGCGCGGGCGCCCCGTACCGGACGTCCTCCTGTCGGGGCACCACGCCGCCATCGCGCGCTGGCGACGGGACGAGGCCCTGCGCCGTACCGCCCGCCACCGCCCCGAGCTGCTGCGCCGCATCGCCCCGGAGACCCTGGACGAGCGGGACCGCGAGGTCCTGCGCGACGCCGGTTTTCCGGTTGACGGCGAAGGTGTGGCAGACTAGAGCGTCCGTGCGTGCGTCTCCACCGCACGGCACCCCACGGCCATATTCACTTCCGCGGCGCGACGCCCCCATGCACAAGCCACCGGGGCCTCTCGGCGGCCGCGTTCGACCATGAGGACCGCAGCGATGCACACCCTGATCCAGGAGATCGAGAAGGCGGCGATGCGCACCGACATCCCGGACTTCCGTCCGGGAGACACGCTCAAGGTTCACGTGCGCGTCACCGAGGGCAACCGGAGCCGTATCCAGGTCTTCCAGGGCGTGGTGATCCGGCGGCAGGGCAGCGGTGCCCGCGAGACCTTCACCGTCCGGAAGGTCAGCTACGGCGTCGGCGTCGAGCGGACGTTCCCGATCAACAGCCCCTCGATCGACAAGATCGAGGTCGTGAGCCGGGGCGACGTTCGCCGTGCCAAGCTCTACTACCTGCGCAACCTGCGCGGCAAGGCGGCGCGCATCAAGGAGAAGCGCGAGCACTGAGCCCTCCCGCGGCAGGACGCGGCCGATGGACCATGGCGCCCCGGAACCCCCAGCGGTGACCGGGGCGTCGCCGGTTTCCACGGGCCGCCCGCCTTCCGCGGACGGTCCGCCACGGGCGCCGGCGACACGCCCGCGAGAGGCGTCATGCGAGCCCTGCGCCGCTAGGCTTGCGCTTTGATGACCAACGAGGACGATCGGAGAAACGTGCGATCCGAAGCCGAGGGCGCGGTACCCGAGGAGAAGGAGCCCATCGACTCGGCCGACGAGGCGGGCGACGACTCCGAGGACGGTGGCAAGGACAAGAAGAAGCAGGGCTCGTTCTGGAAAGAGCTCCCGATCCTCATCGTGATCGCCGTCGTTCTCGCCCTGGTCATCAAGGCGTTCGCGGTGCAGGCGTTCTACATCCCGTCCGGCTCCATGGAGAACACCCTCCAGGTCGGCGACCGGGTCCTCGTCAACAAGATCGTCTACCACACCCGGGACGTCGCCCGGGGTGACGTCATCGTCTTCAACGGGCTCGACTCCTGGGACCCCGAGGTCGAGGTGGACGAGCCCGGCAACCCCGTCTCCAAGGTGTTGCGCGCCGTCGGCACCGCCTTCGGCGTCGCCCCCAACGAGAAGGACTACATCAAACGCGTCATCGGCATCCCCGGCGACCGCGTCGCGTGCTGCGACGCCAAGGGCCGCGTCACCGTCAACGGGATCCCTCTGGACGAGAGCTCCTACCTTTACACCGACCCGGTGACGCACCTGCGGAACAAGCCCTCCAACGAACCGTTCGACGTCACCGTGAAGCCCGGCCAGCTGTGGGTCATGGGCGACCACCGTGAGCTGTCGTACGACTCGCGCTCCCACCGTGGTGACCCCGGCGGCGGCACCATCCCGATCGACCGGGTGATCGGTCGCGCGTTCGTCATCGTCTGGCCCCTGGACCGCGCCGGCACCCTCCCGATCCCCGACACGTTCAAGCAGCGCGGCCTGTCCGCACCCGCCAACGCGGCTCTGCCGGCCACCCCCTACGCATTGGGCATCGCCGCCACCCTTCCCTTCGCCTACTACCGTCACCGACGCCGCAGGAAGAACCGCTGAACCCCGGCCCGCCCCGAGGGCACGCCTCACGAACGTCACGCAGGGCAGTGACCGCTTTATGGGACGGTGACGACGGACACGTCGCACGCTCGGTGCCGTGAAGAAGTACCTGTTCAGAGGGTGGATGCGCGGCGTTGATCGGCCCGTCCGCGGGCGGTGCGCCCGGCGGGAAACGGCGTTCGGGCCCGGTGGGGGATGCGGAGACGTACGCTGCGTTGCATGAGGGGTCGTCCGCTTCGTTTCACGCCGCGCCGCGACGCCGGAATGTACGCGTACGAGCGCGCCCTCGAGCACGCCGGGTTCAGCCCCGTGGCGGGCGTCGACGAGGCGGGGCGGGGAGCCTGCGCCGGACCACTGGTCGTCGCCGCGGTGATCCTCCGGGGCGGACGCCGCAGGATCGACGGGCTCACCGACTCCAAGCTGCTCACCCCCGCGCGCCGTGAGGAGCTGTACACCGAGATCACCGAGCGTGCGGCGGCGTGGAGCACGGTGGTGATCCCGTGCCACGACATCGACCGCATCGGCCTGCACCGATGCAACGTCACCGGGATGCGGCGGGCTCTCGCCATGCTGGACGAACGGCCCGCCTACGTCCTCAGCGACGGGTTCCCGGTCCCGGGCATCGGGGTTCCGGGGCTTGCGATGGTCAAGGGGGACCAGGTCGCGGCCTGTGTGGCGGCGGCCTCGATCGTCGCGAAGGTCACCCGTGACCGGATCATGGTGGAGCTCCACGAGCGCTACCCGCAGTACGGGTTCGACCTCCACAAGGGCTACGTCACCCGCGCGCACGGCAAAGCGCTCGCCGCGCACGGACCATGTCCGGAGCATCGTTTCTCCTACGTCAACGTGGGACGTGCACTGCGTAACAATGAAGAGGTGATGTTGGTGGAGACCGAAGGGGAGGTCCCCGGCGAGGACCGCACGGAAGGGGCACGGACGTGAGCGCGGAAGATCTCGAGAAGTACGAGACGGAGATGGAGCTGCAGCTCTATCGCGAGTACCGCGACGTTCTCGGGCTCTTCGCCTACGTCGTCGAAACGGAGCGCAGGTTCTACCTCACCAACTCGGTCGACCTTCAGGTGCGCAGCGCCGACAACGGCGAGACCTACTTCGAGGTCACGATGCAGGACGCCTGGGTCTGGGACATGTACCGCCCGGCGCGCTTCGTCAAGAACGTCCGTGTCGTCACCTTCAAGGACGTCAACATCGAGGAACTCGCCAAGGGCGACCTGGAACTCCCCGCCGAGCACTGACTCCCGTGAGTCATGGCCGTTCCTTCGTGGTGAGGGCGGCTTGCAGGCCGGTGCTCGAGCTCTTGTCATGATCTTGGTGGCTGCGGAGGGGCGCTGACAAGGACGGCATCGGGCAGAGCTCCCGGGACGGTGAACGGTCATCGTGTTCGAGGGGCGGACGGCGGGGGTCGGGATTCGGACAAGGGCGCCGAGGTCTTCGCCGCCTTGGTGAGGCGCCAGCCGCCGGGGGCGCGTTCGACGAAACCGCCGGCGGCCAGGAGGCCGAGTTTCGCGTTGACCGTCGTCAGGTCCACACCCGCCTTGACGGCCAGCTCGGCCGGCCCGGCGGCGCCGCGGGCGGGCAGCGCCTCGAGCACCGCGCGGGTGACCGGTTCGAGACGGTCGCGGGGCAGGACGGGGGTGCGGGGGAGCGGGGCGAGATCCACGCCGATGGTCCCCACCGCCTCGATGATCTCTTCGGTGCGGGTGACGAGCGTGGTGCCCTCCTCGCGCAGCAGCCGGTGACAGCCCACCGACGTCCGGCTGGTGATCGGTCCCGGCACGGCCATGACGACGCGTCCGAGCTTGGCCGCCCAGCCTGCGGTGTTGAGGGCGCCGCTGCGGGCCTCCGCCTCGACGATCACCGCTCCCCGGGACAGGGCGGCGATGACCCGGTTGCGGACGAGGAACCTGAGGCGGTGCGGATGCGTGCCCGGAGGAGACTCGCTGACCAGGAGACAGCGCCGGGCGATCTCCGCGAACAGGCCCTCGTTCGCGGCGGGATAGGGAACGTCGACGCCGTTGGCCAGGACGGCGACCGTCGGGCCGTCGGCGGCCAGGGCGCCCCGGTGCGCGGCGGCGTCGATCCCCAGGGCGCCGCCCGAGATCACCGTCCAGCCCGCGTCGGCCAGCTCCGAGGCGAACTCGGCGGCAGCCCGCAGCCCGTAGGGGGACGCGGCACGGGAACCGACCACGGCCACCGACCGCAGGCATCCGTAGCGCAGGTCGCCGGGACCGCGCAGCCACAGGGCGTAGGGACGTGCGTCGCCGAGGTCGTCGAGGGTCGTGGGCCATTCTGGGTCTCCCGGGCAGACGAGGCGTCCGCGGAAACGGGCGCACACGGCCATGTCCTGGTCGGGCTCGGCGGCGATCAGCCGGATGCGCCACTGTTCGAGCCGTTCGACGTCCTTGACGTCGGCGGGCACGCCCTCCGGCGGCGTGCCGGCCCGGATCGCTTCGAGCGCCTGCTCGGCCCCGCGGTGGGCGATGATCCGGTTGAGGTAGGCGTCGCCGGGCTCCGCCACGGCGGTGAGGGCGGCGCGCGCGGTTCGTTCGTCGCTCATGCCCGCCCCGCCGACCAGAGGGTGAGCGCGCCGCCGACGTCGTCGGGGTCGGGTTCGTCGTGCCCCGCCAGGTCGGCGATCGTCCAGGCGACCCGCAGGACGCGGTCGAGGCCGCGTGCGCTCAGCGTGCCCCGCTGCAGCGCATCGTCGGCGCTCTGCATGGCCTCCGCCGAAGGGGTGAAGCGGCGGCGCAGCTCGGGCCCGGGGATCTCGGAGTTGGACCGCCACGGGGTCCCGGCCAGGCGTCTCAGCGCGCGTTCCCTGGCGGCTCGGACGCGTTCGGCGACGACCTTGCTGGACTCGGCGAACTCCAGGTCGTAGCGGAGTTCTGCCCGGCTGGCCGGCGCCAGTTCGAGCTTGAGGTCGATGCGGTCGAGGAGCGGGCCAGACAACCGGGACGCGTACTTGCGGCGGACCCCCGGGGCACAGGTGCAGTCGATCTGCTTGGCCGCGGCGCACGGACACGGATTCGCCGCCAGAACCAGCGTGAAACGCGCAGGGAACCTCGCCATCCCTTCGATGCGGTTGATCCTCACCTCGCCCTCTTCGAGCGGCTGGCGCAGGGCGTCGAGGGTTCCGGAGAAGAATTCGGGGGCCTCGTCGAGGAAGAGGATCCCCCGGTGTGCGAGCGACACCGCACCCGGCTGGAGGACGCGACCCGAGCCTCCGCCGACCATCGAGGCTCGCGAGGCCGTGTGGTGCGGTGCGTAGAACGGCGGCTTGGTGATGAGCGGCTGACCCGGGCGAAGGGTCCCCGCCACGGAGTGGATCGCGGTGACCTCCAGCGCCGTGTCGGGCTCCAGGGGCGGCATCAGCGTCGGGAGCCGTTCGGCGAGCATGGTCTTCCCGCAGCCCGGGGGACCGGTGAAGAACAGGTGGTGGCCGCCCGCCGCGCTGATCTCCAGCGCCCGGCGCGCCTCGGCCTGGCCGCGCACGTCGCTCAGATCGAGGTCGGGCGAGATGTCGTGCTGGCGCAGGGCGAGCCCGTCAGGGGGCGAGGGCGGAACCTCTTCCTCGTCTTCTTCTTCCTCGATGGGGGGCGGCTCGTCCCGCAGCAGGCACAGAAGGCCCCGCAGCGTGCTCGCGGACACCACCTTCATCCCCGGGACGAGTTCCGCCTCGGCGGCGTTGGCCCGCGGCACGACCACCGTGTCGCAGCCCTGGTTCGCCGCCGCCAGCACGGCGGGCAGGACGCCCTGGACGGGACGGAGGCGCCCGTCCAGGCCGAGCTCGCCGATCATCACCAGGCCGGCGCAGGCCTTCGCGGGCACGGCCCCGGCCGCCGCGAGCAGGGCGACCGCGATGCTGATGTCGAAGGCCGAGCCCTTCTTCGGCATGCTCGCGGGGAACAGCGAGACGGTGACGTGGCGGTTCGGCCAGTCCTCCCCGGAGTTGAAGATCGCGGCGCGGACGCGGTCGCGCGCCTCGCTGAGCGCCGTGTCCGGCAGGCCGACCAGGTGCAGGCCCGGGACGCCGCTGGTGATCGTCGCCTCGACGTCCACCACGAAACCGTCGACCCCGACCAGGGACACCGCACGGGTTCTCGCGAGCGTCATTCAGCACACCTCCCGCAGGTGGTCGACCGAGAAGCCGTCGCCGTCGCGGACGAGCCCGAGGACGTCGACCCGGAGACGGGACCCTGTGACACCGCGTGCGGCGGCCCATCGCCGGGCCAGGCGGTGCAGCCGGGCGGCCTTGTCCGGGGTGATCGCTTCGAGCGGATCCCCGAACCGGGACGAGCCGCGGGTCTTCACCTCGCACACCACGTGGCCGCGGCCGTCGTGGGCGACGATGTCGATCTCGCCGTCGTCGCAGCGCCAGTTGCGTTCGACGACGGTCCAGCCGAGGCCGGTCAGGTAGTCGACGGCGGCCTCCTCGCCGCGCCGGCCGAGACTGATATGGGCTTTCATGGCCTCACCTCCGGCCCATGACGCTGCCGGAGTGCGACTCTCGGTACTCGGAAAACGGCATCCTGTGGATAACTGGGAAGGCGTTTCCGACAACTCGCCCGAAACGGCCCGCGGTGCTTGCGCTCGTCGAGGTGTTGGCGCAGCGTGACGCTGTGACCAACGCGCTTGAGGAGGCCGTCGCCGACTTCGAACGGCATCTGCGCGCCGAGCGTGCCGTCTCGGCGCACACCGTCCGTGCCTACCTCGGCGATCTGCGAGACCTGGTCGACTACGCCGCCCACCTCGGTGTGACGGAACCGTCCGGGCTCGATGTGCCGCTGCTGCGCGCCTGGCTCGCCCGGCAGCACGCGCTGGGCCGCTCCCGTGCCACCTTGGCCCGGCGGACGGCAGCCGCTCGCGCGTTCACCGGGCACCTGCACCGGCGCGGTCTGATCCAGGACGATCCCGGCCTGCTGCTGGGCACCCCCAAACGGCCGCGCGGTCTCCCCGAGGTCCTCGCACAGGACGACGTCGCCCGCCTCCTCGACACGATGGACGCACAGGGCCCCGTCGGCCTCCGCGACCTGGCCGTCCTGGAGGTGCTGTACGGGACCGGCGTCCGGGTGAGTGAGCTCTGCGGTCTCGACATCGACGACCTGGACGTCGGTCGCAACACCCTTCGTGTCCTCGGCAAAGGCGGCCGTGAACGCATCGTCCCCGTAGGGGAACCCGCCGTCCGCGCCACCGAGGACTGGCTGCGCGCAGGACGTCCCGCGCTGGCGACCGAGAAGAGCGGTCCGGCCCTCTTCCTCGGCGTCCGCGGGGGACGGCTTCATCCCAGCAGTGTCCGGCGGATCGTCCGCACACGGATGGCAGAGGCCGGACAGATGCAGAAGCTGAGCCCGCACGGGCTGCGCCACAGCGCCGCGACCCACCTGCTCGAAGGAGGAGCCGACCTGAGGAGCGTGCAGGAAATCCTCGGTCACGCTTCCCTGCAGACCACGCAGATCTACACTCATGTATCGGCGGAGCGCCTCAAGCGCGTCCACCGCCAGGCCCATCCCCGAGGCGCACGCACTGACGCGAACTAGACGGCGGCCCCGATCTGTCGACGCCTGTACGCGAGCCAGTCTGAGCAGTAAGCCAGCTTTGTGTAGATCTCCCTGCGCGGAGTGCCGCAAAGCGCTCCAGGACGACTGCGCTCCTCCGAGCACCCACCGGACTCGCACCGCGACCGGCGGCGAACACTCCGCACCAGGTTGACGGACGTCCCTTGGCGATCCGCGCGGGACGGCCGCCCTCATCGCCTCGGGCGCTCTTCGCGACGATGAGGGCGGCGGTCCGCCGGCCGAGTTCCGAGATGCGTGGCGCTGTGCAGGGGCGATGTCTCAGGGGGTGCGGCGTCTCAGGGGGTGCGGCGCAGGCGGCGTTCCTGGGAGAGGTTGACGACGCCCGAAGGCGGACGGCGTCGGCCGTGCAGGCGATAACGGGCACGGGTGCGCCGCCAGGTGAAGGCCAGCGTGAAGGCCAGGGCCATGCCCGTCACGGCGCCTCCCGTCGCCGTGGTCGCGTCGCGCAGGGTCATCCTCGGCTCGGACGGGGACTCGGGAACGTCGGACGTCGGCGACGGCGACGGCGAGGGCTCGCGCCAGAGCGGAAGCAACCGAACCCGGCGCCGCACCAGAGTGAGGGGGTTCAGGTAGACCGAGCCGCGGCGCAGCCCCCAGTGCAGGCACGGTTCCGCGCAGTGGAGAGAGCCGTCCTCGATGACGCCGATCCGAGTTCCGGCCGCGACCCGGTGGCCTACGCGGACACCCGGCCGTATCGGCAGGTACGTGGTGCGCAGCGCGCCATGGTCGATGGCCACGACCCCGCGCCCGGCGAGCCGGCCCGCGTAGGAGACGCGACCCGGCCCCGCGGCGTGGACGGGCTGCTTCGGCCGCGCCGCGAGGTCCACGCCGCGGTGGCCCGGACCCCACGGCGACGCGGGCGGCGAGAAGCCCTCGACGATCGGCGGGGCGGGCGGACCGAGAGGCCAGCGCCAGGCGACGGGCCCCGGCGCACCGGTGGCGATCACGCAGGTCAGGAGCAGTGTCAGCACAGGCATGCCCCGAGCCTGCCGGTGTCCGGCGCGGCCCCGCACGGAACCCGCTGACTGTGGATAACCGCGGTGGAACGTTGAGGCCCGGCCGGGTCGGCGCCCTGATAATCTGTAGGGGTGCCCGCGAGGGCATCGGCCAGGCCAGGCCGTCGGAGATCCGTCGTCGGGCGGAGCGATGAGAATACCGCTCCTGGTGGGCGGTGAGGCCACCGACCCGGGAATGGGTCACAGCCGCCTGGGGTTTCCCTGGCGGCTGATTTCACGCGTCCGCATGCCACCGAACCATGGTGGGGCGCTGTCCCTCGGTCCGTCGCATCGCGACGGTGGGACGGCACCCGGGCGTAGGCAGACAACCAAATGCGGCCCGGGAGGGCCAGAGAAGGAGAGCACGGGCCATGGCACCCGTCGTCACCATGCGGCAGCTCCTTGAGAGCGGCGTTCACTTCGGCCACCAGACCCGTCGGTGGAACCCGAAGATGAAGCGCTTCATTCTCACTGAGCGCAACGGCATCTACATCATCGACCTGCAGCAGTCACTGTCCTACATCGACCGCGCCTTCGAGTTCGTGAAGGAGACGGTCGCCCACGGCGGCACGATCCTGTTCGTCGGCACCAAGAAGCAGGCCCAGGAGTCCATCGCCGAGCAGGCGACCCGCGTCGGCATGCCCTACGTCAACCAGCGCTGGCTGGGCGGCATGCTCACCAACTTCTCCACCGTCCACAAGCGGCTCACCCGGCTCAAGGAGCTGGAGGAGATCGACTACGACGACGTGGCCGGCTCCGGCATGACCAAGAAGGAGCTCCTGCAGCTGCGCCGCGAGAAGGACAAGCTGGAGCGCACCCTCGGCGGCATCCGCGACATGTCGAAGGTCCCGAGCGCCATCTGGGTCGTGGACACCAAGAAGGAGCACATCGCGGTCAACGAGGCCAAGAAGCTCGGCATCCCGGTCGTTGCGATCCTCGACACCAACTGCGACCCGGACGAGGTCGACTACCCGGTTCCGGGCAACGACGACGCCATCCGCAGCGTCAGCCTGCTGACCCGCGTCGTCGCCGACTCCGTCGCCGACGGCCTGCTCGCCCGCGCGGGCGCCTCGTCCGGCGGGGACGACAAGCCCGCCGAGGCCGGGGGCAACGCCGAGCCGCTGGCCGAGTGGGAGCGCGAGCTGCTGGAGAACAAGCAGGCCGGGACGTCGGCGCAGACCGGCGCGAACGCCTCGGCCGAGCAGGCCACCGCGGGCGCCGGTGCGGAGGCCGAGAAGGCTCCCCGGGCCGAGCAGGCCTGACCCGATGGTCCGGCGGGCCCGCGGCCCCGCCGGACCGTCCGGCTCCCACGACCAACGACGAAAGAGCGAAGAGAGCGATGGCGAACTTCACCGCCGCTGACGTCAAGCGGCTGCGCGAACTGACCGGCGCCGGCATGATGGCCGTCAAGAACGCCCTCACCGAGGCGGACGGCGACTTCGAGAAGGCGACCGAGCTCCTGCGCCTCAAGGGCGCCAAGGACGTCGGCAAGCGCGCCGAGCGCACGGCCGCCAACGGCCTGGTCACCGAGTACTTTGCGAACTCCGGTGACGGGGCGCTGCTCGAGCTGAACTGCGAGACCGACTTCGTCGCCAAGAACGAGCAGTTCATCCAGCTCGCCGACCGCCTGGTCGAGTTCGCCGCGAAGAGCGGCGTCACCGACGTCGAGGCCCTGCTGGCGGCCGAGATCGAGCCCGGCAAGACCGTCAAGACCCTGATCGAGGAGCACAGCGCCACGATCGGCGAGAAGCTCGAACTGCGGCGCTTCGCCCACTTCCAGGGCGCCTACGTGGCCAGCTACCTGCACAAGTCCGACCCGTCCCTGCCGCCGACGACCGGCGTGCTGGTCGAGCTGGACCGTGAGAACGCGCAGGTGGCCAAGGACGTCGCCCAGCAGATCGCGGCGATGGCGCCCAAGTACCTGAACCGCGAGGAGATCCCCGCCGAGGCGATCGAGAAGGAGCGGGCGCTCGCCGAGCAGCTCACCCGCGATGAGGGCAAGCCCGAGCAGGCCATCCCGAAGATCGTCGAGGGCCGGGTCAACGCCTACTTCCGCGACCTCGTCCTGCTGGAGCAGGCGTTCGTCAAGGACGCGAAGAAGACGATCGCGAAGGTGCTCGACGAGGCCGGTGTGAAGGTTGTCCGTTTCGCCCGGTTCAAGGTGGGGCAGGCGTAAGGACACCCTGGAAGCAGGTCCCGAGACAGCGAGGAACGAGGAGGCCGCCGACGTGCCGGACAAGACGACCACTAGCGCGACGGCGGCCTCGTCGTCCGATCGGGGGGCGTCCGATCGCACCGTGGCCGACCGTACTGTGGCCGACCGTGGCGCGGCCGACCGCAACGGAGCCGAAGCCACCTCAGGCCGGCTCGGCGCCGCGCGCGCGCCCGTCCCGCACGCTCCGCGCGGGGGCTGGAAGCGGGTGCTGCTGAAGCTCTCCGGAGAGGCCTTCGCGGGACGCGAGCCCCTCGGCATCGACCCCGAGATCGTCCAGCATGTGGCGGAGGCCATCGCCGAGGCCGTCAGGGACGGCGTGCAGGTCGCCGTCGTCTGCGGCGGCGGCAACATGTTCCGCGGCGCCGTCATGGCCGAACGCGGCATGGACCGGGGCCGGGCCGACTACATGGGGATGATCGGCACCGTCATCAACTGCCTCGCCCTCCAGGACTTCCTGGAGAAGCTCGGCCTTGACACCCGCGTCCAGACGGCCATCACCATGAGCCAGGTCGCCGAGCCGTACATCCCGCGGCGCGCCATGCGGCACCTGGAGAAGGGCCGCGTCGTCATCTTCGGGGCCGGCCTCGGGCAGCCGTTCTTCTCCACCGACACCACCGCCGCCCAGCGCGCGCTGGAGATCGGTGCGGAGGCCGTGCTCAAGGGGACTCAGGTGGACGGTGTCTACGACGCCGATCCAAGGAAGAATCCAGACGCGGTCAAGTTCGACCGTTT
>DATCLF010000176.1:0-6510 GCA_036564055.1 Spirillospora sp.
AGGCGGTGCAGCGGCTCGGCGGCAAGGTCTCCGGATCGGTGTCGAAGAAGACGGGGTTCGTCGTCGTGGGCGACAACCCGGGGTCCAAGTACGACAAGGCCGTGAAGCTGGGCGTCCCGATCCTGGACGAGGACGGCTTCAACGTGCTGCTGTCCGAAGGGCCGGATGCGGCCAGTAACGCGACGCTCAGCGTCGACGGTTGACCTGGTGGGTTCTGAGTACTTCCACCAGGTTTGCGTTACTCAGGGGTACACTTCCACTACCCAACGGTGAGGGGCGAGGACGGAAGGGGCATAACGCAACGTACGCAACCGGTTTCGCGAAGTTGAGCAAAGGCCGTACTCTCCTCCTCATCACGACCTACAGCTGAACTCCGGACGTAACGCCCGGGGGGCGTCCCCCGCGGCCGGGGACGCCCGGTGCCATGGGGACGGCCCCCGAACCCCCGAGGATGTGATGAAGGACCCGAACAACACGCGGAACACGGCGCCGCGCCGTGGGTCCCCGTTGTGGATCTACTTCGTCGTCGTCATCCTGCTCGGCGTGGCCGTCGGCGCCATCGCGTTCTCCGGGCTGAGCGGCGACGATCTGGACGCGCTGGCCGGTACGCCGGTCTTCTGGATCCTCGCCGCCTTCATCATCTTCGGCGAGCTGCGCCCGATCATCACCCCGGGCTCCACCGAGAACAACGGCGCCACCACCTCCACCACGTTCTCGTTCGCCGCGCTGCTGTACGCGGGGCTGCCGATCGCCGCGGCGCTGCAGGTGATCGCCGTGGTCACGTGCGGGATCCTCCGCGGCCGCAGCCCCCACCGCATCGCCTTCAACGCGGCGCAGTACACCCTCAGCCTCGGTGCCGCGCAGCTGGTCCTCGCCCTGTTCGGCGTCCTCGCCACGCCCACGGACCCGTGGGTGCCGGGCGGCGCCGACCTGCCCGCGGTCGCCCTCGCCGGAGCCGTCTACTTCGTCTGCAACGACACGCTCGTCGGCTCCGCTGTTGCCCTCCACGAGCGCATCTCGCTGATGAAGGCGCTCCGCGGCGACCTCGGCTACCAGGTCCTCGTGCACCTCGCGCTGCTCGGGCTGGCCCCGCTGATGGTGGTCGCGATGAACCATTCCGCCCTGTTCGTGCCCCTCATCGTCCTGCCGTTCATCGCCGTCTACCTGAACGCCTCGGCCTCCGTCCGGCGCGAACACCAGGCACTGCACGACGGCCTGACCGGCCTGCCGAACCGCAAGCTGCTCATCGTCCGGACCGAGCAGGCCCTCGCCGAGGTGCGCGGGGCGCAGCGCCGCGCCGCCGGGCACCGCCCCCGCGGCGGGATCGGCGCGTCCCGCCGCCGCAGAAGCGAGCCGCCGAGCCACCGCGCCGGGCTGTTCCTGCTCGACCTCGACCGTTTCAAGGAGGTCAACGACACCCTCGGGCACCCCGTCGGAGACCGGCTCCTCCAGCTCGTCGCGCACCGCCTGACCCACAGCGTCCGTCCCGGCGACCTCGTCGCGCGGCTCGGCGGGGACGAGTTCGCCGTGCTGCTGCCGTCCGTCCGCGACGAGGCCGCCGCACGCGAGGTCGCCGCCCGGCTCCGCGCGGCCCTCGGCGAACCGGTCCGGCTCGACGGCATGTCGTTCGACCTGGAGGCCAGCGTCGGCATCGCGCTCTTCCCCGACCACGCCCCGGACTTCGAGCTTCTTCTCCAGCGGGCCGACGTCGCGATGTACAACGCGAAGGAGGCCCGCACCGGCGTCGAGATCTACTCGCCCGAAAAGGACCGCAACTCCCCGGAACGGCTCAGGCTTCTCGGTGATCTGCGCCGCGCCATCGACCGTGCCGAACTGGAGCTCTTCTACCAGCCGAAGATCTCCCTGCGGGACGGGCAGCTCGTCGGCATGGAGGCGCTGCTGCGCTGGCGTCACCCCGACCGCGGCGTCCTCGAACCCCACGAGTTCCTGTCGGTCGCCGAGCAGACGTACCTGATGCGCTCCATCACCCACCACGTCGTGGAGGCGGCGCTCGCGCAGGCCGCCGCCTGGTGGCGCGAGGACCTCACCGTCCAGGTCGCGGTCAACGCCTCCGGCCGCGACCTGCTCGACACCGGCCTCACCGAGACGATCGAGGAGGGCCTGCTCGCCCGCGGGCTGCCCGCCGCCGCGCTCCAGCTCGAGATCACCGAGCGGATCCTGATGAACGAGCCGGCCTACGCCTCCGACACCGTCAGCGCCCTCGCCGACCTCGGCATCCCGCTCAGCCTCGACGACTTCGGCACCGGCTACTCGTCGCTCGTGCGTCTCAAGCGCCTCCCCGTCGAGGAGATCAAGATCGACGCCTCGTTCGTGGGGCGTCTGGCCGAGTCCGCCGACGACGCGGTCATCGTCCGCTCCATCGTCGATCTCGTCCGGACCCTGGGACTGCGCACGGTCGCCGAGGGCGTCGAGGACCCCGCGACCGCCCAGGCGCTCCGTGAGATGGGCTGCGACGCCGCGCAGGGCTGGCACTTCGGCCGTCCGATGGACGCGAAGACCGCCACCGACTGGCTCCGCCGTCACATGCAGAAGGCCCCGGAACCGGCGGCCTGACCGGCCCGCCGGCGCGCCCGCCGTGCGCGCGGGGGCCCTTCCGCCCGCCGCCCATGAAGGAGGGGCCCGGTAGACGAATGGTGCGGGCCGGTGCACACGGGGCGTCCCCGGCCGCTACGATCACGGGCATGAACAACGCCTTCCGCGGAGTGGTCCTCGGCCTCGCCCTCGCCGGGACGGCGGCAATGTTCTTCGCCACCCTGGTGTCCGCGACGCCGTCGGAGTTCAAGGCGCGCAACCTGGCCGAGACGCTCCTCGGCGGCTTCAGCATGCTCTCGTGCGCCGTCATCGCGGCCGGCGCCCTCGCGGGGATGAAGAACTCGGCGCCGCGGCAGGCGCCGCCGTACCAGCAGCACGGCGCCGTGCCGCCGCAGCAGTACCCGCAGCAGGCGTCGCCGCAGCAGTACCCGCAGCAGTACGGGCAGCAGCCTCCCCAGTAGAACCTGCGGTTCTCGCCCGGTGGCGGCGCGTCCCGCTCACGGGACACGCGTCCCGTCGCGCGCCCGTAAACGGTCGGGCGGACGGGACTCGGCCCATAGGATGGGCAGTAATCCCATCGACCCGCAGAAACGGTTTACTCATGTCCGCCATCACCCGCGACGAGGTGGCACACCTCGCCCGCCTGTCCAGGCTGGCGCTCGGCGACGATGAGCTCGACCATCTCGCCGCCCAGCTCGACCAGATCATCTCCGCGGTCGCGCGGGTGCAGGAGGTCGCGGCCGAGGACATCCCGCCGACCTCGCACGCGCTGCCGCTGACCAACGTTTACCGGGCCGACGAGGTGCGGCCGTCGCTCACGCCCGAGCAGGCCCTCGCCGGCGCGCCCGCCGCCGAGGAGCAGCGCTTCCGCGTGCCCCGGATTCTGGACGAGGAGACATGATGGACCTGGTCAGGAAGGGGGCGGCGGAGCTCGGGGAGCTGCTCGCCGCCGGAGAGGTCTCCGCCGTCGAGGTCGCCGAGGCCCACTTGGACCGCATCGCCGCGGTCGACGACAAGGTGGGGGCGTTCCTCCACGTCGACCGCGAGACGACGCTCGCGCAGGCCCGGAAGGTGGACGAGCGGCGCGCCGCGGGAGAGGAGCTCGGCCCGCTGGCCGGCGTCCCCGTCGCGCACAAGGACGTCTTCACCACCGTCGACATGCCGACCACCGCCGGGTCCAAGATCCTTGAGGGGTGGCGGCCGCCCTACGACGCGACGGTGACCGCGCGGCTGCGCGAGGCCGGGCTGGTGATCCTCGGCAAGACGAACATGGACGAGTTCGCGATGGGCTCGTCCACGGAGAACAGCGCCTACGGCGTCACCCGCAACCCGTGGGACCTGGACCGGGTCCCGGGCGGGTCGTCCGGCGGCTCGTCCGCGGCGGTGGCCGCCTACGAGGCCCCGCTGTCGACCGGCACCGACACGGGCGGGTCGATCCGCCAGCCCGCGGCGGTCACCGGCATCGTCGGGGTGAAGCCCACCTACGGGGGGTCGTCCCGGTACGGGCTGATCGCGTTCGCGTCGTCGCTGGACACGCCCGGCCCCTTCGCCCGCAGCGTGCTGGACGCGGCGCTGCTGCACGAGGCGTTCAGCGGCCACGACCCCATGGACTCGACGTCGATCCCCGAGCCGGTCCCCCCGGTCGTGGAGGCCGCCCGCCGCGCCGACGTCGACGGGCTCCGCGTCGGCGTCGTCAAGGAGTTCGCCGGGGAGGGCTACGAGCCGGGCGTGCTGGCCCGCTTCAACGAGGCGGTCGAGCTGCTGGAGTCCCTGGGCGCGAAGGTCGTCGAGGTCTCCTGCCCGCACTTCACCTACGCCCTGCCCGCCTACTACCTGATCGCCCCGTCGGAGTGCTCGTCCAACCTGGCCCGCTTCGACGCGATGCGCTACGGCCTGCGCGTCGGCGACGACGGCACCCGCAGCGCCGAGGAGGTCATGGCGCTGACCCGCGCCGAGGGCTTCGGCCCCGAGGTCAAGCGGCGCATCATGCTCGGCACCTACGCCCTGTCGTCGGGCTACTACGACGCCTACTACGGCAAGGCCCAGCAGGTCCGGACGCTGATCAAGCGCGACTTCGAGGCCGCGTTCGAGCAGGTGGACGTGCTGGTGTCGCCGACCACCCCGACGACCGCGTTCCCGATCGGCGAGCGCACCGACGACCCGGTCGCGATGTACCTGGCCGACCTGTGCACGATCCCGGCCAACCTCACCGGCAACGCCGCGATCTCGGTTCCGTGCGGGCTCGCGGACGGGCTGCCGGTCGGTTTGCAGATCATGGCGCCCGTCCTCGGCGACGACCGCGTGTACCGCGTCGGCGCCGCCGTCGAGCGGGCCCTCGAGGACCGCTGGGGCGGCCCGCTGCTGGCGCAGGCCCCGGAGCTGGGGGAGACGAAGTGACCGCTGCGACGCTGATGGACTACGACGAGGCGATCGCCCGGTACGAGCCGGTTCTCGGCATCGAGACGCACATCGAGCTCGGCACCGCGTCGAAGATGTTCTGCGGCTGCCCGACCGGGTTCGGCGCCGAGCCGAACACCCAGGTGTGCCCGGTGTGCCTGGGGCTGCCCGGGGCGCTGCCGGTCACCAACCGGGCCGCGATCGAGGGCATCATCAAGATCGGCCTGGCGCTGAACTGCGAGATCGCCGAGTGGTGCCGCTTCGCCCGGAAGAACTACTTCTATCCGGACATGCCGAAGAACTATCAGATCTCGCAGTACGACGAGCCGTTGTGCGTCGACGGGTACCTGGACGTCGAGGTCGACGGCGAGACGTACCGGATCGGGATCGAGCGCGTCCACATGGAGGAGGACACCGGCAAGTCGCTCCACGTCGGCGGCTCCACCGGACGCATCCACGGCGCCGACTTCTCCCTCGTGGACTACAACCGGGCGGGCATCCCGCTGGTCGAGATCGTCACCAAGCCGATCGTCGCGACCGGTGAGAAGGCGCCGCTCGTGGCCCGCGCGTACGCGACCGAGCTGCGCGAGCTGGTCCGGGCGCTCGGCGTGTCGGACGTGCGCATGGAGCAGGGGTCGATGCGCTGCGACGTCAACGTCTCGCTCATGCCGCGGGGCTCGGACGAGTGGGGCACCCGGACCGAGACCAAGAACCTCAACTCGCTGCGCTCGGTGGAGCGGGCCGTCCGGTCGGAGATCGAGCGGCAGGGGGGCGTGCTGGCGTCCGGCGGCAGCGTGGTCCAGGAGACCCGCCACTTCCACGAGGACTCCGGACGCACGACGAGCGGCCGCAGCAAGGAGGAGGCGCAGGACTACCGCTACTTCCCCGAGCCCGACCTGGTGCCGATCGCGCCGCCCCGGGAGTGGGTGGAGGAGCTGCGCGCGTCGCTGCCGGAGCTTCCGGCGGCGCGGCGCCGCCGCATCCAGAAGGAGTGGGGCCTGTCCGACCTGGAGCTGCGGGACGTCGTCAACGCCGGCGCCATCGACCTGATCGAGGCGACGATCGAGCACGGCTGCGACGCGGCGTCCGCCCGCAAGTGGTGGATGAACGAGCTGTCGCGCCGCGCCGCCGAACGGGAGGTCGAGCTCAACGACCTGCCGATCACGCCGGAGCAGGTCGCCCGGGTCCAGCAGATGATCGACGCCGGGGAGCTGACCGACAAGCTGGCCCGCAAGGTGTTCGAGGGCGTCGTCGCCGGGGAGGGGACCCCGGACGAGGTCGTCGCCGCCCGCGGCCTGAAGGTCGTCAGCGACGACGGCGAGCTGTCGGTGATCGTGGACCAGGTCATCGCGGACAACGCCGACGTGGCCGACAAGGTCCGCGGCGGGAAGATCGCCGCCGCCGGCGCGCTGGTGGGCGCCGTCATGAAGGCCACGCGCGGCCAGGCGAACGCCGCCCGGGCGCGCGAGCTCATCCTGGAGAAGCTCCGCGGCTCCTGACGCATCGCGCCGTCCCGCGGGCCGCCGCCGCGCGTACCTCGCACGGCGGCGGCCCCGGGTG
>DATCLF010000177.1:0-12095 GCA_036564055.1 Spirillospora sp.
GGGCTGGGACGCGGTGAAGAAGAAGGGCTTCTTCGGCGCCCGGCAGAGGGAGATCGACCTCGACGCGTCCTGCGTGCTCTTCGCCGACGGCAGCATCGCCGACGTGGTGTACTTCGGCAAGCTGGTCAGCGACGACGGCTCGGTCCGCCACACCGGCGACAACCTGACGGGCGCGGGCGACGGCGACGACGAGTCGGTGATCGTCGACCTCACGCGGCTGCCGGTGCACGTCACCTCGCTGGTGTTCACCGTCAGCTCCTTCAACGGCCAGACGTTCAACGAGGTCGAGAACGCCTTCTGCCGGCTCGTCAACGAGGTCGACGGCACCGAGCTGGCCCGGTACACGCTGACCGGCGGCGGCGAGCACACCGCCATGGTGATGGCCCGTATCTACCGGCACGGCGGAGGCTGGAAGATGAACGCGATCGGGGAGCCGTGCCACGGACGCACGTTCCAGGACATGCTGCCCACGATCGCGCGTCTGTCCTGACCGCGATGACCGAGGCGATGACCGAACTGTCACCCGGGGCCAATGCCCCCCTGTCCGCCCGCCGGGTGACCGCGACCGTGTCCTGCGCGGTGCCCGTGGACGTGAGCGCCCTGCTCGTCGGTCCCGATCTGCGGGTGAGGTCCGACGCCGACCTCGTGTTCTTCAACGCGCCCGAGACGTCCGGCGTGCGCTGGGCCGACAGCGGCGGCCGCCAGCGCGTGCGGGTCGACCTGGACGAGGTCCCGGCCGACGTCCACGCCGTGCTGATCGCGGTGAGCCTGGCCGGGCCCGGGGCGTTCGGGTCGATGCCGCCGCCGCAGGTCAGGCTGACGGGGGACGGCGACGCCCCGCAGGCCTCGTTCACCGTCCCGGGCCTCGGCCCGGAGACCGCCATCATCGGGCTGGAGATCTACCGGCGGTCCGGGCGGTGGAAGGTGCGGGCCGTCGGGCAGGGCTACACCGGCGGGCTCGCCGAGCTGGTCGAGGCGCACGGCGTCGAGGTGGACGACCCGGGCGACCAGACGGGCATGGGCTCCGCGCCGCCTCCGCCCGTCGGCGCGCCTCCTCCGCAGGCGCCGCCCCCGCCGCCGCCTCCTCCGCCTCGGCAGGGGCCGTCCCAGGAGGCGCCGCCTCCGCCTCCACCACCGCCTCCGCCTCCACCGCCGCAGCAGCAGCCGGGGCCCGGGCAGAGCGCGCCGCCCCCGCCGTCCTCCTCCGAGGTCGGCTACCTCGAACGCTGCTGGCTGATCTGGGAGGACGCCAGCCGCTCGGTGGCCTCGTTCCGCGCCGCGACCGAGCACGCGCTGAAGCTGCGCAACGAGGAGGTCGCCGGCCGGGCGCCGCGCGGCCGGTTCGACGAGCTGATGAAGGCGGCCGACGAACGCCTGCGCGCCGACGCCGCGCAGCTGCGCGAGGAGCTGGAGCGGGTCGAACCGTACGTCACCGCGGAGGTCGCGCCGTTCGACGCGCCGTCCTGGCTGACCTGGCGGCCCGGCGCCGACCTGGCCGAGGGCATCCTCGCGGGGCGGCTGTCCACCGAGGAGCTGCCCGGCCTGCAGGTGCCGCTCGTGCTGCGGATCCCCTGGCGGCGCGGCGTGTGGATCTCGCGGGGCGCGATGCCCGGCGACTCGGCCGCCTACGCCTGGTCGCTGGTGACCCGGTTCCTGGCCGCCGTCCCGCCCGGCCTCGTCGGCCTGGAGGTGATCGACGCGGCGGGGCTGTCGGGCGCGGGCTGGCTGCACGGGTTCGACCCGGTGACCGTCGCCCGCCTGCTGTCCGGCGGGGTCGCCACGGGCCCGGCGGCGGCCGAGCGGCTGCGGCGCCTGCTCGACCTGGTGGACATGCGCCGGATCGGCGTGCGGGACGGCGGGCTTCCCGGCGGGATCTCCGACGGGCCCCCGGTGCGGCTGGTGGTGGTCCTCGACGCCGGCGCCGCCGTCTCCGGGGAGGAGGCGCACCAGCTTCTGCGTCTCGTCGAGGACGGCCCGCTCGTGGGCGTCCCGGTGCTGCTGGTGGAGACCGACACCCGCGCCGAGGACTCGGTGCGCGCCCTGCGGATCCGGGGGGCCTGCAACGACCTTCCCGCGAGCGAGGGCCTCATCGGCGACTCGTGGGTGGGCATGGGCTGGACGCTCACCCCCGAGGTGCTCCCCGACGCCGCGCAGGCCACCGGCCCCGGGGCTCGTCCCCCGGCCCTGTTCGCCCACGTCCTGGAGGCGCACGCCCGCGCGATCGCCGCGCACGGCTGACCCCGTCCGGCGACGTGTCGCCGGACGGGGTCGCGTCGGCCGGTGGAGGGGTCGTCAGCCGATGGAGCAGGTGTTGACGACGTCACCGGTGGTCTGACGGGGGATGGTGGCGCTGGGCGGGGGAGCCTGGCCGCCGTGCGGGGTGGTCCAGCGTTCCAGGGCTTCGAACGCGGTCCGCATGCACGGCAGCAGCGGCCGCATCCGGTCCGGGAACATGTCGTACTCCAGGTCGAGGTGCGAGGCGCCTTCGATCCGGTAGTACCGGTGCAGCTTGCCGCGGCCCTGCTCGCGGACCTTCCTGGCGTACGCGTCGCTGTGCACCCTGATCGGCAGCAGGCTGTCGAGCGTCCCGTGCACGGTGATCATGGGCTTGCCGATGCGGCCGGTGTGGGCGAGCGCCTTCACCGTCCGGTGCACGCTCTCGGGACGTTCGTGGTAGCGGTAGTCGGCGTCGCAGTTGGGCGTGCCGCTCTCGCAGAACGGGATGCCCGCCTCCAGGTCGCCGTCGTAGGTTGGGTCGACCTCTTCGCGGTAGATGCGCTGGGTGTTGTCCCAGATGTTGGTGTAGTTGAAGTCCCAGAGGAACTCCGAGCCCTTCGCGAACCCGGCCTTGATCATCGCGGCGTGCGCGTTGCGGTCACCGGTGTCGCGGTACCTGGGGTAGTTGCGCAGCGCCACCGGCAGGTAGGTCAGCGCGTTCGGGGTGTTGTCGCGCGGCCAGTACGTGCCCTCGGAGTCGACGCCGCCGTCGTACAGCTCGGGGTGGTTCTCCAGCGCCCAGCGCACGAGCTGCCCGCCGTTGGAGATGCCCATCGCGTACGTCCGGCGCGGTGGCCTGCGGTAGTAGCGGGTCACCGTCGCCTTGGCGGCGACCGTGATCTGGGTCATCCGGTAGTACCACTCGCGGATCGCGTCGCCGGGACGCTTGCCGTCCCTGAAGAACGTGTTCCCGTTGTTGCCCTTGTCGGTCGACGCGTAGGCGTAGCCCCTGGCCAGCACCCAGTCGGAGATCGTGAAGTCGTTGGCGTACTGGAGCCGGGTCCCCGGAGCGCCGGCGATGACGAGGCCGCCGTTCCAGTTCTTCGGAAGGCGGATCACGAACTGCGCGTCGTGGTTCCAGCCGTGCGTGGTGTTGAAGGTGGACGTGTCGTGGAAGTAGCCGTCGACCTGGATGCCGGGAACCCCGCTCGGGTTCTTCGTCGCGGCCGCGTGCAGCCCCGTCCACTGCGCGGGAACGGTGTGGCCCGACTTCACGGTCCCGGCCGTGGTCAGGTCGTCCAGGCAGGCGACGACCTGCTTCTGCGCTCCGGGGACGTGGATCCTGTTCATGCCGTGGCACCGGCCGTCGGCGTGCGCGGCCGGCACGGCGGCCACCAGCGGCGCCGCCGTCAGCGCCGCCGCCGCGGCCGCGAAGACGGATGATCTGCGGAAGATGGGCATGTGCGGCTCCCTGGGGGGTGGGAAACGGGCCGATCGGGCAGGCCCGTGGTGCACGCCATGCTCGGTAACGGTGACCTGCGGTTCGACGTCGCCGGTCACCACTTCTGGCCCGCGTCCTGTGGTGGACGCATCCATGCGGCTCCCCGCGCCGGATCCGGCCTGTTCACCCCCGCGCTCCACCCGGTCACGTTTCCCCTCCCCAGCCCGCCGGGCGGTGTGGGCGCCCTTCATACGCCATGGCCCGAATGTGTGCTCTGTTCGCCTGTTGGCTGACCCGGCGGCCACCTAGCGTTCACGGTCACGGCGTCCCGAGTGTGGCTCGGATCACGCCACGACGCGCGAGGAGGTCGCATGGGAGGAGGGCCTGCGAAGGACGGGCAGGGCACCGCCCCGGACGCGCCCGTTCGCAAGCCGCCCATTCTGAAGGCGCGGGGCCTGGTCAGGGAGTTCCGCGGCTTCCGGGCCGTGGACGGCGTCGACCTGGACGTGGCCGAAGGCGGTGTGCACGCGCTCGTCGGCCCGAACGGCGCCGGCAAGACGACCCTGTTCAACCTGCTCACCGGCTTCCTGAAGCCCACCGGCGGAAGCGTGCTGCTGGAGGACCGCAAGGAGCTCGCCGGGCGCAGCCCCGAGGCGATCAGCCGGCTCGGGGTGGCGCGCTCGTTCCAGATCACCAGCCTGTTCTCCGAGCTGACCCCGCAGCAGCACGTGGAGCTGGCCCTGGCGAGCCGCACCGGCATCGGGTGGCGGTTCTGGCTCTCGGACCGCAGGCTGGGACGCTTCGCCGGACGCGCCCGGGAGCTGCTCGACCAGGTCGGCCTCGCCGACCACGCGTACGTCCCGGCGGGCTCGCTGACGTACGGGCGCAAACGGGCGCTGGAGCTGGCCCTCGCCCTCGCGCTCGACCCGAAGGTGCTGCTGCTCGACGAGCCGACCGCCGGGATGGGCGTGGAGGACGTCGACCGCACCATCGAGCTCATCCGCAAGATCCGCGCGGGCCGCACCGTCGTGCTCGTCGAGCACAACATGAACGTGGTCGCCAGCCTCGCCGACCGGGTCACCGTCCTGCAGCACGGCAAGGTGCTGGCCGAGGGCCCGTACGCCGAGATCCGCCACGACCCGCGCGTCATCACCGCCTACCTGGGAGACGCCCATGCTGAGCGTTGACGGACTGTCGGCCTGGTACGGCGAGGCGCAGGCCCTGCGCGAGGTGTCGATGCGCGTCGAGGAGGGCGAGATCGTCACGCTCGTCGGCCGCAACGGCGCCGGCAAGACGACGCTGCTGCGCTGCCTGATGGGCCTGCACGGCTTCTACGGCCGCTCCACGGGCTCGATCACGCTGGACGGGCGGGACATCACCGGTCTGGACGCCCACCGCCGGGCCCGCCTGGGTCTCGGATACGTCCCCGACGACCGCGGCATCTACGCCACCCTCTCGGTCGAGGAGAACCTCGTCCTGCCGCCGAGGGCCCGCGGCGCCGGCGAGAGGGGCCCGCGGCCGTGGTCGCTGGAGCAGATCTACGAGACCTTCCCGGTGCTGCGCGAGCGGCGCAGGTTCCCCGGGACGAAGCTGTCGGGCGGTGAGCAGCAGATGCTCGCGCTCGCCCGGGTGCTGCGCACCGGCGCCCGGCTGCTGCTGTGCGACGAGCCCACCGAGGGCCTGTCGCCGCTGATCGTCGCGCAGATCGGCGACATCCTCCGCGAGGTGAAGGCCGCGGGCGTCACCGTCCTGCTCATCGAGCAGAACGTGCACTTCGCCTCCACCGTCGCCGACCGCCACTACCTGCTCGCCGAGGGCCGGATCGTCGAGTCCATGGACAACGACCAGGTCCGCGAACGCGAGAACGAGCTACTCGACTACCTCGGAATCTGACGACGACGACGCAGATCGTGGAACGAAGGAGAGACCCGATGAGACTCATGGGCTGGACGGGCGGCCTCGCCGCCGCGGGGCTGGTGCTGGCCGCGTGCGGGGGCGGACCGTCCGGGGGCGGCGGCGCGATCAGTGACGACAAGGTGGTGCTGGCCGTCCTGAACGACCAGTCCGGCATCTACTCCGACACCTCGGGCCGCAAGACGGTCGACGCGGTCAAGCTGGCCGTGGAGGACTTCAAGGCCAAGCACGGCGACAAGGTCGTCACCAAGAACATCGAGGTCGTCTCCGCCGACCACCAGAACAAGCCGGAGATCGCCAACTCCAAGGCGCAGGAGCTCTACGACCGGCAGAAGGCCGACCTGATCGTGGACGTGCCGACCTCCTCGGCCGCCTTCGCCGTCGCCAACATCGCCAAGACCAAGAAGAAGGTGTTCATCGACGTCGGCGCCGCGAGCACGGAGCTGACGGGCAAGCAGTGCAACAAGTACACCTTCCACTACGGCTACAACAGCTACATGCTCGCCCACGGCACGGGCACCGAGGTCACCAAGGCCGTCGGCAAGAACTGGTACATCGTCTACCCGGACTATGCGTTCGGGCAGGACATGGAGAAGACGTTCGCCGAGGCGATCAAGGCGGCCGGCGGCACCGTCGTGAAGTCCGACCCGACGCCGTTCCCGAACGACAACTTCTCCACGTTCCTGCTGAAGGCGCCGGACCTCAACCCCAAGCCGAACGTGCTCGGGACCATGCACGCCGGCGGTGACCTCGTCAACCTGGTGAAGCAGTACAACCAGTACAAGCTCAGGGACAAGAACGTCAGCCTCGCGGTCGGGTTGCTCGCGCTCAGCGACATCGACTCGCTCGGCTCGGACGCCCTGGCCGGAACCCACTACACCGACATGTGGTACTGGAACATGGACGACCAGGCCAAGGCCTGGGCCGACAAGTTCAAGCAGAAGACGGGCCAGCGTCCCACGGCCAACATGGCGGGCAACTACTCGGCCGCCCTGCAGTACCTGGAGGCCGTCCAGCGCGCCGGCACCGACGACGCCGACGAGGTGGTCAAGCAGCTTGAGGGCCACAAGTTCGAGGACATGTTCGCGCGCAACGCGACCATCCGCGCCCAGGACCACCTCCTCCTGCACGACGCCTACCTGTCGGAGGTCAAGCCGGCCAGCGAGGTGAAGGAGGAGTGGGACTTCGTGAAGGTCCTCAAGACGATCCCGGCGGCGGAGGCGTTCCAGCCGCAGCCCGACCCCGCCTGCAAGCTGTAGGGCGGCGGACGTGCTCCAGCAGGCGTTCAACGGGTTGGTGAGCGGGGCGTTCTTCGCCCTGCTCGCCCTCGGCCTCGCCGTCATCTTCGGCATGCTCGGCGTGGTCAACCTCGCCCACGGCGCGTTCTACATGCTCGGCGCCTTCGGGGCGTTCATCGCGCTCGACTCGTTCGGCCTCAACTTCTGGATCTCGCTGGTGCTGGTCCCGGTGCTGCTCGGCGTGGGCGGCATCGTCCTGGAACGGCTGTTCATCCGGCGGCTGACACCGCTGGATCCCCTCTACAACCTGCTGTTCACCTTCGGTCTGGCGTTGATCCTGCAGGACCTCGTGAAGCGGGAGTACGGGGTGAACTCCCAGCCGTACCCGCGGCCGTCCGGGCTGGACGGCACGGTCGACCTGGGGCTGTTCACCTACCCCTCCTACCAGGTGTTCGTCCTCGGGATCTCGGTCGCGGTGTGCCTCGTGGTGTGGTTCGTCCTCACCCGCACGCGGGTCGGGATGATCGTCCGGGCGGCCACGGAGCGGCCCGAGCTGACGCGGGCGCTCGGCATCGACGTCGGCCGCTGGGTGACGCCGGTGTTCGGGTTCGGGGTCGCGCTGGCCGCGTTCGCCGGGGTGCTGGCCGCACCGATGCGGGCGATCAATCCGCTGATGGGCGCCAACCTCATCATCACCGTGTTCGCGGTGGTGGTGATCGGCGGTCTCGGCTCGGTGTTCGGCTCGGTGGTCTCCGGGTTCGTCATCGGGGTGGTGTCGGCGCTCGGCGACCTGTACGTCCCGGCGCTGTCGCAGATCCTGGTGTTCATCCTCATGGCCGCGGTGCTGCTGTGGCGTCCGACGGGGCTGTTCGGACGTGAGGAGGCGTTCCGATGATTCTGAGCAGGCTGGTCCGGTCGGGCCGGGGCGGCAGGGCGCTGCTCGCCGCCGGTCTGGTCATCGCCCTCGCCCTGCCCTGGATGATCTATCCGCCGGTGGCGATGGACATCGTCTGCTGGGCGCTGTTCGCCGCGGCGGTGGACCTGCTGCTCGGCTTCACCGGGCTGCTGTCGTTCGGGCACGCGGCGTTCTGGGGCGGGTCGGCCTACTGCACCGGCCTGATCGCGCTGCACACCGGGATGCCGTTCCCGGTCGCGATCCTCGGCGGCGCGGCGTTCGCGGCGCTGCTGTCGCTCCCGATCGGGTACCTGTCGGTCCGGCTGACCGGGATCTACTTCGCGATGGTCACCCTGGCCTTCGCGCAGATGATCTACTACATCGCCAACCAGTGGCGGGACGTCACGGGCGGGGAGAACGGGCTGCAGGGCATTCCCCGGGAGCTGTTCGGGCTCGACCTGTCCGACCCGTTCTACTTCTACTACGCGGGGCTGCCGTTCGCGCTCGCCGGGCTGTGGGCCGCCTGGCGGATCGTGCGGTCCCCGTTCGGCCGGGTCCTGGTGTCCATCCGCGACAACCCGGCCCGCGCACGCGCTCTCGGCTACCCGGTCGACCGCTACAAGCTCGTGGCGTTCGTGCTGTCGGCCTCGCTCGCCGGCCTCGCCGGGGGCGTGTTCGCCATCGGCCACGGCTTCGCGTCACTGGAGGGCGTCTACTGGACGACGTCCGGGCAGGCCGTGATGACGGTCATCCTCGGCGGCATCGGGACGCTGTGGGGCGGCGCCATCGGCGCGGCCATCATCGTCCAGCTCCAGGACTACCTCGCCACGGCCGGGTTCGAGGAGACGGGCATCGTCACCGGCACGCTCTTCGTCGTGATCGTGCTGCTGTTCCGCCGGGGCATCTGGGGGACGGTGCGCGACCTGCCCGCGTTCCGCCGCGCCGCCGCGGCGCCGCCCGGTGAGACGTCCGAGCCGAAGAAGCCCGTCGACACACCGGCGTGAGCGGTTCAGGCCCTGCGTGAGCGGTTCAGGCCTTGGCGGCCGGGCCCTGGAGATGGTGCAGCCGCAGCGCGAGCTGGATCTCCAGGGCCCGGTCGGGCTCCTGCCAGCCCTCGCCGAGCAGCCGCCCGACGCGGTTCAGCCGCTGCGTGACGGTGTTGACGTGGATGTGCAGGCGCTCCGCGGTCTTCGACAGGCTGCCGCCCGCGCCGAAGTAGCTCTCCATCGTCTGGACGAGGGACGTGCCGCGGCGGGCGTCGTAGTCGAGCACCGGGCCGAGCGTCGAGCGCAGGAAGCCGGCGACGTCGCGGTCGGCGCCGATCAGCAGGCCGACGAAACCGAGCTCCCGGGCGTCCGCGCCGCGGTCGCCGCGGCCGAGCGCCACCAGCGCGTCGGCGCAGCGCCGCGCCTCGCGGTGCGCCGCGGGAATGCCGGCGGGGCCGTGCACCGGCCCGGCGCCGCCCACGGAGACGGGCTCCCCGAGCGCCGCGCCGAGCTCCTTGGCGACCGCCCGGGCCGTCTTGCCAGGCTCGTCGCCGGGCAGCAGGAGCACGACCTCCTCGTCGCGGACCGCCGCCAGCCCGGACGACACCGCGGCGTGCGAGGACGCCCAGAACGCGGCGCGCGTGCGCAGCTCCGGCGAGCCGCAACGCGCCACCAGCACGACGTGGGCGGCCTCCAGGTCCACGTTGACGCGGCGGGCCCGGGTCTCGATCGCGTCGATCCCGTCCGTGCGCCCGGCGAGCAGGTCGTCCAGCAGCTCGCCCCGCACCCGGCTCTCGGCCTCGGTTGCGCTGCGCCGCAGCAGGATCAGCAGCGCGGTCACCAGCGCGGTGCGCTCCAGGATGCGCCGGTCGGTGTCGGAGAGGTCCCGGTCCGTGCGCAGCACCAGCGAGCCGAGGACCTCCTCGCCGGTGGTGACCGGAGTGATCCACAGGTCGCCGCGCCGGACCGTCCGGCCTGCCGCGCGGGCCGACCGGGCGACGGCGGTGACGTCGGACAGCTCCTCCTCGCCGAGCGGCGCCGGCTCCCCGGAGGTGGCGAGGGGACGGCCGTCGGCGTCCAGGACGTGCAGTGACCCGCCGAGGATCTCGGTGACGACGGCGGCGACGTCCGCGGCGCCGCCGCCCCGCACGACGAGCGCGGTGATGCGGTCGTGCGCCTGGGCGGCGCGTTCGACGTCCGCGACGCGCGCCTCGATCTTCGCGTTCGCGGCGCGCAGCTCCTCCAGCGCGGCGCGGTTCTCCTCCATCAGGCGGGCGTTGTCGACGGCCAGCGCGGCGTGCGAGGCCAGCGACCCGAGCAGCACCGCCTTCTCCGCGTCGAAGGGACGCTCCCCGCGGTTGGCCGCGTACAGCACGCCGATCACCCGGCCGCCCACCCGCATCGGCACGCCGAGGATCGCGACGAGGCCCTCCTCGGCGATCGCCTCGTCGATGAAGGTGCGGTGCCGGAACTGCGGGTCCTTCAGGTAGTTGTCGGTGCTGTAGGGCATCGCCGTCCGCGCCACGAGCCCGCCGAGCCCGTCGCCGAGCGGGACCCGCAGCCGCCGGAACGCCGCCGAGACCGCGCCGTCGGTCGCCCGCATGCAGGTCTCGCCGCGTTCGTCGTCGTTCAGCGTCAGGTAGGCGACGTCGGCGTTCAGCAGCCGCCGGGCGCGGCGCACCACCGCCTCGAGGACGGCGTCCAGGCCGCGCAGCGCCGCGAGCTCGCCGGCGGTGTCGAACAGCGCGTTGAGCTCGCTCTCGCGGCGGGCGTACCGCTGCATGATGGCGCGGACGCGCAGCGCCGACAGCTGGGCGGCCTCCAGCTCCGCGAGCGTCTCGGAGTCCGCGCCCGCCGCCCTGGCCGCCACCAGCGGCCCGTCGAAGTCCGCGGGGGGCGCCTCGCGGGCCAGCAGGTCGAGGAAGAGGGTGGGGGGCGTCGGGGTCATCGTCGGGTGCAGTGTCACTGCCCAGTTCATCGGAACTCCGTCCGTCCTGGTCCGTCAGCGGGGGTGGGCGTCACAGCGAGATGCCTCCGTCGACGGGCAGCACCACGCCGGTGATGTAGGCGGCGTCCTCCGACGCCAGGAACGCAACGGCGCCGGCGATCTCCGACGGCTCGGCGAAGCGGCCCATGGGGATCTCGGCGGTGAGCTGGGCCAGCCGTTCCGGCGGAATGGAGGCGATCATGCGGGTTCGGGCGTTGGGGGAGATCGCGTTCACCGTGACGCCGAACCGCGCGAGCTCCTTGGCGGCGGTCTTGGTGAACCCGATGATCCCGGCCTTGGCCATGGCGTAGTTCGACTGGCCCGGGTTGCCGCGCAGGCCGGTGTAGGAGGTGACGTTGATGATCCGGCCGCCGCCCTGCCGCCGGAAGTGCGGCACCGCGGCGCGGGAGAACTTGAAGGTGCCGCCCGCGTGGACGGCCATGACGGCCTCGTAGTCCTCGTCGGTGAGCTTCCACAGCACGCCGTCGCGCAGGATCCCCGCGTTGTTGACCAGCACGTCGAGGCGGCCGGTCTCGGCGACGACCCGCTCCACCACCTCGGTGACCTGGGCGGTGTCGGACACGTCGGCGACGACGCCCTCGGCGCCCGTCTCCCGGCCGGCGGCCGCGACCTCCTCGGCGTCGGAGTCGACCAGGTACACCGTCGCGCCGGAGGCGTGGAAGTGCTCCCCGATGGCCCGGCCGACGCCGCGGGCCGCGCCGGTGACGACGACGGTCCGCCCGGTGAAGTCGTAGGTCACGTTCGTCATCGGCACCGCCACCCGGCCTCGGTCGTCCCGGCGTGCTCACTCGGGAGGGAGGGCGGTGGGGGAAGCGGTGTCGGGAGCATGGTCTCTCCTTCGGCTCGTGGCGCGCGTTCGGGGGCGCGCGATCGGCGGAACGGCGTCGGTGCCGGGTCGGGACGCGCGATCAGTGGTCCTCGTGCCCGGACGCCCGCTGCTCGGCGGCGTACTTGTCCCTGAGGGCCGCCTTGGAGAACTTTCCGGTCGCCGTCTTCGGGATCTCGGGGAGGATCCAGATCCGCTCGGGGATCCACCAGGAGGCGACCCGGCCGGTCAGGTGGGCGCGCAGGCCGTCGACGTCGAGCTTCTTCCCGGGCGCGAGGACGACGCAGGCGAGGGGACGCTCGCCCCACTTGGCGTCCTCGACCCCGATCACGGCGGCCTCCAGCACGTCGGGGTGCGCCATGATCTCGTTCTCCAGGGCGACGGAGGAGATCCACTCGCCGCCGGACTTCACGAGGTCCTTGGTGCGGTCGACGATGCGGACGTACCCGTACCGGTCGAGGGTGGCGACGTCGCCGGTGCGCAGCCAGCCGTCCTCGGTGAACTTCTCCTCGCCCGGGTCTGACCCGAAGTACCGCGACGCGACGGTCGGCCCGGCCACCTGGAGCTCGC
>DATCLF010000178.1:0-23823 GCA_036564055.1 Spirillospora sp.
CACCCGGGACGCGCGCGAGGCCTCCGCGGCGGCCGCCGCACCGGGCCCGGCCCCGCCGCCCGCTCCTCCCGCTCCCCCGCGGGCGTCCCCGGCGGCCTCGCCACCGCCGGCACCGGCCTCACCCGGCCCGTTCGCCGCACCGGGCCCACCGGACGACGAGGCTTGGAGTCCGGGTCGTTTCGCCCGGCCCCCGGAGCCCACAGGCCCTCCCCCGGCGGTGCTGCGCCCGTACGTCATGACGTCCGGACGCACCCGTCCCCGAAAGGACCTGCCGATCGAGGCGCTGGTGTCCACGACCGGGCACGGCCAGGCGACGGCGAACCGGCAGCTTCCCGAGCACCGGGCGATCTGCCTGCTGTGCCGGTCGACCCACTCGGTGGCCGAGATCGCGGCGTCGCTGGGGGTGCCGCTCGGGGTCGCGCGCGTCCTCATCGACGACCTGGCGCACCAGGGCCTCGTCGTGGTGCACGGCGTCCGCGAGGGCGGCGTCACCCAGCAGCTCCTCGAACGCGTCCTCGACGGGCTCCGCAGACTCTGAGCAGCCCCGACCCCGGCGCGCGGAGCAGGCCGGCCGCCGCCGCGCGACGAACCCTCAGACGCCGAGCGACCGCCCGATGATCTCCTTCATGATCTCGGTGGTGCCGCCGAAGATCGTCTGGATGCGGACGTCCCGGTACGCCTTGGCGATCGGGTACTCGGTCATGTAGCCGTAGCCGCCGTGAAGCTGGACGCAGCGGTCCACCACCCGCTTGCACAGCTCGGTGTTCCAGTACTTGAGCATCGCCGCCTCCTCGGCGGACAGTTCCCCCTCGCTCTCCTTCAGGATGCAGTCGTCGGTGAAGGAGCGGGCGACCGTCAGCTCCGTCTTCATCTCGGCCAGCGTGAACCGGTTGTGCTGGAACTTGCCGATGGGACGCCCGAACGCCTCGCGCGTCTTGCAGTACTCCAGGGTCTGCTCGAACGCGGTCTCGGCGCCCGCGAGCGCGGTGGCGCCGATCGACAGCCGCTCCCGCGCGAGGTTCTGCATCAGGTAGATGAACCCCATGCCCTCCTCGCCGAGGAGGTTCTCCTTCGGGACGCGGACGTTGTCGAAGAACAGCTCGGCGGTGTCCTGGGCGTGCATGCCGACCTTGTCGAGGTTGCGGCCGCGTTCGAAGCCCTCCATGCCGCGTTCGACGACCAGGAGGCTGACGCCCTTCGCCCCCGCGGACGGGTCGGTCTTGGCGACGACGATCACCAGGTCGGCGAGGATGCCGTTGGAGATGAAGGTCTTGGAGCCGTTGAGGACGTAGTGGTCCCCGTCCTTGACCGCGGACGTCTTGATGCCCTGGAGGTCGGAGCCCGCGGCGGGCTCGGTCATCGCGATCGCGGTGATGATCTCGCCGGTGCAGTAGCCCCGGAACCAGCGGGCCTTCTGCTCCTCGGTGCACAGCCTCCGCAGGTATGCGCCGTTGATGTCGTTGTGGACGGCGAACCCGGGCCCGTGCACGCCGGCCCGCGCCAGCTCCTCGTTGAGGATCACGTAGTAGCGGTAGTCGTCGATGCCGCCGCCCCCGTACTCCTCCGGCATGTCGATGCCGAGAAGGCCCTGGCGCCCGGCGGCCAGCCACACCTCGCGCGAGACGATTCCGTCCTTCTCCCACTGCTCGTGGTAGGGGGCGACCTCCTTGGCGATGAAGGAGCGCACCATGTCGCGGAAGGCCTCGTGCTCCGCGGTGTAGATCTGCCGTCCCATCCGACGGTCTCCCTCGGTAAGTGTTCGCTGATTCACGACAAGAGTACCCAGGGGCCCGCCGTCCGGCCTACCGGGGAGTACGCCGACGGACGGTCAGGACTCGTCCCACTCCCGCTTCTGGTAGTCGACCAGGCGTGGATGGACGAGCGTGTTGACCTTCACATCGCGGTTCCGGCGGTCCTTCGGGAAGACCGCCGCCGCTCGGAGCAGCTCCGTGTCCAGGAAGCGCAGGTCGGGGGCGTCCTTGGCGAGTTCCAGCGCCGGCGGCTCGTCCCCCGGCGTCGCCATGACGAAGCCCCAGTCGCCGAAGCTCGGCACGTCCACGTGGTACGGGACCGTGGCGAGACCGGCCGCGGCGACGGACCTCTCGATGCACCAGAACGACTTCGGCGCGAAGTACGGCGACCCCGACTGGACGACCAGGCGCCCGCCCGGCGCGAGCACGCGTTTGATCAGACCGTAGAACTCGACCGAGTACAGCTTGGCGGTCGCGACGTCGTCGGGGTCCGGCATGTCCACGATCACGGCGTCGAACTGCTCGTTCGCCCGGCGCAGCCACGAGAACGCGTCGGCCTCGACGGTCCGCACGCGCGGGTCGTCGAACGCGTGCCGGTTGAGGGACGCGATCGGCCCGTAGGTGCGGGCCAGGCGCAGCATCTCCGGGTCGAGCTCGACGAGCGTCGCGCTGCGGACGTCGTCGTAGCGCAGTACCTCGCGCAGGGCGAGACCGTCCCCGCCCCCGAGGATGAGCACCCTGCCGTGCGGGCCGGACATGATCGGGTGGACGAGCGACTCGTGGTAGCGGTACTCGTCCACGGAGGAGAACTGGAGGTCGCCGTTCAGGAACAGCCGCACGTCGGGCCGCCCCGTGAACGAGACGTCCCGGGTGATGACGATCTCCTGGTACGGGGTCCGCTCCGCCAGGACGATCGGGTCCCGGTAGAGGACCTGGCGGGCCGTCACCTCGAAGGAGTCGGCCATGACGTAGGTGACGCCCAGCACGGCCAGCACGACCGCCATGGTCGTCAGCAGCGCCGCCTGCGTCACGCGGCCCAGCTCCCGGCGGAACAGCCACAGCACCACCGCCATCCCCGCGACCGCGTTGACGGCGCCGACGAGCAGCGCCCCCTTGATGTGCCCGAACAGCGGCAGCAGAAGGAACGGGAACGCGAGCCCGCCGATCAGCGCGCCCACGTAGTCGGCGGCGAACAGGTCCGCGACCGCGGCGCCCGCCTCCTGCCGCCGGATCCGCTGCAGCAGCGTCATCAGCAGCGGCAGCTCGGCCCCGATGAGCGCCCCGACGAGGAACGCCACCACGACGAGCGCCGGGGTGTAGAGGCTGAGCCACGCGAACGCCGCGTACAGCGCGAGCACCGACAGCCCGCCGATCAGCGCCAGCGCGGCCTCCACGATCGCGAACGCCGGGACCGGCCAGTGCCGCAGCGGCTTGGCGAGCAGCGACCCGACGCCCATCGCGAAGACCATGACCGACAGCACGATCGACGCCTGGGTGACCGAGTTGCCGATCAGGTAGCTGCCGAGGGCGACCAGCGCCAGCTCGTACACCAGCCCGCAGGCGGCGCAGGTGAACACCGCCGCCAGCACGACGGCGCGGGCGACACGCGCCGGGAGGCCGAGCCGCGTCTGCCGCGCCTCCTCGGCGGGTGCCGCCCGCTCGACGTCGTCCTCGGGTTGGTCCCGCACGGCGGATCCGGTCACGTGCTTCTTCTCCTACGGGTCTTCACGCCGCCGACGACGAGGCACAGGACCGCGCCGCCGATCAGCACGTACCCGATCACCGACCAGACCCGGCGGGCGGTGATCGTCGGCTTGGCGAGCTTGTCGTCCGGGGGCGGCGTCGACGCGGTCGTCTCCGCGGGGACCGGCGGGGCCAGCCCCTGATCCGCGATCCACATCGGCAGCGCGGCGATGGCGTCCCGGAGCCTGTCGGTCCCGTAGTCGTCGATCAGGTCGTAGTCGAAGTACTGCCCGAGCTTCCGTTCGTAGTCGGACGCCCACAGGTCCTTGCCCTCGAAGCTGCTCTTGATCGTGACATCGCTGTAGAGGTACTCCTTGTCGGACTCCGAGTAGCCGAACTTGGCCTGGAGGACCACCCACTCCGGGCACTGGTCGAGCGCCTGGCGGGGATCCTTGCCCGGACCGAGGTTGGACCCGTACTCGACGCCGTCGTAGTCGAGCATCTGCAGATCCTGCTCGATCTCCTGCCTCTTCCGCGGGTCCAGCGTCGGCCGCTCGGCCGGCTGCCGCCCCTGCTGCCGAGTCGGCCGCCGAGTCGGCTGCCGGGTGGGCCCGGCCGAGGGGAACCGCTGCCCGGTCGCGCCGGGGCTCGGCGCCGGGGAGGCGGACGGCGTCCTCCCGGGCCCCGGCGGCACGGCCGGGGACGGTGACGCCGCGTTCACGGCGTTGCGCGGCGGCGGGTGGGGACGGAAGGTCCCCCGGTAGGACGGCGTGACCGTGGGGATCTTGTGCCACCGGCCGGAGTTGATCACCCAGCCGTAGCAGACGCCCTGCGCGTCGGCGGCCGTGGACAGCTGCTCGACCAGCCGCCCCACCTGGTGTGGCCCGAACACGGGCGCCGACTCATCCGGGTCCTTGCCGAACAGATTGCTGTTGTAGATGATGTCCGCCACCGCGATGGCCGCGAACACGGCGAAAACGATCCAGGAGGCACGGGACTTCTTCTTCTCGCGCCCGCTCACTTGCCTCCACCTCCGGGGCCGCCTCCGCGGAAGGACGACGCCCTGCCGCCCGACCCGCCCCAGGATCCGCCGACGGAGGAGTGGTACCGGGCGTATCCGCGGTCGGGGTCGTCGATGGTGATGCGCGAGCCGCCGTCCTCCGGCAGAATCCCGACGATCTCCTTCTCGTAGCGCAGGTAGACGCCGTTGGGGGTGAAGATCCTCTCGTCGGTCCCGTTCTTGGCGATGATCTCGGAGGCCACCACGAGCGGCGGCTTGTCCGACACGTAGGTGTCGGCGGACACCCTCCGGTACTTGGCGGCGATGTCGTCACGCGGCGAGACCGCTCCCTTGAACGTCGCGAGCGCGAGGATCAACGTTCCGAGAGAGGCGAGGAGCACCGCACCGACCAGCCACGGTCTCATGACGGCCACGTACGTCTAGGACACGGACCCCGCCACGATCGTGGCGATGCCGAGATCGGCGGCGGCGACCACCCACCCGGCCGGGTGGATCCTCGTCCCGGTGCCGTCGGCGTCGACGAGCGTCGCCCCGAGCTTGCCGGGCGTCGTCACGTCGAGGAGCACGAACGCGACGACCATGAGGACGATGCCGCAGCCGCCGAACACGGCGGTGTCGATCAGGCCGGCGCCGAGGTCGTCGTCGCTGGTGACGATCGCGGTGGTGACGATGATGCCGACGCTGAACAGCTTGGCCGCGAGCAACAGCGCGGCACCCCGGTTCCCCTCGGTCCAGATCTGCCTGCCGAGATGTCCCGGCGTCATGACCTCCACCACCAGGTACCCGAGCGCCATCAGTGCGATGCCCACGACGCCGTAGGCGAAGGTCGCACCAATCTCGTTGAGCAGGTCGTTCATGTATCGCTCCTCATTTGCCCGACCCCGGGCCGCCGCCGCGGTACGACGCGGCGCCGCTGCTGGTCCATCCGTTGCTTCCGGGGCTCGTCCAGAACCCGCTGACGTGCGACTGGTAGCGGTAGTAACCCCTGCGGGGATCGTCGACGGTGATGCGGCTGCCGGTACCGTCCGGCAGGATGCCGACGACGAGCTTCGGATACCTCAGGAAGATTCCGCCCGCCGGCCCCCAGGTCGCCAGGCTGTTCACCTGGTCGATCGGCCGGTACTTGCGGCTGATCTCCGAGGCGACCGCCTGCGGGGCCTTCGGAGACCGGTAGGTGTCGACTCCGATTCGCGTGTACCTGTCGGCGATCCATCCGCGTGCGGAGGTGCCGCAACCCCCGAGCATCAGGACCGCCAACACTGCGGCGAGCACGCCGCCGATCATCCGGTGTCCGTTGTTCACGATCGTCTCACCAGCCGGCTTCGCGTCATCACGATCTCCCGGGTCTGGGGGTAGGCGTGCCACGTGCGCCAGCCGATCCCGGTCTCGTCGGGTGCGTCCTCCAGGGCGAGCGCGGTGACGGCGTGGCGTGAACCGGGGAAGTCCCCGGTGAGGGCGTCGCCGCGGTCGTCGAGCCGCTCGCAGACGGCCTCGACGGCACGGGCGAACGCCGTGTCGTCGCTGTGCGCGGCCGTCGTCGCGGCGAACTCGTAGTCCCAGCCGGGGATGGTGGTGCGCGCGCGTCTCGGCAGGGGCTCGGCCTTCCCGGGCAGGCACGCCACCGTCTCCGACAGCGACCCGGCGATGACCTGGTGGGACGCGCCGAGCAGCCGCAGCTCGACGGTCAGGCCGGCGCGCTCGACCGGCAGGACGGCGAGGGCGCCCATCCGCGGCAGGCCCAGCGCGAACGACAGGGCGTCGGCGCGTGCGTCGGCGTAGGGGGTGTCGAGGGTCGCCCGCACCGTCAGGCACCGCCTCCCGGGTAGATGGTCAGCGCCCCGTTCGGCACGCGCTCGCCGAGGCCCGCCTCCCACCGGCCGCCGCCGTACCGCTCGAACGACAGGTACTTGCCGCGCGGGCCCTCGTAGTCGACGTACTCGACCCGTCCCCGGACGCCGAGACCGGTGGTCCCCTCGCTGGTGTAGTCGGCCGTCCCGTGCTCCTCGCGGCGGTACTCCACGCCGTCCACGGTGATCGTCCGGGCGCTGGGAGTCAGGTCCTCGGCGTCGTACTCGGTCCACCAGACGACCTCCAGATCCGGGTCCTCCTCGACGGAGATCCAGACCTTCGTGCCCTCGATCGTGTCGGCGTCGAGCAGGTGCTCGCTCCAGGTGTAGCCGCCCTCGCGCAGCCGCACCGACCCGCGCACGAAGTACCGGACGCCGAGGTACTCGACCATGTCGCCCGCCTTCAGCGCGCGCGGGTCGCCCGCGGACAGGTCGCCGGCGGCGAACGGGTCGCGCGGGGTCTGCGCGGCCGGCGGCTCGCCGGACCGGGGCGCGCGGCGCCGCAGCAAAACGACGATCAGCACGATGAGGGCGATCAGGATCAGCAGGAGCAAGATCGCTATCGCCGTTCCGCTCACGGCCACCTCCATCTCCACATGTCCGGTCCGGGCATGATCGGCGGGATACTACCGAGTGTGGCCCGTCGCGCCCATACCGCGTCAGACGTACCAAACGATCAGCCGGTTCCCCTACGACCGCGCGGCAATCGACACGAAACCGAGCCCGGATCGAGTCCCCGGAGACCTCGGGAAGACCGAAGGGTCCGAAACGCCGGAATCCGCGCGGCGCGGGACGACCGGGAGGAGCACGACCCGTTCAGAGGCGCTCGACGGCGGCGGCGACCCGCTCGTCGGTGGCGGTGAACGCGATCCTCACGTGCCGGGCGCCGGCCGGGCCGTAGAACTCGCCGGGTCCGACGAGGACGCCGAGGGACGCCAGATGCGCCACGGTGTCCCAGCAGGGCTCGTCCCGCGTCGCCCACAGGTACAGCGACGCCTCGGAATGCTCGACGCGGAAACCGTGGCCCTCGAACGCGGCGCGCAGCGCGGCGCGGCGGCGCGCGTACCGTTCCCGCTGCTCGTCGACGTGCGCGTCGTCGTCCAGCGCGACCGCCATCGCCGCCTGCACCGGAGCGGGGACCATCATCCCGGCGTGCTTGCGGACCTCCAGCAGCCGCCGGACGAGCCCGAGGTCGCCCGTGACGAAACCGGCGCGGTAGCCGGCCATGTTGGAACGCTTGGACAGGGAGTGGACGGCGAGCAGCCCCTCGTGGCTGCCTCCGCACACGTCCGGGTGGAGGATCGACACCGGCGGCCTGTCCTCGTCCCAGCCGAACTCCAGGTAGCACTCGTCGCTGACGACGACGGCGCCGCGTCCGCGCGCCCATGCGACGACCTTGCGCAGATGCTCGGCGGGCAGCACCTTCCCCGTCGGGTTCGACGGGGAGTTCACCCACACGATCTTCGGGGCGACGGGGCCGAGGGAGAGCAGGCCGTCCGACGCGACCGGCTTCGCGCCCGCGAGCCGCGCGCCCACGTCATAGGTCGGGTAGGCGAGCTCGGGGAAGACGACCGTGTCGCCCGGACCGGCGCCGAGCAGCGTCGGCAGCCAGGCGACGAGCTCCTTGGTGCCGATGACCGGGAGGACGGCGTCGGGGTCGGCGCCCGACACGCCCGCTCTGCGGCGCAGCCACCCCGCGGCCGCCTCGCGCAGCCGCGGCGTCCCGTAGGTCTGGGGATACCCGGGGGCGTCGGCGGCGTCGGCCAGCGCCGCGCGGACGGCCTCGGGCGTGGGGTCGACGGGCGTCCCGACCGACAGGTCGACGATGCCGCCCGGATGAGAAAGGGCCCGCTCCTTGTACGGCGCGAGCCGATCCCAGGGAAAGTCCGGCAGCGAGAACACGTCCACCCCTCATAGCTTGATTTCCGCGGGCCGGTGAAACCCGGATCACCGAAGAGCCCGCGAGGCCGTGGCCCGCCCGCTCGTCGGGTGACCACGGCCCGGAATTCGACACACGCGGCCCGGGGGACGCGCCCCGCCCGGGGCGCCGCCGGGCGCCGGACGCCCGTCAGTCGTCGTGGCTCTGCGGAGGCAGCGCGGCGACGATCGGGTGGTCCTTGTCGATCTTGCCCACCTTGGAGGCGCCGCCCGGCGACCCGAGGTCGTCGAAGAACTCCACGTTGGCCTTGTAGAAGTCCTTCCACTGCTCAGGAACGTCGTCCTCGTAGTAGATGGCCTCGACCGGGCAGACCGGCTCGCACGCTCCGCAGTCGACGCACTCATCCGGGTGGATGTAGAGCATGCGCTTGCCCTCGTAGATGCAGTCGACCGGGCACTCCTCGATGCAGGCCTTGTCGAGCAGGTCCACGCAGGGCTGCGCAATGACGTAGGTCACGTCGGTGACTCCTCTCGGGTTTCCGGCCCCGCCGCACGTCACGGCTCACCGCAAGCTCGCTGTGAATAGTATGGCCACCACGGCGTCGTCGATTCGACCGGGGGTCGCTCGTGTCAGGCCGCTTCGCCGCCCGTCTGGTGGTCCGCATCGGCAGGTCGGACGTGGGCCGGCGGATCTCGCTGCGCCGCCGCCTGCCGACGGGAGAGTACAGCGACGTCGTCGGCGTCCTCGAATCGTGGTCCGGCGGGACGCTCACGGTGCGCCGCCGCTCCGGCGAGCTCGTCGAGGTCCCCGAGGAGACCATGGTCGCGGCGAAGGTCGTCCCGCCGCAGCCGCCGCCCCGCCGCCGCCCGCGCGTCCCCGTCGACCAGGACCCGGACAAACGCGATGACGGTTCCGGCGGTGTCACCTGAGGTCGATGCGCTCGACGGCGGCGCGGGCCAGCGCGTCCGCCGCGGCGGCCACCTCGTTCCCGGGACGCTCGACCTTGTAGGTGACATCGATGAACACGTTGGCGTACCGGACCAGCAGCCTGACCTCGACGGTCCGGTCCCGAAAGTTCACCAGGACACTCCGTGACGCCTGATCCCCGATGCCCCGCACGTCCTGCACGTCGTGCGTCCACGATTCGCGGTCGAAGTAGTTCGCGAGGCTCCGCGGCGGATCCCAATCGATGAAACGGCTGACCTCGTTCGTGAACCTGGCACGGGCCTCCTCGGTCGCTCCGTCTGACGTGCCCTTCCAGAGCGACAGCCCCACCTTGAGGTTCGCGCCCGTGTGGGACTGGTAGACGCACTCATCACCCGTGGGGTACTCACGGTCCCGGTCATACGCGTCGACGATGTCGGGGAGCAGCTTCAAGGCGGTCGCCAGATCGGCGACGGTGCACGCCCTCGGCAGCGAGGTCGCCTCGTCCCGTCCCGGCCACAGGGGCTCCTGCCAGGGCTTTATGAACAACATCTGGACCATCAGCATGTAGACCAAGAAGGACCAGAAGGAAATGCGGTCCTTCCAAACTTTCTTGCGCTCGACCGCCACGTGCCCCAGGCTCAGCGCCGCCATCGCGTCCAGCGTGGCGTCGAACCCGCGGTTCCGGGGGAGGAGACCGCTGCGCGGAGCGACCAGGTGGAACCGCTTCCCATTCGCAAGGCGCACGACCGTGCCCCGCCCGAACAGGGCGCTTTCAACCAAGAACGCGTCGACATCGCTCCATGGGATGAACCGGGTCTGCAGGAACCAGCGGTTGCGCAGCCCCGCGCCGTCGACCCAGGTACGGCCCCGCAGGAGCACGCCGCCCAGGACGATCAGGAAGAGTGCCGCCAGGGACAGGAGCGGGATGAACGGCAACATGGACCAGGTGCCGTATCGAATGACGACGGTGGCGATGCTCAGGGCGGCCGCGGACACGAGCCACGTCAACAGCCGTCTCGGCGGCCGCAGCGACAGGGACTCCGCGGAACCGCGAGCGGCCCCGCCGGGGTTCGGGACGGTGGCAGGACGGTCCACCTGCGACCTCCGGAAGCGGGGCATCGGACGCGAGTGCTTCTGAAGTCGTGAGACGGCGGTGTGACGGGCGCGGTTCGCCCGGCCGCCGCCCGCATGCGGCCCCCGGCCAGACGGCCCCGGGGGCACGCGACCCGCGAAAGCTCCCGGGCGGGCTCACCTGAGGTCGATGCGCTCGACGGCGGCGCGGGCCAGCGCGTCCGCCGCGGCGACCACCTCGTTCTCGGGCCTCTTGGCGTTGTAGTCGACCTCGATCAGCACGTTGGCGTACCGGACCAGCAGCTTGACGTCGACGTCCCGGTCCCGCGCGTCCCGCAGGACCCTCACCCACGCCTCGTCGCCGATGCCCCGCACGTCCTGCGCCAGGAACGTCAACGACGTGTCGTCGGCGGTGAGCCTCTGTGCCTGCTGCATCGTGAAGTGCCGCTCGTCCGCGTGCGCCTTGCGGGCCTTCTCGGTCGCCCCCGTCGACGAGTCCCGCTTCAGCAGCCCGAGCTTCACCTCCAGGTTCGCGCCTCTGCGCGACCGGTAGGCGCAGTCGGAACCGATGGTGTACTGACGCTTGCGATCCCGCGTGTCGTCGATGTCGGGGAGCAGCCGCTGCGCGGTCGCCCGGTCGGCGACGGCGCACGCCCTCGGCAGCGCGGTCGCCTCGTCCCGCCACGGCCACCGGGGCTCCAGCCAGGGACGCGCATGAATCGTGCCGACCATCAACACGATCACCAGGAGGACCCACCACACGACACGGCTGGTCCTGACTCCCTCCCGGCTCACCACCAGGCGCTCTGGGCTCAATGCCGCCATCGCGTCCAGCGTGGCGTCGAACTCGCGGTTCCGGGCGAGGAGACCGCTGCGCGGGGCGGCCAGGTGGAACCGCTTCCCTCCCGCGACGTGCACGATCGTGATCCGCCCGAACAGGGTGCCCGCGACCGAGAGCCTGTCGACGTCCCTCCACGGGAAGAACCGGGTCCGCAGGAACAGACGGTTGTGCAGCCCTTCGACGTCGGCACGGGTGCGCCCCAACAGGAGCTTGGCGATCAGTGCCGCCATGAAGAGCGTCGCCGCGTCCAGATACCCGACGAGGAACCCCACGTACAGGTTGCCGAACGTCTTGACGACAACGGTGACGCAAAGAACGACCGCGGGCACGAGCCACACCAGCGGCAGTCTCGACGGCCGCAGCGACAGGGACTTCGCGGCGGCACGGGTCTTCTCGTCCGGGTTCTGCCCGGTGGTGGGGCTTTCCACCTGCAACCTCCAGGGGGCGGGTCGGCACACGCGAGAACGCCTGCGGCCGTGTGGCGGCGCATGTCGACCGCGGTTCACCTGGTCGACGCCCCGCCGTGGCCTGCCGGTCATATTGTTCAGGCGCGGACGCTCCGGCTGCGGCGGCGGGCCTAGCGTTCGTCCGGCGGCTTCTTCGACGGCCCTGCCGGTGACCCGGCCGGCGACGGGCTTCCTGTGAGGAGTTCGGCGTTCGCGTTGCGCTCGGTGTAGGCCTCGCCTGGCTTGAGCTCCTCGCCCCGGAACAGTTCCCCGACAGTGACGAGCGTGAAGCCGCGCTCCTTCAACCCGTCGATGACCCTCGGTATTGAGTCGACGGTCGGTTTGTGGATGTCGTGGTAGAGGACGATCCCCCCGCGATCCGGCTTGGTGATTCCGAGCTTGGCATCGCGGTCGGCGTCGCGGTGCAACCAGTCCAGCGTGTCGACGCTCCAGAGGATCTGCGGCATCCCGACGAGACGTCCCACCCGATCGTCCGTCGCCCCGTACGGCGGCCGCATCAGCGTGGGCTCGACCCCCGCGGCGTCTTTGACGGCCTCCTGCGTCCGCCGGATCTGAGAACGCACGCCCTCGCGCGAGAGCCCCGTGAGCTTGACGTGGGACCAGGTGTGGTTGGCGACCTCGTGTCCTTCCATCACCATCCGGCGCACCAGCCCCGGGTGCTCGCGGACGTTCTCGCCGAGGACGAAGAACGTGGCCCGCACCCCGGTCGCCCTCAGGGTGTCGAGGAGCCGCTCCGTGTGGGGACCGGGCCCGTCGTCGAACGTCAGCGAGACGCAGTCGACCCGGCCGCAGTCGATGTTCCTGGGAGGCGGCGGCTTCGGGGCGGGCGTCCGCGACGCGGCGGAGGACACGGCGGAAGGCGCGACGGACGACCTCGTCGCGGCGGTGGGCTCTGTCTCATGAGGAGGCTCCGTCGCTGCGGGCGGCCTGGTCGGGGCCGGCGTCACCGCCCGCGCCCGTTCCCTTCCGCCGTCCCCGCACCCGGAGCCGAACAGCATGGCTCCCGCGACGCCGAGACTCCAGATCCGAAGACTCCAGACCCGCACCCCGCACCCCCGAACGTGCCTCGGGCGCTTTCTTACCCCTGGTCGCACTGGCCACACTGGTTGCCACGTGTCGCATAGGTTCGGGATGCGGAGATCATCCTTGACCGCGGATCGCCCCCGCCATCATGCACAACGGCGCGCGCACGGAAGCACACCGGGGTCCCCCGAGGACGGGACCGCGTTCTTCCCGGCACCGCGGCCGGGGCGGCGTGGTCAGGTACGGGCTTCGGGGAACAGGCGGAGGACGACATCCCGGTGCCAGCCCTCACCGTGGCCGGGCGGCGGCCCGGGGATCAGCACGCCGTCGTCGGCGAGTGTGAGACGGATCTCCACGTCCGCACCGAGCGTGATGCTCGCGGGAACCTCGCCCGAGGCGGCGACGCGCTGCGCCAGCGCGGCCAGGACGCGCGCCCAGCCCTGTCCCAGATACGGCGGAAGCCCTTCCGCCCTCAGCTCCGGGAGCCCTCCGGCGGACAGGCCCGACGTACGCAGCGTGAGCCCGTCCGGGCCCTCGGCCCCGACGATCCGCACCTCAGCCGTGACGTTCACCCTCGCAAACGCCGCCTCACCCTCACGTTTGTCCGATAAATTATGACAGTGAACTGGGCCGTGACGACGTACGACTCCGCTTTCGGGTACGTCTCCGCGCACGGTGCGCCCCTGGTCGACCTCCTCGATCCGCAGCCGGGTGAGCGGATCATCGACCTCGGGTGCGGGACGGGCACATTCAGCGCGGAGATCGCAGAACGTGGCGCCGAGGTGCTGGGCATCGACGGTAACCCGGAGATGGTCGCCCAGGCCGCGGCCGCCCATCCGGGACTGAAGTTCATCGTCGCCGACGCCCACGACTTCACCGTCGGGGAGTCGTTCGACGCCGTGGCCTCCAACGCCGCGCTGCACTGGATGAACCGCGACCCCGACGCCGTGATCAAGCGCGTGTACGCGGCGCTGCGGCCGGGCGGGCGGTTCGTCGGCGAGCTGGGCGGGGCCGGCAACTGCGCCGAGCTGATCGTGGCGATGCAGACCGCCTGGCGCGTGTTCGGCCTCGGCGAGCCCGAGCTTCCCTGGTACTTCCCGACGCCCGCCGAGTACGCGACCAAGCTGGAGGAGGCCGGGTTCACGCTGCGGCTGATGGAGCACACCGACCGCCCGACCCGGATGACCGAGGGCCCGAACGGCGCCGCCGACTGGGTCCGCGCGTACGCCGGCCGCGCCCTCGCCGACGTCCCGCCCGAGATCGTCGAACCGCTGCTCGCCCGGGTCAACGACCTGGCCGCCCCGGCGCTGCGCCGCGAGTCGGGCTGGGTCGCCGACTACGTGCGGCTGCGGTTCGCGGCGGTGCGCAAGGCCGACAGCGCCACCCCGAAGCCGCTCGGCCCGCTCGCCCCCGGCCCCTCCGACCCGCAGCCCTGACCGCTGCTCCGGCCTTCGGCGGACCGCCGTCCCCCCCGAGCTCGCGGACACCTGCCCGTCACGGCCGGGAGCTGCGCGTCCTAGGGTTGGGGCATGCTCCGGTTGCACGACCCTCGCACCGGGCGGGCGGAGCCGCTGCCCGCCGGGCCGGGCCTGCGCGTGCAGGTCGTGGACGGGCCGGGGCTGCGCGTCCCGGTCGTCGCCGACCTGCTGCGGCGGGTCGCGCAGCGCTCCGGGCGCCGCGTCCGGGTCGTGAGCACCTCGCCTCTCCCCGAGGGCCACGACTGGCAGGACTACAACATCGCGCCGTTCGAGGTGCTCGACGAGCCGATACCCAACGCCGACGTCATCGTGTCCGGCACCGGTCACGACGGGGACGACGTGCTCACCCTCACCGTGCCGCCCGAGACCGGCGCGTGGGGCCGGGCGGACCCGCCGGCCGTGCGGCTGGCGATGCTGCAGGTCCCGTACCGGGAGCCGCTGGAGCTGACCGCCGAGGCCGTGGCGCGGGCCGCCGAGCGGCTGGACCGGTGGCGGGCCGCCGTCGCCGAATGGGCCACGTCCCCGAGCCGCCCGATGAGCCGCGAGCACGTCGCGGAGGCGGAGGCCGCGCTCGCCGACGACCTGAACGTCCCCGCGGCGCTCTCCGTCCTCGACCGGCTCGTCTCCGACGCGGCCGTCCCGCCGGGCGCGAAGATGGAGACGTTCATCCACCTGGACCTGCTGCTCGCGGTCGAGGTCGTCTCCGCGATCGGGAGCGCGTGACTCTACTCGCGATCCGCGGACCCTGACACCACCTTTCGGGGACATTTACCGCACGGGTCCATGTATTGCGGAGTGACCCCCGCGTTCGCGACCCTCGGTAGGGGCTCAACTCTCATGCCGTGTCCACGTCCGTACCAGACTGTTCCAGGCCGAACTCGTGCGGGCCAGACCGTTCCGCACCGGTACCGTCGACGACCGCGCGGCGCCGCCGCGTCCGCACGCTGATGGCGACGGGTCTCACGGTCGTCGTCCTGCTGTGCGCGGTCGTCGGCGGAGTCGGCTGGTACTTCGCGGGGCTCGCCATCAAGGTCGATCGCAGCACCGACCTTCCGCTCACCATCGTGCACACCGGAAACGGCACCGTCACCCTCCCCCGGACCACGGAGACCTCACGCCCGGGGACATGGGCCCTGGTGTGGGACGGAGGGCGCGCCATCCTGGGGCCTGTCATCGGCGGTGATGACCTGCACGTTGTACGCGAGGTCTCGTCCGTCCTGGAAGGCTCCCTGGACGAGGACGCCGCCGGCGCGGCCGCGGCCATCGACCACTGGATCTACGACGGCGATCCCGGCAAGGCCCTCGGACTGCCGTTCGAGGACGTCGCCTATCCGTCCAGGGTCGGCCCGATGCCCGCCTGGCTCGTGCCCGGAACGTCCCGCAAGAGCACATGGGTCATCGCCGTGCACGGACGGAACGGGGACAAGGCGGAGACGCTCCGCGTGATGCGCACCGTCCACGAGGCGGGCCTGCCGATGTTGGCGATCGCCTACCGGAACGACGTGGGGGCGCCCCCGTCCGGCGACCGGAAGAACCATCTCGGCTACACCGAATGGGAGGACCTCGTCTCCGCCATGGGCTACGCACGCGCGCACGGGGCGACGGGCGTCGTCCTGTACGGATGGTCCATGGGCGGGGCGATGGCGATGCGGACCCTGCGCCAGGACCCGTCGTTCGTGCGCGGGGTCGTCCTCGACTCGCCCGTCCTGGACTGGAACGCCACCCTCGACAAGCAGGCCGCCGCCCGCAACCTGCCGGGCATCGTCACGAACGTGGCCAAACGCGTCCTGGAATGGCGCATCGGCATCAACCTGGACGACTTCGACCACCGCCGGTACGCACCGGAGCTGCGGACACCCGTCCTGCTCTTCACCGCGGCCGATGACGCCATGGTCGCCAACGGCCCCGCCCACACGTTCGCCGCGACCGCCCCACCCGGCATGGTCACCCACATCACCACCGCGGGTGACCACACCGAGTCATGGAACGTCGACCCCGCCGCCTACGAACGCGTGCTACGGGACTTCCTGCAGAAGGTCGCCTAGGTACGCACCTCCAGGAGGGTCTTGCCGAGGGTCGCGCGCTGCTCGATCGCGATATGGGCGTCCGCCGCGCCTTCGAGGGGGAACCGCTGCCCGATGACCGGCTTGAGCCTCCCCTCGGCCGCCTCGGTCAGGACCGTCTCCAGGAACCCCCGCAGCTCCTCCGGCGTCGCCGACGGCCGCACGAGCGTCACGCCCCGCGCGTCCGCCTCCTCCTCGGTGACGTCCGTCCACCGGCCGCTCGCCAGGCCGTAGACGACCATGCGCCCGCCGCTCCGCAGCAGACCGAACGCCTCCCGTGAAACGTCGCCGCCGACGCCGTCGAACACGACGTCAACGCCCCCGGCCCGCTCCGGCCAGCCGGGCCGCCGGTAGTCGACGGCCTCGTCCGCGCCGAGCGCGAGCGCCGCCTCCGTCTTGCGGGCGCCCCCGGCCGCCGCCACGACCTGCGCCCCGGCGGCCTTGGCGAGCTGGACGAGCAGCGTCCCGACCCCGCCGCCCGCCGCCTCCACCAGGACCCGTTCACCGGGCTTCACCTGCGCCGCCCGCAGCAGCATCACCGCGGTGCGGCCGTCCGCCAGCAGCGCCACGGCGTCGTCGAGCGCCAGCCCGGCCGGGACCTCCACCATGTCCCCGGCCGAGACGACGGCGCGCTCCGCATAGGCGCCGCTGCCGCCGGTCGCGCTGATGACACGCCGCCCGACCAGCCCGGCGTCGACCCCGGGACCGACCGCCGCGACCACGCCGCCGACCCCGTTGCCGAGGACGACCGGCGGCTCCTTCATCGGGAACGGCGACCGTCCCGCCCGCATCAGCGTCTCCACGAACGTGACGTTGACGACGCCGACCTCGATCAGCGCCTGTCCCTCACCCGGCACCGGATCCGGCGCGTCGCCGAGGACGAGCTTCTCCGGGCCGCCGAACTCCGTCAACCACACCGCACGCATGGGAACCCTTTCTCATTTCGGTCACCTCCAAGCCTGCTCCCTCAAGCGCCCTTAAGGTCAACCGCGGCGCAACGAATCCCTTTTCTCGCCCCATGCACGTCTGTAAGCTTTCGCGCGTATCTCGCCCCGTTGTCGGCTGCCGCTCAGGGATGGCGATGCGCGCCCGGTCAGCACGTTCCCCCCGGCTGGGAAACCGCAGCGCGGCCGTACTGGCCGTGCTGTTCGCCGCTGCCACGGGATGCAGCTCGACCGCCCCGTCCTCCAGCGGCCGGCTGTCCCCCCAGGGCTCCCTGGAGACGGGCGCGACCCCGGCCGTGACCGCGCCGTCCGCCATGCCCACCGCACAGCTCTTCGCAACGGCGCTGGAGCGCTACCGCGCCTATCAGGCCGCCTACAAGAAGGCGTACGAGACGAACGACCCCTCCGAACTGTCCACCGTCGCGATCGACCCGCTTCTCAGCCAGATCACCGAGGACGTGGAGGCCAACAAGGCCAAGGGCCAGCTCTGGCGCTTCAGCAACACCTTCAACCCGCGCGTCTACGCCCGCTCGAAGGACAGCACCAAGATCTACATCATCGACTGCGTCCGCACCCTCGTCGCGTACCGCTACTCCACCCGAACCGGCGAACGCCTCGACGGAGGGCCGGGCGGCGCCTACGTCCAGCGGACGACCCTCCAGTACCACGACGGCACATGGAAGGCCGCCGCCACCGCCCGGGACGGCAAATGCTGACCGCCCGCAGGGAAGGACACACGATGCCTGCCCGTACACGCACCCGTCGCCGGCGCCGGACGGCGATCGCCGCCGCCACGGCAACGGCCTTCATGACACCCCTTCTCACCGCGGTGCCCGCGGAGGCAGCCCTCTGCAAGAAACTCCCGGACTCGATGTTCTGCAATCCGAGCGACACCAAGACCGGCTCGACCGGCGGAGGCGGAGGCGGTGCGGGCGGAGGAGGCGGCAGCGGTCCCGTGGCACCGCCCCCGCCCGAGGGACTCACGGCCGACGAAGGGGTGGACGTGGTCCCCGTCGCAGGCGACCCCGCACCCGCGCCCGCCGCGCCCAACACGTTCGAACTCGTCCAGGAGGCCCTGGCCTCGAAGGGTTTCCCCGTCCCCAGGGTGCACACCGCCCCGGACGCGAAGACCTACGTGCGCGTCAGGACGTCCCTGTGGGTGGACGGCTTCGAGGTTCTGCAGACCCGTCCGGTGAGCGCAGGCGACCAGACCGTCCAGGCGACGGCGCGCCCAGTCTCGGTCACCTGGGACCTCGGAGACGCGAAGCTCGTCTGCCACAACGCGGGCAGCAGGGACGGGAAGTCCTGCAACCACACGTACAAGCGTGCCTCCACCAGGCAGCCGGGCGGAAAGTACCAGATCACCGCCACCATCACCTGGCACGTCACCTGGACCTGCGAGGGCTCCGACTGCGACTCCCCCGGCGGTGACCTCGGCGAGCAGACGAGCACGTCACAGCCCACCCCGCTCGTCGTGAGCGAGATCCAGACCAACACAGGTCAATGACACCGCAGCAACTCGGACTGCCCGTTCGCGCGCTTCGTGAGGACGGTCGCTCGGAAGCCGGGGCCACGTGACTTTGACGATCTTGCATTCGATGCCGTCGGGGCCGATGGGCGCCTGGGCCGCGGTGGTTCCTCCGAAGGTCTCCGTGCCCTGTGATCCGGTCGTGGTGACCCGGCACTCGACCTGGGCGTTGTAGGTCTTCGGGCCGACGGACGCGGTGGACCCGTCCGGCGCGCCTGGAGTGCGGGCTCCTCGCCCGCGAGCGCGCGGCCGCGTCGAACCGCCCCGGCTTCAGCCTCATGCGCAGCCCGGAGGGCGTCGCGGACACGGGGGCGGCACGGCGACACCGTGCCCCGCTCTTCTTCTGCCCGTCCGCCGGCCGACTCGGTTGCGTCCGCAGACGCCCGTAAGAGTCTCCTTCTCCGAGCAGGGGGCCACGGGAGCGCCGGTAGAATCCGCGGTTGTTGCGTAGGCGGCCGGAGCGGCGCCTCCTCACGGTGCAGTACGGATCGCCGCCGGGGGTCGCCCGTTGATCCACAGTGAGGTTCCCGGTGTTGCTGTCCCCCCTGACCGAACGTTCCAAGGTGGGGGCCGTGCTGGCTGTGCTCAGGGCCCACTGGGCCTTTGTGGTGGTGCTCGCCGCCGGGGTCGCGCTGCGGGTCGTGGCGGCGCTCGGGTTCCGGTCCGTGCTGTGGTTCAACGACAGCTACGACTTTCTGGCCGTCGCCAACGATCCGTTCCCGCACCCGTTGCGGCCGTCGGGATACGGGCTTTTCCTCTGGGCGCTGAAGCCGTTCCACAGCCTGTTGCTGGTGACGGCGCTGCACCACGCGGCGATCGTCGGAATCGCGATCGTCGGGTACCGGATGCTCGTCCGGGACTTCGACGTCCGGCGCGGGTGGGCGACGCTCGCCGTGACGCCGCTGCTGCTCGACTCGTACCAGATCGAGCTTGAGCACCTGCTTCTGTCGGACACCCTGTTCACCGTCCTGGTGCTCGGGGCGCTGCTCCTGCTCGCGAAGCCCGGTGCGACCGGGTGGCGGCGGGCGGCGGTCGTGGGGGTTCTGCTGGGGTTCGCGGCCGTCACGCGGACGGTCGGCATGCCGCTCTTCCTGATCGCCGTGCTCTACCTGCTCATACGGCGGACGCGGTGGCAGGCGCACGCGGCGCTCGCCGTGGCCTTCCTGGTGCCCGTGGGCGCATATGCGACGTGGTACCAGCAGGAGCACGGGCGGTTCGCGACGAGCGGCACCGACGGCGTGTTCCTGTGGGGCCGCACGGCCGCGTTCGCCGACTGTGACGCGTTCACCCCGCCGCCCGACCTCGAGCGGCTCTGCCCGAACGGCAAGAAGGGCGAACGGCTCGCGTCGTCCCACCAAATCTGGCACGAGGATTCGCCGCTCGGATGGACGAACGGCGAGGCGTTCGACGACAAGACCAACCAGGACGCGCAGCGGTTCGCCCTCTGGGCCATTCGGAACCAGCCCGGCGATTATGTGAAGGTCGTGGCGTACGACTTCTTCGTCCGGACGTTCTCCTGGAACCGGAGCCAATACCCGACGATCGGCACCGAGGCCAGGTATCACTTCCCGACGAAGCCCACCGCGCGCAAACCGGATCTGCCGGTGCTGGGCGGCCGTGACCGGCGTTCTGTGGTGGACGAATACGCCCATGGTGAGGCGCCCCTCCACATTGTCGAACCGTACGCGGGTTTCATGCGCGGCTACCAGGAGCGGGTGCGGGTCCCGGGCACGGTGCTCGGAATCGTGCTCCTGCTGGGCGTCGCGGGAATCGCATGGCGGCGTGCACGGGCGCGAACGGCGCTTTTCTGGGCGTCGGCCGTAACGCTGCTGGCCATTCCGCCGATCACGGTGGACTTCGATTACCGCTACATCCTGCCCGCCACGCCGCTCGCGTGTTTCGCGGCCGCGATGGCGTGGGGCCGCCGGATCCCGTCCGAGCCCGCGTTCGAGACGGCGGAGCGGGAGAAGCGTCCCGAGACGCAGCCCGCCCGCGCGTGACCCCATGTCCCGGATCGGTCGCGGACCCGCGACAAACCACCTGATCTTGATAGATTCCGTTTCGTGAACGAGCTGGTGCGCTGGGAGACCGAGAACGGGACGATCATCGTCGAGTGCGACGACCGGGAACCGGGATTCCAGTCGGTGTCCCGCACCGGTGACCTGATCCACGACGCCGCCGGCAAGTTCGAGGACGCTCTCAGCAACGTCCGTCACGCGGCGCAGACCGCGCTCGGCTCGCTGCGCGGCGGAGACCTGAAGCCCGACACGGTCGAGCTGGAGTTCGGCGTCAAGCTCAACGCGGCGGCCGGGGCCGTCATCGCCAAGACCTCCGTCGAAGGCCACCTCAAGGTGAAGATGACCTGGGGGCAGCCGAGGCCTGGGGAGCAGGAGGGGGCGTGACCGCACCGTGGACGACTGGCAGTGGCGCGCCTGGGTCGGTCTCCCCTCGGGCGTCAAGCTCGGTGCCGCGTTCCTCGTCACCGAGACCCGGCTGCTGACCTGCGCGCACACCGTCCACGGCCTGGACGAGGTCCACGTCGGCTTCCCCGGCCTGCTGGAGGATCTGCCCGCGAAGGTCGTCCACCGCGGCGACTGGCGACGGGAGGGCGACACCGGCGATGTCGCCGTCCTCGAACTGCACGGGCCGGTGCCGCTGCGTCCCGCGCGGTTCGCCGCGCCGGACGAGGTGCCCGAACGCGCCGACACCGGCGAGTTCGGCGTGTGGGGGTTTCCCCGCCGCCGCGACGGCGGCGAGCGGCACGCGACGGTCACGACCAGCCCGCGCTGGTCCCGCGAGCAGGAGTGGTGGGAGCTTCGCACGAAGGGCTCCGACGCGCTGGAGGAGGGCTACAGCGGGTCGCCGGTGTACGACACGTCCACCGGCGAGGTCATCGGCATGGTGACGAACGCCGAACTCCACGGCGGCCGGGGCGACCTCGGATGGATGCTCCCGCTCGACGCCATCCGGCGGCACTGGGAGGCCCTGGACGACCTGCTCCCCCTGCGGTGGCTGACGCCGCAGGCGCGATGCGAGCTGCGGGAGCTGCTGGACGGGGCCCGCTTCACCGACCCGGTCGGCGCCGACCTGGAGCGCATCGCCGGACGCCCGACGCTCACCCGTTTCACCTCCGTGTGGAGTTCGGTCCGGTACGTCGCGGAGGGCTGGCCGCAGGACCGGCTCGTCCGGTACCTCGCCGCGCTCGGACGGCACCTCCCCGAGCCCCGGCGGCAGAGCCTGACCGCGTGGTCGGCGCGTCACCTGCCGGGCGCCGCGGCCGCCGTCCCCGACCGGTGCCCCGACCTCGCGTCGCTCATCGTCCGGCTGGAGCGGGCGACGTTCGACAACGCCTACGACGTCACCGTGCACACCTGGATCGACGGCGCCGAAGGTCCCGCGTGGGGGCCCGAGCGCGTCTCCGAGAAGCAGGTCAGGGCGACCGTCGAGGAGGGCGTCGCCCGGCTCGCCCCCGCGCTGTTCGGACGCGAGTGGATGATCGAGTTCGCGGTGCCGGAGAGCTGGCTCGGCAAGCCGTTCGAGCAGTGGCACCTCGACCCCCGCAACAAGATCCAGATGCGCAAGTACCCGGTCGTCGTGCGGGACGTGGAGCGGCTGCGGCCCGACTCGATCCGCCGCGACCAGGCCCACCACCGGTGGCGGCTGCTGACCGAGCGGGGACGCAGCGACCCGCACCCGGTCGCCTGCGACGCCCCGCGCAGGGGCACCGCCTTCCAGGACTGGCTGGAGGCCAACGCCGACTACTGTGTCCTGGTGTACGGGTCGCGCCCGGTGAAGAACTGGCTGACGGCCGCGTTGAACAACGGCATCCCCGTCATGCTGTGGCCGCGGACCCCCTGCCAGGCCGCGTCGCACAAGGACTGCCGGGGGCACCGCGTCCTCGACGAGTTGACCGCCGCCGTGGTCGACAAGAACCCGTTCGAGCTTCCCAGGGTCGCGCTCGCCCTCCGCAAGGAGGCGCTCCTGACACCCAGGGACCGGCCGCACTGCGGACGCGACCTGACGCTGCTGTGGGACGACCCGTCCCGGCTGCCCGATCCCCCGCTGGCGATGGAGGCATAGGTGCGCGACTGGCTGATCTACACCGGGAGCCGTGTCCCGCATGACGGCATCCGCCGCCTGCCTCCTCCCCCGCCTTGGCGCGCCTTCGACGGCTCCCCTGTGCTGCCGTCGCCCAAGGGAGGCTCGGGCAACACGCACCAGGCCAAGACCTACCTGCCGTCCGACGACGCCGTACAGCAGGTCAACGCCGCTCTGTATCTGCGTCGTCCCCTGCTGGTGACGGGGCCGCCCGGCACGGGGAAATCGACCCTGGCTTACGCGGTGGCCCACGAACTGGGTCTCGGTCCCGTCCTGCACTGGCCCATCACCAGCCGGACGACCCTGCGCGACGGCCTCTACCAGTACGACCCGCTGACCCGCCTCTACGCCGCCGGACGCGACGACGCCCCGGCCGACGACGACATCGGCCGCTACATCCGGCTCGGTCCCCTCGGCACCGCGCTGCTCCCCTACGCGTTCCCCCGCGTCCTGCTGATCGACGAGATCGACAAGAGCGACATCGACCTGCCCAACGACCTGCTCACCATCTTCGAGAAGGGCGAGTACGAGATCCCGGAGCTGAGCCGCCGCGCCGACCCGACCGCCGAGGTCATGACCGCCGACGGGCCGGGGTCCCGCGTCACCGTCACCGGCGGGACCGTCCGCTGCCGCGCGTTCCCGATGGTCGTGATGACCAGCAACGGCGAACGCGAGTTCCCGCCGGCGTTCCTGCGCCGCTGCATCACGGTCGAGCTGCGTCAACCCGCGGACGAGGCGGAGCTCACGGCGATCGTCCGCGAGCACCTCGGGCCCCTCGCCGACCAGAGCGACGACCTCGTCCGCCGTTTCTTCGAACGCTCCTCGGCCGGAACCCTCGCGACCGACCAGCTCCTCAACGCCGTCTACCTGTGCCGGCACGCCGACACCGAGGACCGCCAGGCTCTCGCCGACCGCATCATGCCGTACCTGACGGGGCCCCTCGATGACGATTGACCGCCTCCGGAAGGTGCTGGGAGCCGTCGGCCCGGAACCGGACGCCCGCGAGCTGAGCGAGATGCTGTGGCTCGCCTGCCACCTGCCGCCGCCTCCCGGCGACCTGCCCCCGGCCCGGCCGCGGCCCGACGTTGCCGTCCCGCCTCCGCCGCAGCCCGCCACCCTGGCGCCGCCGTTCCCGACCGCGCCGCCGGACCTGCCGGCGGACCCGACGCCCTTACCGCCGCCCCCGCCGCCGTCCGTCCCGC
>DATCLF010000179.1:0-6936 GCA_036564055.1 Spirillospora sp.
GACGTCCTGCACACGCTGCTACCCCTGATGATGCTGCGCCGCCTCATCGACGTCCCGTCCCTCGGCCTCACCGACACCGACGGCGCCTGGATAACCCAATGGCTACACAACCACCGCCCCAACCTACTCACTCTGGCCCCAACAAATTGATCTCGCCTTCGCAGGAGTCGCATTACGACCCGATCGCGTTACCGACCATGATCGTCAACCAACCGAATGAAAAACGACCCTCTCACCGATAACATCGCAGGTCAGGAAGTGTCGGCCCCGCGCACGCGGGGATGGTCCCCAGTCCACGGCGCCGCGCGCCTCGGGGACGCTGTCGGCCCCGCGCACGCGGGGATGGTCCAGCTGGACGCCTACCTCGACGTCGGCACGGACGTGTCGGCCCCGCGCACGCGGGGATGGTCCGTCCGCCGCCGCGCTCGACCGCGTGTTCGAGGCGTCGGCCCCGCGCACGCGGGGATGGTCCGCTGGGCTGGACCCGCTTCCGGTGGACACGCCCGTCGGCCCCGCGCACGCGGGGATGGTCCGAACGCGGCCGCAGCTGCGGCGAGGATGAGGGTGTCGGCCCCGCGCACGCGGGGATGGTCCCTGGTCGTGTTCGGCCGGGGTCATCTCCACGGTGTCGGCCCCGCGCACGCGGGGATGGTCCCTGAACGCCTGCGTGCTCCACCATTCCAGCACCTCCTTGATCACCAGCGCCTGAGCCCGAGCAACCCGCGTCTGAACCGACCAAGGCGCGGCGACCATCCGCCAGACCAGCTCGGGCGCCTCACCGGCCCCTCGGACGCGTTCGTCCGGGCCGCCCATCGGCACCCCCGTCACCTGACAGGCCCGGCGGTCGGGCAGGCGGCCGACCGGCCCGGACACGACGGCACCTCCACCCTGAAGATCAAGCCCAGCCACCTCGCCCGCCGAAACCACCACCCGACCCCGGACCTGGAACACCAGCAGATCCTCATGAGCAATCGGCATCGCAGGAATACCGCCCGCACGACGACGACGCGCCTCGACCATCTGAAAGAACGACGCACGGCTGACCACCCGCCCGCCACGCAACCCACACAACAGGGCAGCGAACCCATCGACCAGCACCAAGCCCCGTTCTTCAGCCTTGCCGATGATCTGACCCGGCAGGTCAACAAGCTCACCGGCCACACGGAACGGCCGAACCGTGACCGCTACGACACCACCCGGCCGCACCAAAGCCGCACACCCGGCGAGAATCCGACCGAACCCCGCAACAAGCTCAGCGGTCGGCCGGCGTCTCCGGCTGGATGCAGCGCTGCTCATAGCTGGGTCGAAAATCGACAGATCCAGGTGGAAATTGACACTTCTGTGATCAGCTTCGTGCGCCTCAGCAAGACGTCTCATTCCCCCACCGTGTTTTCCCGGTGATCACAAGCGCCCGATCTCGTCCGAGCGCCTTCCGTTGTTCGGACGAGGCGAGGGAGCACACAAGATCGCAGGTCATCCAGGGGGTTTCCTGGGTTGCTGCGGGCGTGTGGGCGTCGTCTGAATCCGTGCGATTCCGTCCAACGCCTGGCGTCTGTGCTCGGGGGGCGCGTTCCATGGACGCAAAAGACGGGGTGAAGGCCGGTGAAGGAGGGGGAGCAACCGGTCGTGATCATCAGTCACGGTTTCGGGGAACCGGAGATCACCGATGACGGGGGGCCTGCCGCGCCGGAGGACGCCGCGACGCCGGAGGAGTTCATGGCCCGGCTCCGGCAGCTGCGGGAGTGGAGCGGGCTCACCTTCCGGGAGCTGGAGGCGCGCAGCGCGAGGCTGGGGCACCACCTGCCGCGCAGCACCCTCGCCTCGGCGCTTCGGCGGGACGCGCTCCCGCGCCAGGAGCTGGTGGAGGCCCTCGTGCGCGCCTGCGGCCACGACCCCGCCCCGTGGGCGCGCGCCCGCAGGCGGGTCGCCGCCGGTCTCGCGGCGGGGGAACGGCCGCCCGGTCCCCAGGGCTCCGCGCCGCAGCAGCTGCCGCTCGCGCCGCCCGTCCTGGTGGGCCGTGACCGGGAGGTCGACGAGGTGGCCGGCATGGTGACCGGTGCGCCGGTCACCGTGGTCAGCGGGCCGCCGGGGGCCGGCAAGTCCGCGGTGGCCGTCCGCGCCGCCCACCAGGTCGCCCGGCTCTTCCCCGACGGGCAGCTCTACGTCAACCTGCGCGGCACGACCCCGGACGCCGAGCCGCCGACCGCCGCGCAGATCGCGGGTGTGCTGCTGCGCAGTCTGGGGATCTCCTGGCCGCAGGAGCCCGCGGACGCCGGGGAGGCGGCGGGGCGCCTGCGCACGGCGCTGTCCGGCCGCCGGGTGCTCGTCCTGCTGGACGACGTCGCCTCCGCCGCGCAGGTCCGGCCGCTGGTGCCCTGCGGCGGGCCGAGCGCGGCGATCCTGACCTCCAGGACGCCGCTGACCTCGCTGGAGGGTTCCCGGCACGTCCGGATCGGGCCGCTCTCGCACGCCGAGGCCGAAGAGGTCCTGCAGCGCACGCTCGGCGCGGAGCGCGTCCGGGCCGAGCCGGAGGCCGTGCGGGCGCTGGCGGACCTGTGCGGGCATCTCCCGCTCGGGCTGCGGATCGCCGCGGCGCGGCTGGCCGCCCGGCCCGAGTGGCCGGTGCGGGTGCTGGCCCGCCGGCTTGCCGACGCGCGCCGCAGGCTCGACGAGTTCCGGGTGGACGACATCGACGTGCGCTCCAGCCTGGCCGTCAGCTTCGCCCGGATGGTGGGCGGCGACGACGAGTCGGCCCGGCTCGCGGCGCGCGTCCTCGGCCGTCTCGCCGTCCGGCCCGACGGGCAGGCCCGGCTACCGGAGGACGCGGTGTTCCTGGAGGTGTCCGCGGACACCGCCGACCGGGTGCTGGAACGGCTGGTGGACGCCGGTCTCGTGGAGAGCCGCACGCCGGGCTGCTACCGCGTCTCCGAGCTGGTCCGTCTCTTCGCCCTGGAGCAGGCCGAGCACTGACGGGAGCGGTCAGCGGGCCGGCGCGAGGGCGCCGGCCCGCAGGAGCGGCCGCAGGACGTCCGCGACCACGCCCTCGTAGGAGGGGCGGACTGTGTCGTCCAGGCCGTTCAGGACGTCGCGCCACATCACCGCCCGGCTGACCACGGTGGGGACGGCCGCCAGCCGCGCGGCCTCCTCAAGCCGGGCCGGGCTCTCGCGGGCCGTCCACGCGCTCAGGTAGGCGTCTTCGATCCGGGACCTGAACGCCTCGTCTCCGGGGGCGAGGGCCTGCACGTCTCGGAGGACGACCTCCAGAGAGCAGAAGGGGTGCCCGACCACGCTCTCCGCCCAGTCGAAGATCAGCGCTCCGGCCTCGGTGACGACGAAGTTGCCGCGCCAGATGTCGGCGTGCACGACCGTCTCCGGGATCGAGTACGAGGCGAGCCGCTCGCAGATCTCCCGGACGTCGCCGGCGAGGCCGCGGAGCCGCCGGTGCTCCCCGGGCGTCAGTCCGCCGGGGCGGCCGACCAGCAGAGCCGGATCGCCGGGGCCGGCCACGAGCTCGTCGAACAGGTCGGGGAGCACGGCGAGCCGGTGGTCCGGGCAGCCGGTCTCCAGCAGCGCGCCGACGTGCCGCGCCGCGTTCACCTGGATGCCGGCGAGCGCGGGGACCATCTCGGCGCACGCGTCGCGGATGCGCTCGGGCGGCGCGGAGCGCAGGTCGGGGCCGAAGTCGGCGGTGAGCATCCAGTTCCGCCCGGCGTCGATCGCCAGCACCTCGGGGACGGCGCCGGGGAACCAGCCGGACAGCGCGCGGGTCAGGGCGGCCTCGTGGCCGAACACGGGCGGGGAGCACTTGAGGTAGACGCGTCCCGCGGTGGTGGGGACGCGGAACTGGCGCGACCACGCGCGGGTCTCCAGCGGCTCGGCGGGCCCGGTGACCGCGATCCCCATGCCGCGCAGCCGTTCGGCGGCCCAGTCCACCGGCGCCGGAAACGCCATCGCCCGATCCTTTCTCCAGGTCGTCACGGAAAAGCGTATTTCTTTTTCCGTCGGAGCGCGTTCTGTCCATGCGTTCTGGACAGAACGGGACAGAGCGGGACGGCCGCAGAATCTTGTCGTGAATGGCTCGCGTTCTTTAGCGTTGCGAATGTCCGTAGAAACGGCGGACGGATTCGAAAGGATCGTCCGCGACCTGAGGAAAGGAGTGGGCGTGGCCACGACGTCGATCACCGAGCGCATGGCCGGCGACGGCCTGCAGCAGCACCTCCACGCCGAGCCCGCCACGGTGGCCGAGTGCAAGACGCTCGGGACCAGCTGCTGGGTCGACACCGACTGCTGCGGTGGACTCATCTGCGAGTGGTGGACCTGCCGGCGCGCCGGCTGACACGCACGGCATCCCGGGCGGCGGGCCATGGGCTCCGCCGCCCGGCGGCCGCGCGAACCTTCCGCATACCTCTCTGGGGGCATTGAATGCTGCTGTCCATAAAGGCGATGACGGCCGCGCGCGAAGCACGGGAATTTCTGTCCAAGGCCAAGGCGGACGACGGCTCCTACCGGCTGGAAGAATGGCCTGAAGTGCGCCGGGGAAACCGGGCGGGACGGCGCCGGGAAGTGCGCAGGACGCGGGCCGCCGTGGCGCGGCTCCGGATCGCGCTGCGACTGACCGCGGGTTTTCTCGATCCGGTCGACGACTCGGTGTTCCTCACCGCGGGGCTGCGCCGCCTCGGCATTCCGGCGTCCTTCCACCTGGGCCGCGAGCTCGCCCCCGCCCGGCCCCCGGCGGGCTACTTCGCGTGGGTGCAGCACGGGGACGACGTGGTGAGCACCTCCCTGCCGGTCAAGGACGAGTACATCGAGATCCACAGGTCGGTGGCGTGATGGCGGGCAGGACGGGACTGGTCGAGTCCGTGCCCGGAAGCGGCGTGCGCTGGCGCGACCCCGAGACGCACGGGCCGCGAGACGGCGCGGCGGGGTCGGACAGGGCGTCCGGCGTGCGGATCGAGCGTTCACCGAGGTCGTTCGAGATCGTCCGCGAGCACCCCGGCGCGCGTCCGGTGTACTACCGGGTGGACCACGGCCGCCTGGAGTGGGACTTCGGTGTCGAGGGGTTCCTTCCGCCGTCCGGGCACCCGATGCCGTCGCCGGGGGCGCTGCTGTGCCTGATCCAGGGCGCCGCGCCCGCGCCCGACGCCACCCATCTCCCGGGCGTGCATCGCCTGCCCGTTGGCACCGCCGTGCGCGTGACAGAGGACGGGATCAACGTGACCAGGCGGCGGCCCCGGCTCCCGGAGCCCGGACGCCGGCGCGGACTGGCGGAGGCCGTCGGCGAGGCGCTCGGCGGCACGGACTACGCCATCGCCTACAGCGGCGGCCTCGGGTCGGCGTTCATCGCGGCCTGCGCGCTGTCGGCCGGGCACCGCCCGCCTCTGCTCCACGCCGACCTCGGTCCCGCCGTGCACCGGACTCCGGCCCCGGACGTTCCCGGCCTCTCCCTCCGGCGGATTCCGGTCGACCCGTCCGAGCTGCTGGACGAACACCCCATCACCGGCGAGGAACCGCTCCCTCCCATGCCCGACCGCGAGGTCCCGAGAAGACTGGCCGCCGCGCTCGCCCGCGCGGACGGCGCCGGCGCGGACCTCCCGCTGGTCGGCGGGGCGATGATGAAGGAGCTGGTGTCGGTGAAGCTCCCCGAGGTCGACGCCGGCGTGCGAGGGTGGCGGCTGCTGAGCTGCGAGCCGTTCCACATCTCCGGGACCCTGCGGTCGCTCGGCGAGGCGCGGACGCTGCTCGGCAAGGGCGTCGTCCACTCGCCGGACGCGCAGCCCGTGGGCGCCCCGGCGCCGCCGTCCCCCACCGGCGGCTTCGGCGTCCCCGGCCTGACCCCCGCGGGCGCCGACGCCCTCGAACCCGTCCGCCGCGCCGCCATGGCGGTGTGGCGGGAGCACCTGGACGCCTTGGACCCGGTGCTCGGCCGGGCCGCGGCCGCCGTCGAGGAACGCGGCGACGGGGGCCTGCGGGCGCCGGCCCTGGACCCGCGGGTCCTGGCCGCCGTCGCCGCGCTTCGGCCGTCCGCCATCGGACGGATCCGCGGCGGCGTGTTCGAGAACCACCTGCCGCTGCACCGCGCGCTGCGCCGGCACGGCATCACCGGCGTGCGGCGCACGACGCAGGGCCACTGGCTCAGGTCGGCCGCGGCCGCGCACCTCCACCGCGAGCGCGCGAAGATCATCGCCCGGCTGGAGCGGGAGTGCGCGCTGGCCGACCTCGGGCTCGTCGACCCGCGACCGGTGATCCGGACGCTGGCCGACGGGCGCGACCTGGCCGACAACGCCCTCCCGCTGCTGCGCCTGGTGTGGCTGGAGCACTGGCTGCGAGGTAGATCATGAAGTTCGCTCCCGGCGTGACCGTCACCCGCCTCCCGCACGGCGGCGCCGTCCTCGTCAACGCCGCGACGCTGGCGCTGACCGAGTGCGGCGAACCGGAGGCCGTGCTCCTCGACCACCTCCTCGGCACCGCGGACACCGCGGCCGAAGCCGGCGCCGAGCCCCCGCCGCCCCCGCTGCTGCGGCGGATGGCCGAGCAGCTGATCGAGTCCGGCTGGCTGCTGGCCGATCGGAGGTCCTGACATGCTCGCCGACGCCCTGACCGCCGCGCTCGCGGGCCCGCTGCTCGTCGCGGGCGCGGCCAAGCTGCTCGCGTCGCCGGACGGCCTCGACTGGCCGGTGCGCAGCGGGCCCCTGCGCGCGCCGCGCGGACCGCGCCTGACCGGTGCCGCGGAGACGGCGGCGGCGCTGTCGGTCGTCGTCCTTCCCGGCAGGCCGGCGGCGCTCGTCGCGCTGCTCGCCTACCTCGCCCTGACCGCGGCGGCGTTCACGCTGCGCGGCCGGCGGTGCGCCTGCTTCGGCCCGGCCCGGCTGGCGGCGGTCGGCCGCGCCCACACCGGCCTGAACGCGGCGGCCGCGCTGGTCGCGGCGGGCGCCCTGG
>DATCLF010000180.1:0-2990 GCA_036564055.1 Spirillospora sp.
GAACCGTTTGATCAGCTTGGTGAGCACGTCGCGGAACGGCAGGTACTCCCCGAACGGGACGGGGTGCCGTTTGACGTAGTAGTCGCCGGGTCCGGAGCGGGGGTCCCAGACGATGCCGCGGTTTTCGACCTTCTTCCCGTCGGGGGTGTCGGTGAGGGCGCCGACGAGGACGGGGACGCCGACGTCCCTCACCGCGCCGTCGATGGCGTTGTAGGCCTCGGGGTCGGCGTAGGGGTCCAGGTCGCTGGCGTTCTCGGGCCACACCACCAGCTCGGGCCTGGCGAGCTCGCCGGCGCGGACCCGCGCGGCCAGCTCGTGCGTGACCCGCACGTGGTTGTCGAGGACGGCCTTGCGCTGGCCCTGCCAGTCCAGGCCGATGCGCGGCACGTCGCCCTGGATGACGGCGACGGTGACGGGCTTGCCGGACGTCGGGGTGGGAATCAGGAGCCCTCCCCCGACGACGGCCGCGATCCCGGCCAGGGCCACGGCGGCGGGCAGCAGCGGGCGCCAGGCGGCGAGGGCGCGCCGTCCTGCCTCTTTCCCGGAGCCGTCGGAGCCGCCGACGGCGGTCGCGGCGGTGCGGGCGCGGTGGACGGTCACGACGGCGTAGGCCAGCAGCCCGCCGGCCAGGGCGGTGAGGAACGAGACGAGCGGCGCGCCGCCCCAGGAGGCGTAGGGCGTGAACGGTGTGGCGGTCTGGCTGAACGCGAGCCGCGCCCACGGGAAACCGCCGAACGGCACCCGGCCGCGGAGCAGCTCCTGGCCGACCCACAGCGCCGCCGTCCACACCGGCCAGGCGGGCAGTCGGGAGACCAGCGCGACCGCGGCGCCGAGCGGCAGGAAATACAGGGCCTCGATCAGGGAGAGGACGATCCACGCGTCCGGGCCGATGTTGCCGATCCCCTCGAGAACGGGAATGAAGAACGCGGCGCCGCAGACGAACCCGAGCCAGGCGCCGGTGCGGGCGGCCAGGCCGCGCAGGGCGAGGGTGAGCAGCGCGACGCCGATCGGCGCCAGCGGCGTCAGGTCGAACGGCGGGAACGCCAGCCACATCGTGGGCCCGGCGGCCACGGCCAGCAGGGTGCGGGGCCATCCGGCGCGGCCGCCGGCGCGCAGCCGGGCGCGCACGCGCCCCGCCCGGTCCGGTCTCGCCGGGGTCGCCGCCCGGCCGTCCGCGCCGATGCGCCCGGCCGGCGTCCGGTCCGGGAGGGTCTCCTGGGCCACGTCCGACCTCGCTCCCTTGATTCCTGCGGGGAACGCTACCGGGCCGTGGCCGCGGCGGCGAGCAGAGAGGTCCGGGCGGGTCCGCGGACACGGAAGAGGGCCCGCGACACCCCTCGGGCCGGAGTCGTCCCACAGGCGGTGGGAACGAGGCTCCGTTTTCTACTGGATGTCCGGGCCCTTCCCGGGTCCAACCCCCCGCCCGATCGGGCGGCTCCACCCGGGCACGGTTCCAGATCACCACGCTGGCTCGGGCGGGCACGGCGTCGACCACGCGTACGCGTCAACCCCCGTCCCCGTCGTGGCGCGATGCCCGGCGCCGCCTCGGGCGGCCGATCGGTGAGTCCCGTGCTGGACTGCAGCAAAACTACCGGCTTCCGCCACCTTGTCAACCGCGCGATGTTCTGCGGAGACTCCATGTCGTCCCAGGTCAGCACCATGATCAGGAGCGGCGGCGTGGTGCCGGGGCATGATCGGCGATCAGGTGTGCGCCGGGTGGCGGCGCTGTCCCGCGCGGGGGTCAGCCTCCGCCGGGCGCGGCGACGACCACGGTCCCGGTCGCGGTGACCGCCACGATCGGTTCGGGCAGGACCTCGGCGGCCGACTCGCCCTTGTCGGGACGGCCCCGGCACACCACCCGGGCCTCGAAGTCCATGACGCGGCTGCGGTTCCCGGCCCGGGTGAGGACGGCGGTGGTCTCCAGGACGTCCCCGGCCCGGACCGGGGCGCGGAACTGCACGTCGGAGTAGGACGCGAACAGCCCCTCGTCGCCGTCGGTGCGGATGCACAGCTCCGTCGCCACGTCCCCGAACAGGCCGAGGACGTAGGCGCCGTCGACCAGGTTGCCCGCGTAGTGGGCGTGGGAGTAGGGGATGTAGCGGCGGTGGGTGACGGTCATCCCCTCGCGCGGCCCGCTCATGAGTCGTCCCTCTCGCCGTCGCGTGCGTCCTTGTTGCCCTCGCCCGGGAGCAGGGCGTGGACGAGGTAGCTGGCGACCTCGGACGGGGTGGTGCCCTTGCCGAAGATGCGGTCGACGCCGAGGTCGGCCGCGTCGACGGTGTCGAAGCGCGGGCCGCCGACGACCAGGAGGGGCCGTCCCATGCCCCCGGCGACGGCGGTCGGGTACTCGGCGTGGAACGCGGCGGCCATCTGCTTGGTGTTGTGCACGTGCGCGTTGCGCTGCGTGACGACCTGGGAGACCAGGACCGCGTCGGCGTTCTCGGCCTTGGCCCTGGCGACGAGCTCGGGCACGGTGACCTGGGCGCCCATGTTGATCACGCGGATCTCGCGGTAGTACTCCAGGCCCTTCTCCCCCGCGTATCCCTTGACGTTGAGGATCGCGTCGATGCCCACGGTGTGGGCGTCGGTGCCGATGCAGGCGCCGACGACCACCAGCGGCCGGTTCAGCGCGCGGCGGATCGCCAGGTTCACCTCCTGCGGGGTCAGCAGCGGGTACTCGCGCTCCTCGGGGACGGGGATGGAGGCGTAGTCGATCAGGTGCCGGACCTTGCCGTAGACGATGAAGAAGGTGAAGTCGGGGCCCATCGCCTTGGAGTGGACGACGCTGGCGGGGTCCAGGCCCATCTTGTCGGCGAGCTGCAGCGCGGCGGCCTCGGCGCGTTTGCCGGCGGGGACGGGAAGCGTGAACGACATCTGGACCATGCCGTCGCCCGTGGTGTCGCCGTAGGGGCGGATCACCTGCCGGGTGTCGGCGGGCGCGGCCGGGGTCTGCGTCCCCGTTCCGGGGCTGTTCACGGTCATGCGTGCAC
>DATCLF010000181.1:0-2705 GCA_036564055.1 Spirillospora sp.
CCCCCCGCGGCGACGGTGGTCACACGTCGCCGGTCACCACGTCGCCGGTCACGTGTCGCGGGTCATGGGTCACACGTAGTGGCGGAGCAGGACGGTGGCCACGCACGACGGCTTCTCCTGTCCCTCCACCTCGAAGGTCAGGGTCACGACGCTCTGCACGCCGCCGGGGACGTCGGTGACGGACTCCACCCGGGCACGGGCGCGCAGCTTCGACCCGACCGGCACCGGTGCGGGGAACCGCACCTTGTTGCAGCCGTAGTTGACGCCCATCGAGAAGCCCTCGTAGCGGACGAGCTGCGGCATGAACACCGGTGTGAGCGACAGCGTCAGGAACCCGTGCGCGATGGTCCCGCCGAACGGGCCCTTCTCGGCGCGCTCACGGTCCACGTGGATCCACTGGTGGTCGCCGGTGACGTCGGCGAACTTGTCCACCATCTCCTGGGTGACCTCGATGTAGGGGGTGGGGCCGAGGTCGCGTCCCTCCAGGGACTTGGCGCCGTCGACCCCGGTCACCGTCACGGGGGTGGTCGCGGGAGCGGTCATGATCCTCCTTCTGCCGTGTTCGCCTCGATCATCTCCCGGGCCCAGCGCAGGTCGGCCTTGCCGGCGGGGCTGCGCCTCAGCTCGGGGACGACGACGACCGAGCGCGGAATCTTGTAGCGGGCGAGCCGGGATCCGACGAACTCGCCGAGTTCCTCGGCGGTGGGCGGCTCCGGCGAGGACGTCGCGACCACGGCGGCGATGCGGTTGCCCCACAGCTCGTCGGGGACGCCGATCACGTACGCGTCGTCGACCTTGTCGTGCTCTTGGAGGACCTGTTCGACCTCCTCGGCGAACACCTTCTCCCCGCCGGTGTTGATGACGCGGGAGTCACGGCCCCGGAACACCACGCTCCCGTCGGCCTCCAGGGTGGCGAGGTCGCCGGGGACGACGTAGCGGCGTCCGTCGATGTACCGGAACGTCCGCTCGGTCTTGGCCTCGTCGCCCAGGTAGGCGATCTCCTCGTCCGCCGGCGCCGCGAGCATGCCGACCTCGCCGGACCCGGGCTCGACGTCGCGTCCGTCCGCGGTGACCACCCGCGCCCCCGGGAACAGTTCGAAGCGGGAGGTCACCGCCCGGCCGCGCCGGTCGGTCAGCGAGATCGCGAACGGCCCTCCCTCGGACGCGGCGATGGCGTCCCGGCAGACGAAGTCGCCGTGACGCAGCAGGCGCTCCTTGACGTCGGCGCTCCAGAGCACCCCCACGCTGGTGATCCACTCCAGGGCGGACAGGTCGTAGGGTTCGCCGCGGTCGGCGGCCTCGTCCAGGACGTCGGCGAGGGGCCGTGCGAACACGTCGCCGACGATCGTGACGACCTTCGCCCGGTTGTCGGCGGCGACGCGGGCGAGCTCGGCGGCGTCGAACGACCGCGACTCCAGGAACACGGCGGTGCCGCCGGTGACCAGGGTCCCCAGGGTGCTGTACATGCCGGTCCCGTGCGTGAGCGGCGGAGCGGGCACCGTGACCAGGGAGCGTCCCTTCTCTTTCAGCTCGCGGGTCCGGTTCTCCAGCTCCTCCAGCGACTCGGGGCCGGGCACGTCCAGCAGGCGGTACCCGTTGGACAGCGCGACGTTGTAGAGCCACGTGTGGGTGGCGCGGACGCCCTTGGGCCTGCCGGTCGTCCCGCCGGTGTACAGGATCCAGTGGCCCGGTTCGCGGACGGTCTCGGCGAGCGGGTCGGCGGCCTCGATCACCGCCTCGTACGGTTCGGCGGCCGGCGGGCCGTCGCCCTCCGGTCGCACCGCCGGAGGGGTGACCCTCAGCAGGGTCCGCAGCTCGGGGAGCCGCGGGGCGACGGCGGCGACCCGGTCGTCGAGCGCGGCGTCGAAGACGAGCGCCTCGGCGCCCGCGTCCGTCAGCAGCTCGACGAGCTCCGCCTCGCGGTACCGGTAGTTGACGTTGATCGGGATGGCCCCGGCCTTCAGCGCCGCGAAGACCGTCTCGATGTACTCGGGGCCGTTGTAGAGCCCGACGCCCACGCGGGCGCCGCGGCCGACGCCGCGGCCGGCCAGGTGTCCCGCCAGCCGCGCCGACCGCAGTTCCAGCTCGGTGAACGACCTCGTCAGCGGCCCCTGGACGACGGCGGCGCCGTCGCCCGCCGCCGCGGCGACGGTCTCCAGGACCGTCGCGAAGTTCTCGTTCACCGGCCGCCTCCCTCCGGGGGCCTGGGGGCGGAGGTCTCCTCGCCGAACAGGCGGGCCGCGTTCTCCTTGAGGATCAGCGGACGCACCTCCGGCTTGATGTCCAGCTTGTCGAAGTCGCGCAGCCACCGCTCGGGGGTGATGACCGGGAAGTCGGAGCCGAACAGGACCCGGTCGCGCAGCAGCGTGTTGGCGTACTGGACGAGCAGCGGCGGGAAGTACTTGGGCGACCAGCCCGACAGGTCGATGTACACGTCGGGCTTGTGCGTGGCGACGGCGAGCGCCTCGTCCTGCCAGGGGAACGACGGATGCGCCAGGATGATCTTCATGCCGGGGAAGTCGACGGCCACGTCGTCGATGTACATCGGGTTGGAGTACTTCAGCCGGATGCCGCCGCCGCCCGGGGTCCGCGCCCCGACGCCCGTCTGCCCGGTGTGGAACAGCGCGATCGACCCGTACTCGGCGATCACCTCGTAGATCGGGTACGCGATCCGGTCGTTGGGATAGAACGCCTGGGTGTTGGGG
>DATCLF010000182.1:0-3002 GCA_036564055.1 Spirillospora sp.
CGGTCCGGGCCCACCGCGGAGATCCGCGTCGGCGGCCTGCACATCGATCTCGACCGGCGGGAGGCGACGCTGGACGGCGAGCGCCTCGAGCTGACCCGCCGCGAGTTCGACCTGCTGGCCTACCTGGCCGCCCGCCCGGGACGCGTCGTGGCGCGGCGCGAGCTGCTCGCCGAGGTGTGGCGGCAGGCCTACGGGGACGACCAGACCATCGACGTGCACCTGTCCTGGCTGCGGCGCAAGCTCGGTGAGACCGCCGCCGCCCCCCGCTACCTGCACACGGTGCGCGGGGTCGGGGTGCGCCTGGCACCTCCAGACTCGCGGTCATGAGGAAGACGCTCGTTCTGGTGTCCCTCGCGGTCACCTCGATGGTGGCGCTGGCGTTCCTGATCCCGCTCGCGCTCACCGTCCGGGAGATCGCCCGGGACCGCGCGCTCACGAGCGCCGAGCGGCAGGCGAGTGCGCTCGGGCCCGTCCTGGTCGTCACCGAGGACCCCGCCGCGCTGGAACGCGCCGTCGCCAGCACGGCCGCCGGCGCGGCGGGGCGGATGACCGTCCACATGCCCGACGGGGGGCTCATCCCCAAGGACGGCAACGGCAGGTCCAGCGCCGGTCCCGAGCAGCTCGCCGAGGCCGCCCGCCGCGGCCGCGCCTACACGGCCCGCGTCGAGGGCGGGTACGCGCTCCTGCAGCCGGTGTCGCTGGACGCGGGCCGCACCGCCGTCGTCGAGGTCTTCCTGCCCGACGATGACCTCTCACGCGGCGTGTGGCAGGCGTGGCTCGTCATGACGACCGTCGCGGCCGCGCTCGTCGCCGGGTCCGTCGCCGTCGCCGACCGGCTCGGCGCCCGCATGATCCGCTCCACCCGCCGGCTCGCCGAGGCCGCCGGCGAGTTCGGCCAGGGGCAGCTGTCGGTGCGCATCGAGCCGGACGGGCCGCCCGAGCTGGTCGAGGCGGGGCTCGCGTTCAACGCGATGGCCGACCACGTCGTCCAGCTCCTGGCCGCCGAACGGGAGATGGCCGCCGACCTCTCGCACCGGCTGCGCACGCCGCTCGCGGCCCTGCGCCTCAACGCCGAGGCCCTCGGCGACGGGCCCGTCGCGGAGCAGACCCGTGAGGCCGTGGACCGCATCGAGCACGAGGTCGACCAGATCATCCGCACCGTCCGGCGCCCGACGGGCCGGGGAAGCTGCGACGCCGCCAAGGTGCTGCGCGACCGTGTGGCGTTCTGGTCCGTCCTCGCCGAGGACGAGGGCCGCAACTGCGAACTGATCGGCGCCGAGTCCCCCGCCCCGCTGCCGCTGCCGGCGACCGAGCTGGCCGCCGCGGTCGACGCGCTGCTCGGCAACATCTTCCGCCACACCGCCGAGGGCACCGACTTCGCCGTCACGCTCCACCAGGGTCAGGGCGTCACCGGCATCCTCGTCGCCGACGCGGGTCCCGGCATCGCCGACCCGGACGCGGCGCTGAAGCGGGGCAGCAGCGGCGGCGGTTCCACCGGCCTCGGTCTGGACATCGCCCGTCGCGCCGCCGAGTCCACAGGCGGCTACCTCCGCATCCACCGCAGCGTTCTCGGCGGCGCCCAGGTGCAGATGTGGTTCCGCACCAAGTGGCTGCCGCCGGCGCGACGTTCCCGCCGTCTCGTCCGGCGCCGTCACTCCCGCACTTAGCAGTCCCTAGCCGAGCCTTAAAACGGGATTAAGGAGCGATGACCGCGTCCCGGGCCGGCCCTAGCCTGACGGGCATGAAGCGTCCCCGCTCTCCGTACGACCCCCGGCGCTCCCAGTACGTGGCCGCCGGCCTCGTCGGCCTCGTCGGTCTCACCGTCGCGGTTCTCATCGCCGTGCTCGCCATCCGCGCGAGCGGCAACATCCCCACGGGCCCGAGCGCGTACGTCATCTCGGGAGCCTCGTTCTCCGGCCTCGGCCGGTAGCACCGTGCAACGGCCCCGCCTCATCACCGATGAGGCGGGGCCGCGAGGCCGTGCGGGCCGGTAGAACGTGGCTCAGCAGTTGCTGTAGCCGACGTACCACTTGCCGTTACCGTTGCCGATCTTGTAGTCGGCGATCCAGCCCCTGTCGCCGGAGAGCTTTACCCACAGGTAGCCGTCCCGGCGCTCGATGCTGTCCCAGTCCGTGGTGACGTGCCTGCCGCGGGGCAGAGCGCCGATGATCCGGTAGCCGGTTCCCGGTCCGGACCGGACGTTGAGGCCGTTCAGAGGCAGAACCTTCCCGTTGCACCAGCGGGCGCGCTGGTGGTCGCGCTGATGCAGCCGCCCCATCGCCTTGGCGGCGCCCTTCGGGCCCACGTAGATCGCGCCGGGCCCGTGGCCCTCCTCTTCCCAGGGCCGGGGGTCGGCGTCACCCAGCTGCTGTACTCCCGGGATGGGCGGCGGCTGCGAGGCGGCGGCGACCGCACCGCCGCTCAGCGCTCCCGCGGCAAGGGAGGCGGCCGCAAAGCCGATGCCGATCTTTACCCCTTTGCGCATTTCTTCCTCCAGGTGTGTCCGGACCTTCCATCCGTATGACTACCTAGAGTCATATCATCTGCACGCAGGGTGGCGAAGGGGCTTGGGGCAACCCGGCCCCAGCTCACGGGTCCTCTCCTTGCTGAAGATCCATGCGCGCACTGGGGCGCTCGACGGTGCAGCCGTGCGGATCTTCTTCCGTGGCGCCGCCGGAACGTGCGCCGCCGAGCGCGGCAGTGATGGGGGAGCGGGCGAGTCCGGGCCCCGAAAAGATGTGCGGCGTGCGCGCTCACTGCCTGAATTCCGCGGGATGCGGACGACGCTGACATCAATTGTGTGAAATCTCTGCACCGATAGGGATTTCTTGGGTCGCTCCATCCGTGATCTGCGGTCCTTTAACGTGAACCTGGCCGCGATTTTGTGTGACTGCACGATTGCGAGGCGAATCGTGAGTATTCGGAGGAAGTGTCATGACCGATCGAATATTCACCAATGAACGCTTTTCATCCCCCGACGGTGAGCGCCGAGGTCACAGCAT
>DATCLF010000183.1:0-7050 GCA_036564055.1 Spirillospora sp.
ACACCCACGCGGCGTAGGGCGACTCGCGGCGCGTCGGCAGCGTCGAGGGGAACGTCACCAGCGACTCTTCGATCTCGACCTGCGCCTCCTGCTGAACGCGCGCCCGCTCCAGCAGCGCGGGAAGCGACCCGATGTTGTGGGTGCCGAACACGACGTCCACCCAGGGGGCGCGCTGGACGATGGCGTCGCGGTCCTTCTGCGCGAGGCACCCGCCCACGGCGATCTGCATGCCGGGACGGGAGTCCTTGACCGGCCGCAGATGGCCCAGGTTGCCGTAGAGCCGGTTGTCGGCGTTCTCCCGGACCGCGCAGGTGTTGAACACCACCACGTCGGGCTCGCCGCCGTCCGCGCGCACGTACCCCGCCGCCTCCAGCAGACCGGCCAGGCGTTCGGAGTCGTGGACGTTCATCTGGCACCCGTAAGTACGGATCTCGTACGTCCGGGGAGCCGTCTTCGTAGGCGCACTCATGACGCTTACCAAGGGTACGGGCCCGACGCGATATCACCGAACGGGTTAACACGTGCCGGCCGGCGTCTGATGATCACTCTGTGCCACGGCGTCCCCCGCCCGACATGGGGATTCGTGATCGTATCGGTACCGCGCGGCAACTTTCACGGCGTTGCCCATGACGTAAAGTCCGGGCGCATGACGGACAGCGCAGGCGGACCCGACCCCAAGGGCGGGACGGAGGACTCCACCCCGGAGCGGACCACCGCGGGTGGCCGGCCCCTCGTCGTGGTCGAAAACGTCAACAAGTACTTCGGGGAGCTGCACGTCCTCAAGGACATCAACCTGACCGTGAACTCCGGCGAGGTCGTCGTCGTGATCGGCCCGTCCGGCGGCGGGAAGTCGACCCTGTGCCGGTCGATCAACAGGCTCGAGCCGATCGACAGCGGGAAGATTCTCGTGGACGGCAAGGAACTTCCCAAGGAAGGCAAAGAGCTGGCGAAGCTCCGCGCCGACGTGGGAATGGTGTTCCAGTCGTTCAACCTTTTCGCGCACAAGACGATCCTGGAGAACGTCACGCTCGGGCCGATCAAAGTCCGCAAGCAGAACCGGCAAGAGGCCGAGAAGTACGCGATGGAGCTGCTGGACCGGGTCGGAATCGCCAACCAGGCGCAGAAGTACCCCGCCCAGCTGTCCGGCGGCCAGCAGCAGCGGGCGGCGATCGCGCGCTCCCTCGCCATGCGGCCCAAGGTGATGCTCTTCGACGAGCCGACCTCGGCGCTCGACCCCGAGATGGTCAACGAGGTCCTCGACGTCATGACCGGCCTGGCCCGCGAGGGCATGACGATGATCGTCGTGACCCACGAGATGGGCTTCGCGCGCAGGGCGGCGCAGAAGGTCGTGTTCATGGCGGACGGCCAGATCGTGGAGGAGAACACGCCCGACGAGTTCTTCACCAACGCGCGCACCGAGCGCGCGAAGGACTTCCTCTCGAAGATCCTCACGCACTGACGGCATTCCTCCGGCACATCCGCAACATGACCGCTGGGTCCGCAGAGGACGACAATGGCCCACTGAGCCACGGGGCTCCCGCAGAGAGCAGAGGTAGGACGAAAATGCGAGCACGTCGTTTCGGCGCCCTCATCGGGGCGGGGCTGGCTTTGTCACTGGCGCTCACCGCGTGCGGCAGCGACACCGAGAGGACCGAGGCCAAGACGGTCCTGCAGAAGGCCAAGGAAGACAAGAAGCTGACCATCGGCATCAAGTTCGACCAGCCGGCGCTGGGCCTGAAGAAGCCGGACGGCTCCTTCGAGGGCTTCGACGTCGACGTCGCCAAGTACATCGCCAAGGAGCTCGGCGTCCCCGAGGACGGCATCACGTTCAAGGAGACGACGTCCGCGAACCGCGAGTCGTTCATCGGCGGCGGCCAGGTCGACCTCGTCATCGCCACCTACTCCATCACCGAGGCGCGCAAGCAGCAGGTGACGTTCGGCGGCCCGTACTACGTGGCCCACCAGGACACGATGGTCACGGCCGACAACAACGACATCAAGAAGGCCGCCGACCTCAAGGGCAAGCGGCTGTGCAAGGCGGCCGGGTCCAACTCGTTCCGCCGGATCACCGAGCCTCCGCCGGACGGCAAGCTCAACATCAAGGGCGTCAAGCTCGTGGACGCCCAGAGCTACTCCGAGTGCGTGAGCAAGCTCAAGGCCGGGGCGCTCGACGCGGTCAGCACCGACGACCTGATCCTCGCCGGCTTCGCCAACCAGCAGAAGGGCTCCTTCAAGGTCATCAACGACCCCTTCACCGACGAGAAGTACGGCGTCGGCATCAAGAAGGGCGACATCGAGACCTGTGAGGCCGTCAACCAGGCCATCAACAAGATGTACTCCGACGGCACCGCCGGGCAGCTGCTCGACAAGCACTTCTCCGGCACGGGCCTGAAGCTCGTGAAGACCGTCCCCGAGATGGAGGGCTGCTCCTGATCGCGGGCACCGCTCCCGATCATGGGAACGCCCGACCGCCGGCCGGTCCCGGATGACCGGCCCGAGGACGACCCGTCGTGCCGGTGCGTCTCCCCGGAACACGCCCCTTCCGGGGAGACGCGCCGGCGTGGCCCGACCCCTTGGAACGCCATGGAACAGTTGAGCAATGTTTGACTTCAGCCCGGTCTTCGACAACTCCGGGGAACTCCTCCGGGGATTCTGGGCGACCCTGCGGCTGGCGGCCGCCTCCGCGGTTCTCTCCCTGATCATCGGCACGATCCTGGTGTGCTTCCGCGTCGCCCCGGTGCCCATCATGCGCGCCTTCGGGACGGGCTACGTCAACATCGTGCGCAACACCCCGCTGACGCTGGTGCTGCTCACGTGCAGCCTCGGCCTCAACGACGTCCTCGCCCTGAAGTTCTCCGACAACACGTCGACGACCTACTACTGGTGGGCGGTCGTCGGGCTGTCCGCCTACACCGGGGCGTTCGTCTGCGAGACGCTGCGCTCGGGGATCAACACCATCCCCCTCGGCCAGGCCGAGGCCGCCCGCTCGATCGGGCTCACCTCCGCCCAGTCGCTGCGGATGATCATCCTGCCGCAGGCGTTCCGCTCGATCATCGCGCCGATGGGCAGCGTCCTCATCGCAATGATCAAGAACACGACGGTGGCCTCCGCGGCCTCCTACGGCGAGGTGGCGGCCGTGACCAAGTCGATCGTTGACAAGCCGTCGTTCGCGGACGGGGTGATTCCGCTGTTCCTCGGTGTGGCCATCGCCTTCCTGGCCCTGACCCTCCCGACCGGCTACTTCTTCGGCTGGCTCGCCAAGCGGATGGCGGTGGCGCGGTGAGCAAGGAAGCGAGCGTCCTGTTCGACATCCCGGGCCCGCGGGCCCAGGCGCGCAACCGCGTGCTGTCCGTCGCCGTGACGGCGCTGCTCGTCGCGGTCGTCGCGGCCCTCATCTGGCGGCTCAACGTCAAGGGCCAGTTCGAAAAGCATTTGTGGACCCCGTTCACCGAGTGGACGGTCTGGCGTCACCTGCTCCTGCCCGGCCTGCTGAACACGCTGAAGGCGGCCGTGGTCGCGAGCGTGCTGGCCCTGCTGTTCGGCGCCGTGTTCGGACTCGCCCGGCTGTCGGACCACTGGTGGATCCGGATCCCCGCCGGCGTCGTGGTCGAGTTCTTCCGCGGCATCCCGCTGCTGATCCTGATCTTCCTGGCGTTCTTCGTCCCCAACAAGATCAGCCCGGAGATCGCCGAGTCGCAGTTCGGCCAGCTCCAGCGGCTGGCCGTGGACTACTTCTTCTTCATCTTCGGGGTGGAGATCAACGCCGGCGTGATCACCGTGCCCGCCTTCGCCGCGGTCGTGTTCGGCCTGGTGATGTACAACGGCTCGGTCCTCGCCGAGATCGTGCGCGCGGGCGTCAACTCGGTGCCGAAGGGGCAGGCGGAGGCGGCGTACTCCATCGGCCTGCGCAAGAACGGCGTCATGCGGCTCGTCCTGCTGCCCCAGGCCGTCACCGCGATGATGCCCGCGATCGTGAGCCAGCTCGTCGTGCTGCTCAAGGACACCGCGCTCGGGTTCATCATCGCCTACGCCGAGTTCCTGCAGGCCGGCTTCAAACAGGTCCCCGCCAACTACAGCAACAACGTGCTGCAGGCCGGGATGGTGGTCGCGATCATCTACATCGCGATGAACATGTCGCTGAGCCGGGTCGCGACGTGGCTGGAGAGGCGCAGCCGCCGCAGCCGCAAGACCGCGGCCACGACGATGGGCACCGGCGGGCCTCCGCCCGCACCGGGCATGACCCGCGAGGCGACCGGCGCGCCCGGGGCCGCCTGAGGCGGACTCCCGGCCGGCAGGCCCGGCCTCCGGCCTCCGGCCGGAGGATCCGCCACGCGCTGTGCGAGGGCGCCGCCGCAAGAACGGCGGCGCCCTCCGCCGTCTTCCGGGGGATCATCCGGTGGCCTGCATGTATCTTTCCGACGTCAAACGGCCCGTCATCACCCCAACACGTCCCCGTATGCGGGACGATTCCTGGTATGACCGCTCGTGCGACCCTTCCCTATGGCTCCTGGCCATCACCCATCTCCGCGGCGGATGTCGCCCGCGCCCGGCTGCGTCTCAGCTTCCCCACCGTCGTGGGCAGCGACGTGTGGTGGCAGGAGACGCGGCCCGAGGAGGGCGGGCGGACCACGATCGTCCATCTCAAGGGCGGTCACCGCACCGAGCTGCTGCAGGCGCCCTGGGACGCCCGCACCCGCGTCCACGAGTACGGCGGACGCTCCTACCTGCCCATCCGCACCGCAACGGGCTGGTCGATCGTCTTCTCCAACTACGAGGACCAGCGGCTCCACCGGCTCGACGAGGGCGACCCGAAGCCCCGCCCCCTGACCCCCGAGCCGGCCGTCCCGGCGGGGCTGCGCTTCGCCGACTACGTCCTTTCGCCCGACGGCACGGAGATCTGGTGCGTGTGCGAGGGCCACATCGCCGAGGACGACGCCCCGGACGACCCGCAGGCCGGCGCCCAGGCGGGCCCCGAGGCCGGGGCGGGCCAGGACGCGGGCGACACCCCGGTCGCGACCAAGGTCAGGCGCGCCATCGTCGCCGTCCCGCTCGACGGCAGCGCCGCCGACGACGCCGGCGCGATCCGGGAACTCGTCACCGGCGCCGACTTCTACGCCTCCCCCGCGCCGTCGCCGGACGGGAGGCACCTGGCGTGGGTGCAGTGGAACCACCCGCGCATGCCGTGGGACGGCACGGAGATCCGCGCGGCGGCGATCGAGGACGGCGTCCCCGTCGCCCCCCGCACCGTCAAGGGCGGCCTCAGCGAGTCGGTGCTCGCGCCGCTCTGGCGCGACGAGGAGTCCCTCTACGTCATCTCCGACTGGCCGGGCTGGTGGAACATCTACCAGGTCGGCCTGCACGGCGAGTCGCCGCAGGCCCTCTACCCGGCCGAGGAGGAGTTCGCCGGCCCGCTGTGGCAGCTCGGCGGCATGCCGTACGCGCCGCTCGGCGACGGCCGCCTCGCCGTCCTGCACGGCGAGGGCGACCTGCGGCTCGGCATCTACGACCCGGAGACGCTCGAACTCACCGACCTCGACCTCCCGTACCGGGACTGGCACACGCAGCTGTCCACGGACGGCACGACGATCGTCGGCGTCGCCGGCGCGCCCGACCTGCCGACCTCGGTCGTGCGGGTCGACGCCGCCACCGGCCGCGTGGAGACCCTCCGCCGCGAGCAGGCCGACCCGCCCGCCCCGGCCTACCTGCCGGCGCCGCGCGCCGAACGCCTGGAGGGGCCGTTCGGACGTCCCGTCCACGCCTACGTGTTCCCTCCGACCAACCCCGAGGCCACCGCACCGGACGGCGAGCTGCCGCCGTACGTGGTGTTCGTGCACGGCGGTCCCACGGGGCGCGTCTCCTCGACACTCGACCTGGAGCGGGCGTTCTTCACCAGCCGCGGTATCGGCGTCGTCGACGTCAACTACGGCGGCTCGACCGGCTACGGCCGCGCCTACCGGGAGCGGCTGCGCCGCCAGTGGGGCGTCGTGGACGTCGAGGACGCCGTCGCCGCCGCCCGGGCCCTCGTCGACGCCGGGATCGCCGACCCGGAGCGCCTCGCCATCCGCGGCGGCTCCGCGGGCGGCTGGACAACCCTCGCCGCCGTCACCCAGACGGACCTGTTCAAGGCCGCCACGTCCTACTTCGGGATCAGCGACCTGCGCGGCTTCAGCGAGTCCACGCACGATTTCGAGTCCCACTACCTGTTCGGGCTGATCGGCCCGCTGCCCGGGTTCGAACGCGCCTACGAGGAGCGTTCACCGATCAGCAGGGCGGACAGGACGGCCTGCCCCGTCCTTCTGCTGCAGGGCCTCAGCGACCCGGTGGTGCCGCCCGACCAGTCCGAACGTTTCGCGCAGGCGCTGGCCGAGAAGAAGATGCCGTTCGCCTACCTCACGTTCGAGGGCGAGTCGCACGGCTTCCGCCGGGCCGAGACGGTCGTCCGCTGCCTGGAGGCCGAGCTGGCGTTCTACGGCCAGACGCTCGGTTTCGAGCCGCGCGGCGTCGAACCGATCACCCTGACGGTCGGCTCCTGACGGTCGGCTGAGGCTCGCCCGTCCGTCTCCGCGCCGGCGGACGGGCGCGGACGCCGGCCCGGCGCGCCCGCCCCGCGGCCGGGGCCCGCGCCGGGCCATGCCCGGCGGCCGGCGGACCGGCGGTCAGCGGGCGAACTCGGTCGCGCGGGACTCCCGGACGACGGTGACGCGGATCTGCCCGGGGTAGGTCAGCTCGTCCTCGACCTGCTTGGCGATGTCGCGGGCGATGACCTGGGCCTGGATGTCGTCGACGGCGTCGGGTTTGACCATCACCCGGATCTCCCGCCCGGCCTGCATCGCGAAGACCTTCTCCACGCCCGGGTGCTTGTCGTGGGCGATCTGCTCCAGGCGTTCCAGCCGCTTGACGTACGCCTCCAGGGACTCACGGCGCGCGCCCGGGCGGCTGCCGCTGATGGCGTCGGCGGCCTGGGTCAGCACCGCCTCGACGGTGCGGACCTCGACCTCGTTGTGGTGCGCCTCGATGGCGTGGACGACGTCCTCGTGCTCGCCGTACCGC
>DATCLF010000184.1:0-27952 GCA_036564055.1 Spirillospora sp.
GTGCAGGTCGGCGCCGGGCTCGCCAAGCACCTGTTCGAGCGGCTGCCGCCCAGCGCCGTCGTGTCGATGCGGCTGCTGACGTCCGCGCTCGTGCTGGGCTTCGTGACCCGCGGGGCGCTGCGGACCGTGCTGCGCGACCACACGCGCTCCAGCCTCGCCATCGCCGCGTGCTTCGGGGTGGCGCTGGCGATGATGAACTTCTCCATCTACCAGTCGTTCGCGCGGATTCCCCTCGGCGTCGCCGTCACCATCGAGTTCCTGGGGCCGCTGACGGTGTCGATCGTGGCGTCCCGGCGTCCCCTCGACGTGCTGTGGGCCGTCCTCGCCGGGACGGGCGTGGTGATGCTGGCGCGGGGCGGCACCGAGGGGCTCGACCCGGTCGGCGTCGCGTTCGCGCTGCTCGCCGGGGCGTGCTGGGCCGCCTACATCCTGCTCACGGCCGCCACCGGCAGGCGGTTCTCCGGTTCGACCGGACTCGCGCTCGCCAGCATCGTCGGCACGGCCGTGGTGCTGCCCGCGGGCGCCGTCTCCGGCGGGGCCGCGGTGCTCGATCCGGAGCTCCTGCTGGTCGGGGCGGGCGTGGGACTGCTGTCGTCGGTCATCCCGTACTCGCTGGAGCTGGAGGCGCTGCGGCGCATGCCCGCCCGCGTGTTCGGGGTCCTGATGAGCCTTGAGCCCGCCGCCGCCGCGCTCGTGGGGATGCTGCTGCTCGGCGAGCTGCTCACCCTGCGCCAGTGGGCGGCGATCTGCTGCGTGGTGATCGCCTGCGCGGGGGTCACGCGCGGACGCGGAGAGCCCCCCGAAGCGCCCGAGGCGTGACGCCGCGCCGAAGTGGCAGGCGCGTGCGGCGGCGTGGAAGGATCGGACCGCGAGTACCTTCCGGGACGAAACGACGTCCAGGACGAGACGACACGACGGAACGAGAGGAGCCGCCCGTGACCGGCCGGAGCGAGGACCGGGGGATACCGCCCGAGTTCTTCGAGGCGGGGTCCGCGTCGTTCGTGGATCTCCTGCGCGTCCACTCTCCCGAGCTGCTGCCCGTCAACCGGGTGCCTCAGGGGGACGTCCCCGACGTGCCGCACGGCACCACCGTCCTGGCGCTGAAGCTCCCGGGCGGGGTCATGATGGCGGGCGACCGGCGCGCCACGCAGGGCCATTACATCGCCCACCGCGAACTGGACAAGGTGCAGCGCGGCGACGAGTTCTCGGCGGTCGCGTTCGCCGGGACGGTCGGGCTCGCGATCGAGATGGTCCGGCTCTTCCAGGTGGAGCTGGAGCACTACGAGAAGATGGAGATGGTCCCGCTGTCGCTGCCGGGCAAGGCCCGGCGCCTCGGCGCCGTCGTGCGGGCCAACCTCGCCCAGGCTTTCCAGGGACTCGCCGTCGTCCCGCTGTTCGCCGGATACGACCCCGACACCGGCGAGGGCCGCATCTACAGCTACGACATCACCGGCGCCCCGCACGAGGTGCGCGACTTCCACGCGGACGGCTCGGGTTCCCCCTACGCGCTGGGCGCGCTGAAGAAGCTCTACAGGCCCGACCTTTCCGTCGAGGACGCCGCCACGGTCTGCGTCCACGCCCTCTACGACGCGGCCGACGACGACACCGCCACCGGCGGGCCCGACCCGGTCCGGCGCATCTACCCGACGATCGCGGTGGTCACCGCCGACGGCTACCGCCGCCTGCCCGAAGAGCAGGTTTCCGCGATCTCCGAGGAGGTCGTGCGGGCGCGGATGGACAACCCCGGCGGTCCCCTCGCGCCGCTGCGCTGACCTCCGCGCACCCCGGCGCGTGCCCCGCCGGTCGCCCCGCCCCCACCGGTCACGGAGAGTGTCGGCCCCGGCTCCTAGACTCGGACCATGGCACGCGCGAACGACGAGGCCGCCGAGCTCATCCAGGAACTGGCCGACCTCCTCTCGATCACCGGGGGCGACGCCTTCAAGGTCAGGGCGTACGAGAAGGCCGCGCGGGCCATCGCGGGGTACCCCGAGGACGTCTCGCGTCTCGACCTCGCCGGGCTGCGCAAGATCCCCGCGGTGGGCGAGGCGATCGCCAAGAAGGTCCTCGACTACACCACCACCGGCACGATCCGCCAGGTGGAGGAGCTGCGCGCCCAGATCCCGCCGGGCGTCAGGGCGCTGACCTCGATCCCGACCCTCGGCCCGAAGAAGGCCCTCACCCTGTACGAGGAGCTCGGCGTCTCCTCGGTGGACGAGCTGGAGGCCGCGATCCGCGACGGCCGCCTGCGGGGGCTCAAGGGCTTCGGCCCGAAGACGGAGGAGAACATCCTCCACGGCATCGAGCTGTTGCGCGGCTCAACGGAGCGCGTCCTGCTCGACGCCGCCGCCGGAGTGGCCGACGAGATCGTCGAGCGCCTGTCGGGCCTGCCCCGGGTGGAGCGCTGCGAGCACGCGGGCTCCCTGCGCAGGATGCGCGAGACGGTCGGCGACGTGGACGTCCTCGCCGCGTCCCGCGACCCGCGGCCGGTCATGGAGGCGTTCACGGCGCTGCCGTTCGTCGCCGAGGTCATCGCGAGCGGCGAGAAGAAGACCTCGATCCGCACCTCCAAGGGACTTCAGGTCGACCTGCGCGTCGTCCCGCCCGAGTCCTGGGGCGCGGCCCTGCAGTACTTCACCGGCTCGCAGGCGCACAACATCCGCACGCGCGAGATCGCCGTGAAGGCGGGCCTCAAGCTGTCGGAGTACGGGCTCTTCGACGCCGAGACGAACGAGCTCATCGTCTCCGAGACCGAGGAGCAGGTGTACGAGCGCCTCGGCCTGCCGTGGATCCATCCGACGCTCCGCGAGGACGCCGGCGAGATCGAGGCGGCGCTGAAGAACGAGCTGCCCCGCCTCGTCACCGCCGACGACCTGCGCGGCGACCTGCACAGCCACACCGACCTCACCGACGGCGTCGCCTCCCTGGAGGACATGGTCGCCGCCGCGCACGCCCGCGGCCTGGAGTACTACGCGATCACCGACCACGCGCCCAACCTGGTCATGCAGCGGATGACGGACGAGAAGATGCTCGCCCAGCGCGCCCGGATCGCCGAGCTGCAGGCCTCCTATCCGGACCTCACGATCCTGCACGGCACCGAGCTGAACATCGACCCGGACGGGCAGGTCGACTGGGACGCCGACTTCCTGTCCGGGTTCGACATCTGCGTCGCCTCGATCCACTCGCACTTCACCCAGGACCGGGACGCCGTGACCCGGCGCCTGCTCCGCGCCTGCGAGAACCCCCACGTCCACGTCATCGGCCACCCGACCGCGCGCAGCATCGGCCGCCGCCCGCCCGTGGACGCCGACTGGGACGAGGTCTTCCGCTGCGCCGCCCGCACCGGCACCGCGATGGAGATCGACGCGTTCCCCGACCGCCTGGACCTGCCCGCCGACCTGATCCGCCGCGCCAAGCGGTTCGGGGTGAAGTTCGCCGTCGACACCGACGCCCACTCCGTCGCCCACCACCGCAACGTCCGCTACGCGGTCGGCACCGCCCAGCGCGGCTGGCTGACCCCCGACGACGTCATCAACGCCTGGCCGCTGGAGCGGCTGCGCGCGTTCCTCCGGAAGTCCTGACCGGCGCCGGACCGTCGGCGAGCCGGGGTCAGGCGGGCTGAGCGCTTCCGGCGGGGGCGGCCCCGGACGACGCAGAGCCCGGCTCCGCGGACGACCGAGGCGCCGGGGAGGACGACGCGCCGGACGGTGCGGCGGCGGGCGCCTCGCCGCGGTCGCGCAGAGCGAACAGCAGCCGGAAGGCCGCGATCCACATCAGCACCGACCCGAGCATGTGCAGCAGGACCAGCCCCTCGGGAACACCGAGGAAGTACTGCACGTATCCGACGACGCCCTGGAAGACGATGAGGGCGGCCAGCTCGTGGCCGCGGCGGCGGGCGGCGGCCGGCGCCCCGCCGCGATGCAGGACGACGATCACGAGCACCGTCAGCGCCGTGGTGACCCAGGCCAGCAGGCTGTGGACGCGGGCGACGTCGGTGATGTCGAAGCCGTACCGGCGGGCGTCGGCGTCCCCCGCGTGGGGGCCGGTGCCGGTGACGACCGTCCCGGCGACGAGCACGGCGGCGCAGGACACCACCAGCGCCGCGGTGAGGCGGCGCGTCCAGGGCCCGACCAGCGGCCGGGGCGGGGCGTCGCCCTCCCCGGCGCGGACCCACAGGGCCACGCAGCAGACCAGCAGGGCGGGCGAGACGAGGAAGTGCAGCGAGACCGCCGTCGGGTGCAGCTCGGTGAGCACCACGATCCCCCCGATGATCGCCTGGGCGACGACGCTCATCGGCTGCGCCAGCGCCCACCAGACGAGCTCGCGGCGGCGGGGACGCAGCCGCAGCGCGGCGACGAACACCAGCAGCCCTATGCCCAGCACCACGAAGGTGATCATCCGGTTGCCGAACTCGATCGACATGTTGAGCACGTGGTGCTCGGGGTTGTGGGTGGGCACGAGACTGTCACCCGAGCAGCGGGGCCAGTCCGGGCAGCCGAGCCCCGACTTGGTGACGCGGACGGCGCCGCCGGTGACGACGATCAGCACGTTGCCGACGACGCCGAGGAGCGCGATCAGCCGCAGCGACCGGGGCGTCGGACGCCACACGGCGTTCCACGCCCGGGCCGGGAGGTTGGACGACGGTCGCTCTGCCACGCGACCCATCGTATGGGCGGGTTCCGCGGGCCGGGATCCGGCCCCCGCTCACCACCGGTAGGGGCCGGGCGGCGACGGCGGCCTGAACCCCGAGGGGCCCTGCCCGGCCCACGGCGGGCCTCCGGCGCGTCCGGCCCCGGGACGCGGCCGGGCGCGCAGGAACGCCTGCCGCGCCACCGCCATCAGTTCGAGCAGCGCGTCACGGCGCGCGACGAACCACCGCTCGTCGGCGACGCCGCGGTCGACGCGCTGGTGCAGCAGCGCCAGCTCCGTCGCCGCGAGCTGGTAGTCGCTCATGGCGCGCGCCGCGGGCGCGCCGCCGACGAGGCGGGCCCAGCGGCGGGCCGCGCGGCGTGCCGGCAGGGAGCGCAGCATCTGGATGTCCTGCGGCGTGACCAGGCCCGTCGCGGCGTAGGTCGGCAGGTACGTCTCGATCCGGCGCACGGTGCTCCGGCGTTCGACGAAGACGACGACGATCAGGACGACCAGGATGCAGAAGTCCAGCACGTACACGACGCCGAGGCCGGCGAGCCCGAGCGTCGCGGACCCGTTCCACAGACCGTGCAGGACCATCGCGCCGAACAGCCCGGCCAGCGGCGCGACGATCTGCCCGCGCCGGTGCGTGGCGGCGTAGGCGACGCCGAGCCCGGTCATCGACGTGAACAGCGGGTGGCTGAGCGGCGCGACGAGACCGCGCAGGATGAACACCGCCCCGAGCTGCTGGGTGCCGCCCTCTTCGTAGGCCCGCATGTAGTAGGTGATGTTCTCCATCATGGCGAAGCCGAGGCCGACCATGGCGGCGTAGACGAGCCCGTCGGCGACACCGTCGATCTCGTGGCGGCGGAACCAGAGCATGCCGAACAGGACGGCGCCCTTCAGCGTCTCCTCGATGACGGGGGCTCCGAAGGTGGCGCTGACGAAGTGGCCCTCGCTCTCACCGAAGATCGGGACGGTGACGTAGAGGACACCGGCGGTGTTGAGCACGAGGGCGCCGAGCACGGCGACGCCCGCGCCCCACATGAACGCGAACGCGAGCGTCCGCGGCGGTTCGGGCTCCAGCCGGTCGAGGGCGAGGGCGAGCGCGATCAGCACCGGGATCGGGACGATCGCGAGCAGGGCGCCCACCCAGAATCCCGGTCCCCCGTACAGGGCGGTGATGCCGAGCGCGACGACGGCGCACAGACCCGACACGGTCATGCCGACGATGAGGGCGACCGGGGGTCTGCCCGGAATCCGCCCTTCGAGCACCGCCTTCGGGTCCACGCTCGCCATGGGCGAAGCGTAACGGCAGGTAGAGCCGAGCGCTAAGCCCGCCGGCCGGGGACCGCGGCTCCCTCACGGCACAGGCGGGCCGTGATGCAGCCGTCGGTTACCCGGCGGTCGCTCAACGGCGTCGGCCGCCCGGTGCTCGGAGTCGCACGGCGCTCAGAAGAGCAGCGGATCGACGGCCACGGCGGCGAACAGCAGCGCCAGGTAGGCGTTGGAAAGGTGGAAGAACCGCATCGGCCGCAGGTGGACACCGGTCACCCCGGCGCGGACGGCCTTCAGCAGCCGGTGCCCCTCGGCGAGGAAGACCGCGCCGAGAACGACCGCGAACGCCCCATAAACCGGGCCCATGCCGGCGACGGGCCACAGCAGCAGCGAGCACGCCACCGTCGCGTAGGTGTAGACGAGGCTCTCGACGACGACGCGCCGCTCGCTCGCGACGACGGGCAGCATGGGGACCTTGGCGACCGCGTAGTCCTCGCGGTAGCGCATCGCAAGGGTCCACGTGTGCGGCGGCGTCCACAGGAACACGACGCCGAACAAGATCAGCGGGGTCCACGCGAGACCGCCGGTGATCGCGGCCCAGCCGATGAGGACGGGCATGCACCCGGCGATGCCGCCCCACACCACGTTCTGCGACGTGCGCCGCTTGAGCAGCAGCGAGTACACGAAGACGTAGAACAGGATCGCGAACAGCGACCCGCCCGCCGCGACCGGGTTCACGGTGACCAGGAACCCGGCCGTGGACAGCGCCGCGAGCGTGATCCCGAAGATCAGCGCGCGGGCCGGGGTGACCTGGTGGCGGGCCAGCGGACGCCGCCGGGTCCGGCGCATCTTGGCGTCGATGTCGCGGTCGATGTAGCAGTTGATCGCGTTGGCGGCGCCTGCGGACATGGTCCCGAACGCCAGCGTGAGCAGCACGGTGGAAAGCGGCGGCACCCCCTCGGCGGCGAGGAACATCACCGGGATCGTCGTGATGAGAAGCAGCTCGATGACGCGCGGCTTGGTCAGCGCCACGTAGGCGCGCAGGCTCGCGCCGAGCGTCCTCGGGGCGGCCCGCCCGGCCGGCGCCGCCGCGAGCGTGGCCAGGGGCGCCCCCGGACGCCCGCCGCCGAGTCGGTCGAGTTCGTCGAGTTCGAACTCGACCCCGTGCTTGTTACTGAGCACCGTCACAATCGGGTCCACGTCCAGCTAGGGATGAGAAATCGCGTACCACCTCGGCGGCGCCCCCGCGTTCCGGGCCGGCCTCGGCTGGGTGCAACTTCGGGTCGTTCGTTCGGTCATGCTGCCGCGGCCGCCTGTCGTCAACCGCGCCATCACTGTAGTGCGCCCCCTCCGGAGGGCGTGCACCGGGTCGCCCGGATCACCCGCCGGATCCCCCGTGCGGGTGGTTATCCCGCGCGGCGTCCGGGCAAGGGTGCTTGAACGGAGCGAGCCCTCCCCCCGAGAATCCGGCGTCGCCGAACCGCGTCTCGCGCCCGCGTTGTGCGGCCTTTCGCGCGATAGGCTCGTTCGGGAGGCTCGCTCAGGCGCGGCACCTCCTCCCCGGTCGCGGGACGCGACCGCCGGACGGGCGACGAAAGACCGATCGCGTCGCGGACGGGAAGGGTCCGCGCGACGCGCCGCGGGTGAAGGGACGCGGCGCACACAGTGGTTCAGTGACAGCGGTTCGAGAGGAGCCTGGCCTTCCGTGAGCAGGGACAACAGCACGTTCGAATGGTCCGACCAAGACCGGAGGGCGGTGGACGTGATCCGCGCCCTCGCCATGGACGCGGTCGAAGAGGCGGGCTCCGGTCACCCTGGGACGGCGATGAGCCTCGCGCCCGCCGCCTACCTTCTCTTCCAGCGCTTCCTGCGGCACGACCCGACGGATCCGCACTGGCCCGGACGGGACCGGTTCGTCCTGTCCTGCGGCCACTCCAGCCTGACGCTCTACATCCAGCTCTACCTGTCGGGCTATCCGCTGACGCTGGACGATCTGAAGGCGCTGCGCAAGTGGGGCAGCCTCACCCCCGGCCACCCCGAGTACGGGCACACGGCGGGTGTGGAGACCACGACGGGTCCGCTGGGCCAGGGGCTCGCGAACGCGGTCGGGATGGCGATGGCCGCGCGGCGGGAGCGGGGCCTTTTCGACCCGGACGCCCCGCAGGGCGAGTCCCCCTTCGACCACACCGTCTGGGTGTTCGCCTCCGACGGCGACATCGAGGAGGGCATCAGCCACGAGGCGAGCGCCCTGGCGGGCCACCAGCGCCTCGGCAACCTGATCGTGCTCTACGACGACAACCACATCTCGATCGAGGACGACACCGCGATCGCGATGTCGGAGGACGTGCGGGCCCGGTACGCCGCCTATGGGTGGGACGTCCACACCGTCGACTGGACCGCGGACGGCGACTACAGGGAGGACGTGGCCGCGCTCGCCGAGGCGTTCGCCGCGGCGAAGGCCGAGACGTCCCGCCCGTCGCTCATCGCGCTGCGGACGATCATCGGCTGGCCGGCGCCCAACAAGAAGAACACCGGCAAGATCCACGGCTCCGCGCTCGGGGCCGAGGAGGTCGCCGCCACCAAGCGGATCCTCGGGTTCGACCCGGCCGAGACGTTCCACGTCCCCGACGACGTCCGCGAGCACGCCCTGAAGGTCAGCGACCGCGGCCGCGCCGAGCACGCCGAGTGGAACCGCGCGTTCGAGGCGTGGCGCGAGGCGAACCCCGAGCGGGCCGCCGAGTACGACCGGATCACCTCGCGGACGCTGCCGTCCGGGTGGGAGGACGCGCTGCCGACGTTCGAGGCCGGCACCTCGATCGCGACCCGCAAGGCGTCCGGTGAGGTTCTGACCGCGCTGGCGCCGGTCCTGCCGGAGCTGTGGGGCGGCTCGGCCGACCTGGCCGAGAGCAACAACACGACGATGAAGGGCGAGCCGTCCTTCATTCCCGAGGAGTTCCAGACCAAGGAGTTCCCGGGTCACCCGTACGGCCGCACGCTGCACTTCGGCGTGCGCGAGCACGCGATGGCGGCGATCTGCAACGGCATCGCCCTGCACGGCGGGACGCGCCCGTACGGCGGCACGTTCCTGGTCTTCAGCGACTACATGCGCCCGGCCGTCCGCCTGGCGGCGCTGATGAAGCTGCCGGTCACGTTCGTGTGGACGCACGACTCGATCGGCCTCGGCGAGGACGGCCCGACCCACCAGCCGGTCGAGCACCTGTGGGCGCTGCGGGCGATCCCGGGCCTGGACGTGGTCCGGCCCTGCGACGCCAACGAGACGGCCGTGGCCTGGAAGACGATCCTCCAGCACACCGACCGCCCGGCCGGGCTCGCGCTGACCCGGCAGAGCCTGCCGACGCTCGACCGGAGCGGGGAGCTGGCGTCCGCGGAGGGCGTCGCCAAGGGCGGCTACGTGCTCGCCGACGCCGACGGCGGCCGCCCCGAAGTGATCATCATCGCCACCGGCAGCGAGGTCCGGCTCGCCCTGGAGGCGCGCGAGACGCTCCAGGCCGAGGGCACCCCGACCCGCGTGGTGTCGATGCCGTGCGTGGAGTGGTTCGAGGCCCAGCCCGACGCCTACAAGCAGGAGGTCCTGCCGCCCGGTGTCCGCGCCCGCGTGTCGGTGGAGGCGGGAGTCGCCCTCGGCTGGCGAAACTATGTCGGCGAGGCCGGCGAGTGCGTCAGCCTGGAGCACTTCGGCGCGTCGGCGGACCACAAGACGCTGTTCCTGCAGTTCGGCTTCACCTCCGAACGCGTCGTCGCGGCGGCGAAGGCCAGCCTGATCAAGGCCGGCGTCCGGGACGCCGGACGCGGCGAGACCACCGGCAACTGAGCACCGTGACGTGGAGGCGACGATGAGCGAGAACTTGAAGCGGCTCTCCGACCAGGGCGTGTCGATCTGGCTGGACGACATCAGCCGCGACCGGCTGCGTTCGGGCAACCTCGCGGAGCTGGTCAGGGACAAGCACGTGGCGGGCGTCACGTCCAACCCGACGATCTTCGCCAAGGCGCTGAGCAAGGGCGACGCCTACGACGACCAGGTCCGGGACCTGGCGGTGCGCGGCGTGGACGTCGAGGAGGCCGCCCGCTCGATCACCACCTACGACATCCGCTGGGGCTGCGACGTGCTGCGCCCGGTGTACGACCGGACGGACGGGCTCGACGGCCGCGTGTCGATCGAGGTGGACCCGCGGCTCGCCCGCGACACCCGCAGGACGGTCGCCGAGGCGCGGGCGCTGTGGTGGCTGGTGGACCGGCCGAACCTGTTCATCAAGATTCCGGCGACGAAGGAGGGCCTGCCGGCCATCACCACCGCGCTGGCGGAGGGCATCAGCGTGAACGTGACGCTGATCTTCTCTCTGGAGCGGTACGGCGAGGTCATCGACGCCTTCTTCGAGGGGCTGGAGCAGGCGCGGGCCGCGGGCCGCGACCTGACACGGATCGCCTCGGTGGCGTCGTTCTTCGTCAGCCGGGTCGACACCGAGATCGACAAGCGGCTCGACAAGATCGGCTCCGACGAGGCCAAGGCGCTGCGTTCGAAGGCGGCCCTCGCCAACGCGCGGCTCGCGTACGCGCTCTACGAGGAGAAGTTCGCCAGTGACCGGTGGAAGGCGCTGAAGGACGCCGGGGCCCGTCCCCAGCGGCCGCTGTGGGCCTCCACCGGCGTGAAGGACCCGAACCTCAGCGACACCCTGTACGTCGACGAGCTCGTCGCGCCGGGCACCGTCAACACGATGCCGGAGGCCACGCTGCTCGCGGTCGCCGACCACGGGCGGATCCGCGGCGAGACCGTCCGGGGGACCTACGACGACGCCCGCGCCCACATGGCCGCGCTCAAGGACGTCGGCGTCGACTACGACGACGTCGTGAAGGTCCTGGAGGACGAGGGCGTCGAGAAGTTCGCGGTGTCCTGGAAGGAGCTGCTCGACACGATCCGCGGCGAGCTGGAAGCCAAGAAGGCCGGCGCGTGACCTCGGTGGTGACCGCCGGGGGGATCTCGGTCACCATCCGCGGACCCGTGCTGGACGACAGCGAGGCGGTCCTCGACCGCCTCGCGTCCGACGGCGTGCCGGGGGCGCTCGCGTCGGGCAGCCCGAAGCTGTGGGGGCCGGACGCGGCCCCGCTGGCCGCCCGCCGGCTGGGCTGGCTGGAGCTGCCGCGGACCTCGCGGTCGCTGGCGGACCGGCTGGCCGGGCCGGTGCGCGCGGCCCGCGACCGCGGCCTGGACCGGATCGTCCTCACCGGAGCGGGCGGTCCCGCGCTCGCCGCGGAGGCGATGGTCCGGACCGCGGCCCGGACCGCGTCCGCCACCGTGTCCGACACCGCGTCCCGGCCCGCCGGTCCGTCCGAGCTGATCGCGCTCGACACCACCGACCCGCACGAGGTGGCGGACGTCCTCGACGGCGATCTGGACCGCACGATCGTGATCGTGGTGGGCGACGGCGTCGAGGCGGAGTCGGTGCGCCGCGTCTTCGGCCGCGCGTTCCGCGAGGCCGGTCTCGGCGCCTCGGAGGCAGCGCGCCGGTTCGTCGTCGTGGCGGAGGAGGGGTCCGCGCTCGCGCGGGCCGCAGGCGAGACCGGGCACCGTCTCGTGCCCGCCGAGCCGGACGTCGACGGGCGTTTCGGAGCGCTCGGAGCGCGGGGGCTGGTCCCCGCCGCCTTCGCGGGCGTCGACCTGGACCCGCTGCTGGACGACGCGTCCCGGCTGTCGGCCGTGCTCAGGCAGCCCTACGACAACCCGGCCCTGGCGCTCGGCGCGGTGCTCGGGGCGTCGGCCCTCGGCGTCCGCGACAAGCTCGTGATCGCCGACCACGGTTCCGGGCTGGACGGCTTCGCCGAGTGGGCGGAGCAGCTCGTCGGCGGCGCGCTCGGGAAGGACGGCAAGGGGCTGCTGCCGGTCGTGGTGGAGGGCGTCGACGCGCCGGGCTTCGCGCTGACCGGCGACCTGCGGCGCGTGATCCTCGGCAGCAGGCCGGACGAGCCCGGCCCCGGCCGCGAGGCCGGGGTGAGCGTCGCGGGTCCGCTCGGCGGGCAGTTCCTGCTGTGGGAGTACGCGAGCGCCGTCGCGGCCCGCGTGCTGAGCGTCGACCCGTTCGGCGAGCCCGACACCGGCCAGTCGCAGGAGAGCACGGCGGCGTTGCTCCGCTCCGAGGAGGGCACCCCGCCCACCGTCGTGCTCAGGCCGCCGGAGCTGGTCGACGGGGCGGTGGAGGTGCACACCGGCGCCGAAGGCGCGTTGCGGGGCGCACAGAGCCTGTCGGCGGCGCTGGACGTGATCCTGGAGAACGTCCCCGACGGGGGGTACCTCGCCGTCCTGGCCTATCTGGACCGACGCGGCGACGCGGCGGCCGCGGGGCTGCGGCCGCTGCTGGCGGCGAGGAGCGCCGCGATCCGCCGGAACACCGCGCCCGTCACGTTCGGCTGGGGGCCGCGTTACCTCCACACGGTCGGCCAGTACCACAAGGGCGGGCCGGGCAACGGCGCGTTCCTGCAGATCACCGGTGCGGTCACCAGAGACGTCCCGGTGCCGGACCGTCCGTACACCCTCGGGGAACTGCAGCTCGCGCAGGCGTTCGGCGACCTGCGGGTGCTGCGGTCGCTGGGTCGTCCCGTCGTGCGCCTCCATCTGCGCGACCGCGCGGAGGGCCTCGCCCAGCTCACCGAGGCCCTCGCGTGACCGCGTCCCCGGACCCGAGAAGCCCGAGAAGATCGAGGGAGAGGTCGCCAATGCCCGTTGTCTCCTGAAACGATGGGGGGCAGGAGGGAACGGTGTCCGGATTCGACGTACTGACGCGCGGCGACGTGCTCGACGCAGCACTGCGGGCGAGAGATCATCTCGTCGGCAACGGCGTCCCCGGCGCGCTCGCCGCCAAGGACCCGCGGCTGTGGGGACGGCGCGCGGTCGACCACAGCAGGCTCGGCTGGCTCGACCTGCCGTTCGCCTCCCGCGGGCTGCTGAACCAGGTCGACCCCCTGGTCTCCGAGGTGCGGTACTCGGGCCTCGACCACATCGTGCTGATCGCCGTCGGGGCCGAGGCCCTCGCCCCCCAGGCGATCATGGAGGCGCATGCGGCGGCCGTCGGCGCCGGCGCTCCCGGGACCGGCTCCTCCGCCGGCCCCGAGGGCGGGCTGACCATCCTGGACGGCTCGGACACCGCGGCGCTCGCGTCCGCGCTGGAGCGGCTCGACCGGACGATGGTCGTCCTGGCGAGCAAGGCGGGCGTGTCCCTGGAGGGCGACGCCTACCGCCGGATCCTCGCCGCCGCGTTCCGCGAGCACGGCCTGTCCGACCGGGAGATCGCGAGCCGGTTCCTCGTCATCACCGACCACGGAAGCCCGCTGCACGACTTCGCCCGGCAGTGCGGCTACCGGATCGGCCTCACCGACCCCTACCTGCCGGGGCACTTCGGGGCGCTGTCGGCGTACGGGCTCGTGCCCGCCGTCCTCGCGGGGATCGACGCCGAACGGCTGCTGGAGGAGGCGGCGTCGCTGATCCCGTCGCTCGGCAAGGAGGAGGACAACCCGGGCCTCCTGCTCGGCGCGGTCCTCGGCGGCTCCGCCCGGCAGGGCGAGGGCGGGCTCGCCCGCAACAAGGTGCTGCTGCGCGAGCCCGGCGGCCCGGGCGCGCTGAGCGGCTGGATCGCCCAGCTCCTCGCGGTCGGCACCGGCAAGCAGGGTCAGGGCCTGGTGACGTTCGCCCCTCCCGGCGGGCGCGGCGACTTCCCCGACGTGCACGGCGTGTCGATCAACCCGCAGTCGGCGGCGCAGGACGAGTCCGACACCTCGGTGTGGGCGCCGCTCGGCGCGCAGTTCCTGCTGTGGGAGTACGCGACCGCGGTCGCGGGGTGGCTGCTCGGCGTCAACCCGTTCGAGGCGGGCAGCCCCGTCGTCCAGGAGGCCGAGGACGACGCCGCGACGATGCTGCGGATGGCCGCGGGCGGGCCGGTCACCACGGAGCGTCCGGTGTACGTCGAGGACGGCATCGAGGTGTACGCCGACTTCCCGTGGCCGCGTGGCGCGGAACTGCGCACCGTCCTCGGCGGCCTGGTCGCGTCGGTGCCCAGCGAGGGCTACCTGTCGGTCATGACGTACCTGTCGGGCGACTTCTCGGGCCGCTACCTCGCGCCGTCCATGGCGCGGGCGTCCGGCCGTCCCGTCGCCTACGGGCAGGGCCCCGGCTACCCGCACGCGACGGGGCCGGTGCACAAGGACGGGCCGGGCAACGGCGCGTTCCTCATCATCACCGGCGACCCCGCGCCGGGCGACCCGTTCGCCGACCGGCCGGTTCCGGGGCGTCCCTACAGCCTGGCGCAGCTGCAGCTCGCGCGGGCCGTCGCCGAGCTGCGGGCGCTGCGTCAGCGCAGGTACCCGGTGATCCGGCTGCACCTGCGCGACCCGGTGGACGGGGCGGGCAGGCTCACCGAGGCGATGCGCGACGTGGCGGGGGCGCGGCGGCCGTGACCTTCACCGCCGTCGTCTCGGGGGAGACGGCCATCACCGCCCGCGGGCCGTTGAAGGAGGCCGCCGAGCGGGTCATCGGCCGTCTGTGGATCGACGAGGTCCCGGTCCGGCTGGCGTCGGAGGACCCGTCGCTGTGGCCGTCCGCCGCGGACGCCGACGCGGAGGGGCGGACGCTGTGCTGGCCCGCCCAGCCGGGGCCGGGACGCGCCGTTTTGGACCGTGCCGAACAGCTGCGCGAGCAGGTCCGCGCGGACGGGCTGACGGAGGTCGCGCTGCTCGGCCGCGGGGCTCCGGCCCGCGCCGCCGAGGTGATCGCCGCGGCGCACCGCCTCGCCGCGGCCTCCGCGGACGCGGCGGCGGGCGGCCCGGGGCCACGGGACGCAGACGCGGCGTCCGCCGTGCCGCCGCCCCCGGAGCCCCTCACCGCGCCTCCGATCACGGTGCTCGACGGTCCCGAGCCCGGCCCTCTGCTGCGCATCCGCGACGACCGCGAACGGCTGGGCCGGACGGTGATCGTCGTGACCGGCACCGACCCCGGCACCGACACGCTGCGCCGGGTGCTCGCCCGGATGCTGGGTGAGCTCGACCTGTCCCCCGCCGAGATCGCGCGGCGGTTCGTCGTGGTCGCCGAGCCCGACTCCGCGCCCGCCAAGATCGCGCGGGAGGCGGGTCATCCGCTGATCGAGGCGCCCGCCCCGACCGCGTTCGGCGCGCTGTCCCCCTACGCGCTGGTGCCCGCCGTGCTCGCCGGGGCCGACGTGCGGCGGCTGCTGGACGCGGCCACCGCCATGCTGCCGTCGCTCACGAGGCCCGAGCAGAACCCGGGACTCGTGCTCGGCGCGCTCCTCGGCGGCGCGGTCCGCACCGGCCGGCGCACCGCGGTCCTCGGCGGCTACCCGGCGGCGCTGCCGGGACTCGCGTCCTGGGTGGCGCTGCTGCTGGAGGAGGCGGTGCCGGGCGGAATCGTCCCGGTCGTCCAGGAGGGCGGTCTTCCGCTCGTCCCCGCCGACGACCTGTTCCTCATCACGTTCGACGGTCGCCCGCACCAGGACGACGCCACCGTCTCCGGCCCGCTCGCCGAGCAGCTCGTCATCTGGGAGTACGCCGTCGCCGTCGCCGCCCACCTGCTGGAGCGCGATCCGCTCGCGCCGCGGGACCGGACGGCGCCCGCCGCGCCCGACGACGGGACGGGCGAGCCGCTGTTCGCCGACGGGGACCCGGGCCGGGCCGTGGAGGCGCACACCAGCGTCCCCGCGCTGGCGCACACCCGCGATCTTCCGGCGCTGCTGGACGGGCTGACGGGGCTCATCCGGCCGGGCGGGCGGCTGATGATCGCCGCCTACCTCGACCCCGACGAGACGCGCGGGCAGGGCGACCGGGTCCGCAGGCTGGCCGCGCTGCTGGCGGCCCGCTGCGGCCGCCCGGTGACGGTCGGGTGGGGCGGCCTGCGCCCCGCGGACGCGGACGAGCACCCGGACGGGGGCGTGTACCTGCTGCTGACCGGGAACGTGGTCCGGGACGTGCCGGTGCCGGATCGGCACCACGGGCTCGGCCGGCTGCAGCTCGCGCGGGCGCTCGGCGACGCCCGCGCCCTGCGCGCGGCGAACCGCCCGGTGGTACGGCTGCACCTGCGCAACCGCTGGGCCGGGCTCGCCCGCCTCCTCGACTCCGCCAGGGAGGACTCCACCGTGGGAGGGAAATGAGCGCGCCGCCCCCCGGCGCGCGTATCGGCTTCAGTGCGGCGTTCCCGTCCGTGCCCGCCCCCGGGGGCCCGTGGCCCGCGCGGCGCGGCCGCGGCCGGGGACGGTCAGGACGGGAACGCGCGGGCACACACCAGATGCGTAGTGAGGGCAGGATGCTTGAAGGAGTAGTACGACGAAGCGCCGCGTCACCGGAGGACGCGCCACCGGGCGGCGGCGCCCCACCGCGGGGCGCGCCGCGGCACGCGGCGCACCCGGAGTTCGCGCGACCGAAGGGGGCCACGTGACCGACCCGAACAATCCGCTCCGCGACCCGCGGGACAAGCGTCTGCCACGGGTGGCCGGGCCGTGCGTGCTCGTGCTCTTCGGCGTCACCGGTGACCTGTCCCGCAAGAAGCTGCTGCCGGCGATCTACGACCTGGCGAACCGGGGACTGCTGCCGCCGGGCTTCTCGCTGGTGGGGTTCGCCCGCCGCGAATGGGACCACCAGGACTTCCGGCAGATCGCCTACGAGTCGGTCAAGAAGCACGCGCGGACCCCGTTCCGCGAGGACGTCTGGACGCACCTGTCGGAGGGCATGCACTTCGTCCCGGGCACGTTCGACGACCCGGGCGCGTTCGACGCCCTGTCGATGGCGGTGAAGGAGCTGGACGCCACCCGCGGCACCGGCGGCAACTACGCGTTCTACCTGTCGATCCCGCCGAAGTTCTTCCCCCAGGTGGTGGAGCAGCTGCAGCGCAGCGGCCTCGCCGAGCGGACGGCGGGCTCCTGGCGCCGCGTCGTCATCGAGAAGCCGTTCGGGCACGACCTGAAGTCGGCGGTGGAGCTGAACGACACCGTGCACCGCGTCTTCCCCGAGGAGTCGATCTTCCGGATCGACCACTACCTCGGCAAGGAGACGGTGCAGAACATCCTCGCGCTGCGGTTCGCCAACGCGATGTTCGAGCCGATCTGGAACCGGTCCTTCGTGGACCACGTCCAGATCACGATGGCCGAGGACATCGGCATCGGCGGGCGGGCCGGGTACTACGACGGCATCGGCGCCGCACGCGACGTCATCCAGAACCACCTGCTGCAGCTGCTGGCGCTGACGGCGATGGAGGAGCCGACCTCGTTCAGCGCCGAGGCGGTCCGGGCGGAGAAGGCCAAGATCCTGTCGGCGGTGCGGGTGCCCGGCGACCTGGAGACCTCGACCGCGCGCGGCCAGTACGCGGCGGGCTGGCAGGGCGGCGTGTACGTCCCCGGCTACCTGGAGGAGGAGGGCATCCCCGCCGACTCCCGCACCGAGACCTACGCCGCGATCAAGCTGCACATCGACACCAGGCGGTGGGCGGGCGTGCCGTTCTACCTGCGGACCGGCAAACGGCTGAGCCGGCGGGTGACGGAGGTCGCCATGGTGTTCCAGAAGGCGCCGCACCTGCCGTTCTCCGAGACCGACACCGAGGAGCTCGGGCAGAACGCCCTGGTCATGCGGGTGCAGCCGGACGAGGGCATCACGGTCCGGTTCGGCTCGAAGGTGCCGGGCAGCTCGATGGAGATCCGGGACGTCAACATGGACTTTGCCTACGGCGAGTCGTTCACCGAGACCTCGCCCGAGGCGTACGAGCGGCTGCTCCTGGACGTCCTCATCGGCGACCCGCCGCTGTTCCCGCGTCAGGAGGAGGTCGAGCTGTCCTGGAAGATCCTCGACCCGATCGAGGAGTTCTGGGCGAGCCGCGGCGGGCTCGACCAGTACAAGTCCGGCGGCTACGGCCCGGCCTCCGCGGACGCGCTGATGGCCCGCGACGGGCGCGCCTGGCGGCGGCTGTAGAGGAAACGGGGGCTGGAGATGAACATCGACCTCACCGGAACCACCACCCGCCAGATCCAGGACGCGCTGACGCAGGCGCGGCACCTGATGGGCGGCCCGGCCGTCGGCATGGTCCTCACGCTGATCATCGTGACGGACGAGTCGGCGCAGTACGACGCGGTGCGCGCGGCGACGGAGGCGGCCCGTGAGCATCCGTGCCGCGTGCTGACCGTCATCTCGCGCGACCCGCGCGGCGGCTCGTCCCGCCTGGACGCCGAGATCCGGATGGGCGAGACCGGGCCGGGCGAGACCGTGCTGCTGCGCATGTACGGGCCGCTCGCCGAGCACGCCGACTCGGTCGTCGTCCCGCTGCTGATGCCCGACACCCCGGTGGTGACGTGGTGGCCGGGCGGACGGATCCCCAAGGTGCCGGCCGAGGACCCGCTCGGGACGCTCGCGCAGCGCCGGGTGACCGACGCCTACGCGGCCCGCGACCGGCTCGGCACCCTCGCGCAGCTCGCCGAGGCGTACCGGCCGGGCGACACCGACTTCTCCTGGACGCGGCTGACGTCGTGGCGGTCGCTGCTGGCCGCCGCGCTCGACCAGCAGCACGACGAGATCACCGCCGGGGAGGTGACGGCCGAGCCGGACAGCCCGAGCGCGGAGCTGCTGGCGGCCTGGCTGTCGATCCGGCTCGGCGTGCCGATCTCCCGGACGGTCTCCGAGGGCCCCGGCATCACGGGCGTGCGGCTGGCCACGAAGGGCGGCGACATCGAGATCCACCGTCCGGACGGGCGGGTCGCGACGCTGTCGCGGCCCGGGCAGCCCGACCGGCAGGTGTCGCTGCTGCGGCGCCCGCTGGCCGAGCTGCTGGCCGAGGAGCTGCGGCGCCTCGACCCCGACGAGGTGTACCACGAGGCCGCCCGCCGGTTCGCCAAGGACCTGGCCGCGGGGGCGGCCAAGGCCGCGGAACCCGCCGCCCGGGAGAACAGTGACGACGGCGGGGAGGAGGCATGAGCGTCCCCGAGGTGCTGGTGCACCGCGACGCGGACGTGCTCGCCGCCGCGGTCGCCGCGCGGCTGGTGACGCGCGTCGTCGACGCCCAGGCGGCGCGCGGCGCGGCGTCGGTCGTGCTGACCGGCGGGGGCATCGGCACCGCCGTCCTGGCGGCGCTGGCGGACGCCGGTGCGCGCGACGCGATCGACTGGGGGCGTCTCGACGTGTGGTGGGGCGACGAGCGGTTCCTGCCCGCCGGCGACCCCGAGCGCAACGAGACCGGGGCCCGCAAGGCGCTGCTCGACCATGTCCCGGTCGACCCCGCGCGGGTGCACCCGATGCCGGCGGCGGACGGGCCGGACGGCGACGACCCCGAGGCCGCGGCGGCCAGGTACGCCGGCGAGCTGCTGTTCTCCGCCCGCCCGGACGGTGCCGCGGCGCCGGGGGACGCGAGGTCGTCGTTCTCGGTGCCCGCGTTCGACGTCGTCCTGCTGGGCGTGGGACCGGACGCGCACGTGGCGTCGTTGTTCCCCGGAATGCCCGCGCTGCACGAGAGGGACCGGCCGGCGGTGGCCGTGCGGAACTCCCCGAAGCCTCCGCCCACGCGGATCTCGCTGACCTTCCCGGTGCTGCGCGCCGCGCGGGAGGTGTGGGTGCTGGCGGCGGGCGAGTCGAAGGCCGAGGCGGTCCGGCTCGGCGTGTCGGGCGGGGACCCGGTGGCGGCGCCGGTGGCGGCGGCGCGCGGCCGGGAGCGGACCCTCTTCCTGCTCGACCGGGCCGCCGCCTCCCGGCTCCCGGTGGGAGGCGTCGACGCTCCCTGACCAGGACCGGCGGAACCTTGACCGGCGTTGGGGACACACCGGCGCCGCCGTGACGGAACCATGGACTGCCGTGATCGGCGCATGCCTCGCGCGAAACGGTGCATAACCTGATCAAGGGTTGCCGTGTCGAGCGTGAGGAGTGCGCGGTGCTCAAGGGTCGGACCGGGACGACGATCGCGGCGATCATCGGGGCGGCGGTCCTGGCCGTCGCCGGCTGCTCCTCCGGCGGTGACGGTGACGGCGGTGGCGGGAGCGGCGGAGGCGCAGGCGGCGGGAAGCGCGCCGAAGCGGTGAGGCTCTCGATCACTCCGGCGTCCGGCGCGAAGGACGTCGCCCCCGACAAGCCCGTCACCGTCACCGCCGCCGGCGGCAGGCTCACGAAGGTCGCCCTCACGTACGGCAAGAAGAAGCGGCGGGCCGAGGGAAGGCTCGCGGAGGACGGCAGATCGTGGACGTCGTCGTGGACGCTGCGTCCGTCCACGACGTACACGGTCACCGCCACCGGCGTGAACGACAACGGTGAGCAGACCACCGCGACCTCCACCTTCACCACCCTGAAGCCCCGCGCGAAGCTGGAGAGCGGCATGTCGCCGCTGGACGGCGAGACCGTCGGCGTCGGCATGCCGATCCAGCTCCTGCTGTCCAGGCCGGTGACCACGAAGGCCGGCAAGATCGCGGTGGAGAGGGCGCTCGAGGTCAGGATGTCGAAGCCGGTCGAGGGCGCCTGGTACTGGATGAGCGACGAGGAGGTCCAGTTCCGTCCGCGTGAGTACTGGCCGACCGGGCAGAAGGTGAAGGTCATCGCTCACCTGGCGGGCGTCAAGATCGCCGACGGCGTGTACGGCGTGAAGGACCGCACCGCGCGCTTCACCGTCGGCGAGCGCCACATCACCACCGTCGACGCCCGCAAGCACCGCGCGGTCGTGACCGAGAACGGCAGGACCGTGAAGACCATCAAGGTCAGCCTCGGCAAGCCCGGTTCCGAGAGCTACAGCGGCACGATGATCGCGCAGGAGAAGGCGGAGAACATCATCATGGACTCGGCGACCACCGGTAACCCGGGCGAGTACCGGATCCCGACGAAGTGGAACGTCCGCCTCACCTACAGCGGGGTGTTCGTGCACTCGGCGCCGTGGTCGACCGCCGCGCAGGGCGAGGCCAACGTCAGCCACGGCTGCGTCAACATGTCGCCTGCGAACGCCAAGTGGTTCTTCAACTTCACCAACCGCGGCGACATCGTGGTGGTGAAGGGAACGTCGCGGAAACTGCGGTTCGGCAACGGCCCGACGCCGTGGGCGAAGTCGTGGGAGGAGTGGCTGAAGGGCGGCGCGGTCGGCAAACCGGTCATGGGCACCCCTCTCACCTGAGCTTTTCCTCCCGTCCGGCACACTGGCGGTATGCAGAAGCTCTCGCTGGAAGCACGGGCTCGGGACCACCTGGAGCGCGCCGCCGCCGGTTCCGCCGGCCGCAGCGCCGACACCGTCTACGGCGGTCACGAGCACGTCCTGCGTCAGACGGTGATCGCCCTGACCTCGGGCACGACGCTCGCGGAGCACGAGAACCCCGGGGAGGCGACGATCGTGGTCCTGCGCGGGCGGGTGCGGCTGCGGGCCGGGGAGAACTCCTGGGAGGGGATCTCCGGCGACCTGCTGATCGTGCCGGACGAGCGGCACGCCCTGGAGGCGCTGGAGGACTCCGCGGTCCTGCTCACGGTCGCCAAGACCGGCTGACCCCGCTCACGAAACACTGCTCACGAGACGTTCCGCGGGAGGCCGCCGGTCTCCCCTACGCGTCGTCCTTGCGCCGCAGGTGCGCGAGGCAGGTGCCCGGCTCGGCGAACGGCTCCAGCCGGTCGGCCTCGACGGGCGCGTCGAGCTCGGCCAGGGCCCCCTGCATGAGGCCGAGGTGGACGTCGCACACCAGAGGCCCGTACTCCTCGGCGAGTTCGAGGAACGGGCAGTGCCGCAGCCGGATGACGTCCCCGTCGGGTTTCGGGGCGAAGTCCAGGTCGTCGAGGAGCGCCGTCAGCCGGTCGGCGGCCTGCTCACCGGTCGTCCGCCGGAACGGCGGCGGACGGTCGACCAGGAACCGGCCCCACTCGCGGCCCGCCCGCGCCGCCTCCGCGCGTCCCCGGTCGCCGTCGGCGGCCAGCCGGCTGAGCAGCATCTGGGCGAGCAGCCGGTAGCCGCGGGCGCCGCCGCGGTCCATTCCGGGACGCGGCGTGTAGACGGTGCGGGGCCGTCCGGGTCCGGAGGGCCGTTCCACAGCGCGCTCCACCGCGCCGTCGGCGGCCAGGGCGTCCAGGTGGAAGCGGGCCGTGTTGGCGTGCACGCCGAGCCGCTCGGCGACGTCGGTCACGCCGAGCGGGACGCCGGCGTCGCGCAGGACGTCCAGGACCTCGCGGCGGCGCGTACGCTCGCCCGCCACACCGCTCACCCCCTCCCCCGCGATGGCGCCGCACCGGACAGCCGAAAAGCCGGAAACGGCGCGCTCACGGCACGTTTACACAAATACTACTGTGCAAATCGTGCGAGCGAGCGCGCCGTGTCCGGCGACCGTCAGCCCTCCGGCGGGCAGGTGAGGTCCCGGGCGGGGAGCCTTCCGGTCAGCAGGTAGCGGTTGACCTGCTCGTTGACGCACAGGTTGGGGTATCCGCGCTGGTAGGGCGCGTGCACGTTGGCCTCCAGCGTGATCATCCGCGAGCCGCGCAGCGCCGCGTGCATCGCCTTGTTCTGCTCGTAGGTGGTCCGGGTGTCGCCGGTCGCGGCCACGAGCAGCGCGGGCAGGTGACCGCCGATCCTCGTCGGCGGCTCGGCCGGCCGCACCGGCCAGAACGCGCACGGGTTGACGGTGCGGGTGACCGGCGCGAAGATCGGGCTCCTCGCCCGGTTCCGCTGGACGTCGCTCCAGTAGAACTCGGGGTCGCGCGGCGCGGTGCCGTCCCCGCAGATGATGGCCGACTGCCCGCTCCCGGTGGCGGACTCAGCGCCTGTCAGCAGGAAGGCCAGCTCTTCCTGCAGTGTCGGCGTCGGTTCCACGGCCTGGCCCTTGGCGGCCCGGGCGAAGATCGCGACGTCCTCGGCGAGGCTCGCGCGGGCGGCGTCCTGGTCGGTGTCGATCTTCATGAACAGCAGGACCGGGACGAGCGAGTCGTCCACCCGGTACCGGCCGACGGCCAGCGGCTCGCGGGCCGCGGCCGCGATGATCTCGCGGACGGTCCCGAGCACCTGGTCGCGGGTGCGCCCGAGCCCGTACCGGTCGTGATGGTTCGCCGCCCACGCCGCCCAGTCGCCGAGGACCCGCTCGTTGGCGTCCTCGGTGCCCGCCAGCAGGCGCGGCCCGAACGTGGCGGGGTCGACCGAGCTGTCCAGGACGACGCGGTCGAGCCGCCCGGGGAACAGCTCCGCGTACACCGCGCCGAGGTAGGTGCCGTAGGAGGCGCCGTTGTAGGAGATCTTGCTCTCGCCGAGGGCGGCGCGGACGACGTCCATGTCCCGGGCGATGTTGCGCGTGTTGACGTGGCGCAGGATCTCGCGGTCGGTCCCGGCGCACCGCCGCGCGAGGTCCCGGGCGAACGCCACCGACCGGTCGAAGGACCGCCGGGTCTCCCCGGCGCCCTTGATCCAGGTGCCCGACGGCCAGCCGCAGTCGACGGGGGCGCTGCGCCCGAACGACCTCGGGTCCATGCCGACCAGGTCGAAGCGTTCTCCGGCCTCGCGCATCACGTCGCGGATGAGGGGCGGCATGTCGATGGCGATCCCGGGGCCGCCGCCGTTGATGAGCATCGTCCCGATCCGGGGGGCGTCACCGGACGCCCGCAGCCGGGAGATCCCCACCGTGATGGTGCGGCCGTCCGGGTCGGAGTAGTCGAGCGGGACGGTGACGTCAGCGCACTGGGCCCCGGCCGCGTCGAGCTCCTTGCCGATCTCGTCGTCCGGCCCGAGCGTGCACGCCTTCCACTCGAGCCGCTGCTGGTAGAAGCGGTCCAGGCCGCCGCCGGCGGGGGCGGCCGCCGCGGCGTGGACGGTGACCGCCGCGCAGGCCGCGAGCCCGGCCGCCGCGGCGATCGTCCCCGTCAGAAGCTTGTTCATCGTCACTCCGTTCCCGGGCGTCCGCAGAGGGCGGTCTGGACGACGTTCAGGTAGTCGCCGAACGCCTGCGCGTTCTCGGGGTTCTCGTTGAGGGAGACCGCGACGCGGCGTCCGGCCGGCGACGTGCCGGCGATCGTGGAGTAGCCGTAGATGGTGCCGGCGTGGCCCCACCATTCGACGCCGCAGGGCAGCACGGTCCGCATGAGGCCGAGACCGTACTCCGCGCCCTCCCACGCCCGGTCGGGATCGGCGGCGATGACGTCCTTCATCTCGGCGAGCTGCGCCGGGGGCAGCAGCCGTCCGCCGAGCAGCGCGCCGAAGAAGACGTTCACATCGCGCGGGCTGGAGATCAGGGCTCCTCCCGCCCCGCCCATCGACATGTTCCGCTCGGTGTGGTCGACCCACCGGACGGTGCCGTCGCGCTCCTGGCGGACGTAGCCGCGGGGATGCGGACCCCTGATCCCGGTCTCGTCGCCCGGCCAGTAGGTGTCGCGCAGGCCGAGGGGCCTGATGATCCGGCGGTGGACCTCCGCCTCCAGGGAGCGCCCGGTGACCTTCTCCACGATGAGGCCGGCGATGACATAGCCGGTGGTCGAGTAATGCCACCCCGGGCCGGGGCTCGGCATATCCAGCGCCATCTCCACCAGTTCTTCGGGCTCGAAATGGCGGAAGCGATACGTGTCGGCGTCCGGGAACAGCTCGGTGTGGTCGGGCAGCCCGCTGGTGTGCTGCAGCAGGCTCCGCACCGTGATCGTGCGTCCGTCGTAGCCGTTGCGGTCGATCAGCCCGGGCAGGTGCCGGTCGACGGTGTCGTCCAGTGACAGCCGGCCCTCGGCCACGAGGTCGAGCACCACGACGGCGGTGAAGGTCTTGGTGATGCTGCCGATCCGCACGCGCTCGTCGGCGCGCATGGGACGTCCGGTATGGCGGTCGGCGGTGCCGCTCGTGCCCGACCACGTCCCGCAGCGCGGATCGTCGATCCGGACGGCCGCGCCGGTCAGGCGGTGGACGCGCGTCAGCCGTTCGAGGGCCTGCCGAACGGCGGCGTGATCATCGCAGTGCGGCGCCCGCGCGGGCACCGGGACGGCGTGCGCGAGGCCGGCCACGGCGCCCGCCGCGGCCACCGTCGACATCATCACGACGGCGCGCCACAGCGCCCGTCTCCTCCTCAGATCAAGTTTCATGCGCCCGAAACTAGGGAGGCGTGCGGGCCGGCGCACTCCAGCGGACAGGCCAGGTGGACGTCCACCCGGCCGCACCCCGGTTACGGGGGCTGTCCTCATTGCGCGGCACGGATCCGCAGGTCCACGCTGCAGACAAAAGCTGCAGACCAAAGTCGATGCGGGCGTCGACTTCGGGCGCTCCCAAGCCGGACCGGCGTGGCTACCGTTGACGCCGTGGACCTCAGGCGATCGTGGGATCTCGGGCGGTCGTGGCGCGACTGGCTCGGGGACGCGGGGATCACCGCCGCGGCCGCGCTGCTCGGCCTGTTCCTGCTCCAGGCGACGATCGAGGACCCTCCCTTCCCCGAGGAGGAGATCTCGGTCCGGTTCGAGCTGGCGGCGGGCGCGGTGTCCCTCGTCGTCTTCCTGCTGTTCCGGCGCCGGTACCCGGTCGCCGTCGCGGTGGCGATGATCGTCCTGCAGTGGCTGGCGACGACGATCTTCGGCACGGCCGCGGTCGCGGTCTGCTCGCTGGCGATGCTGCGGCCCTGGCGGGTCGCCCTGCCGGTCGCCGCCGCGAGCGTGACGCTGATCATCACGATGTTCTGGCTGCTGTCGGTCGAGGACTTCGTGGAGGGCGCGGTCGTGTTCACGCTGCTGTACGCGGTGGCGGTCTCGACGGGAATGCTCGTCCGGTCCCGGCGGATGCTCATCGCGTCGCTGAGGGAACGGGCTCTCGCGGCCGAGACCGAGCAGCGGCTGCGCGTCGAGGAGGCCAGGCTCCTCGAACGCGAGCGGATCGCCCGGGAGATGCACGACGTCCTCGCGCACCGCATCTCGCTGCTGGCGGTGCACGCCGGGGCGCTGGAGTTCCACCCGGACATGCCGGACGACCAGCGCGAGGCCGCGGGGATCATCCGCAGGAGCGCCTACGAGGCGATGGAGGACCTGCGCGAGGTCATCGGCGTGCTGCGCGACGACACCCCCGGGGCGGACCCGGAACGGCCGCAGCCGACGCTCGCGGACGTGGCCGCGCTCGTCGACGAGGCGCGGCAGGCGGGCGGCAGCATCACGCTGGACGAACACGTCCCCGATCCGGACCGCGTCCCGGCACGGGTGGGCCGCCACGCCTACCGCATCGTCCAGGAGGGGCTGACCAACGCGCGCAAGCACGCGGCGGGCGCTCCCGTCGAGGTGCGCCTGAGCGCGGACGAGGACCTCGACATCGAGATCGTCAACGCGCTGCCGCCCGGCCCGCCGGCGCTCGCGCTCCCCGGCTCGGGAGCGGGGCTGGTCGGCCTGGCCGAGCGGGTGGCGCTGCTCGGCGGGACACTGGAGCACGGGCGCACGGGCGACGGCCGGTACCGGCTGCACGCCCGGCTCCCCCTGTAGGGCGCGCGCCGCTGGAGAGGGCACGGAACCCGGGCATGTCCCCACCGGCCCGGGGAAGGGAGAACGGCATGGCTTCGAACTCCACGACCTCGGCCGTCCTGGAGGAGCTCGACAGGGCCGAGTGCCTGCGGCTCCTCGCCGAGGGCGGCAGCATCGGCCGGGTGGCCTTCGACGACGGCGAGGGACCCACCGTGCTCCCGGTGAACTACGCCGTCGACGGGGAGGCGGTCATCTTCCGCACGTCGGCCTCGGGGCGGCTGAACCGCAGCCTGCTGACGTCCGTGCCGGGCGGCGAGGTCAGGGCGGCCTTCGAGGTGGACCGGTTCGACGAGGCCGGGCGCGAGGGATGGAGCGTGCTGCTGCGCGGCGGCGCGCATCCCCTGGACGACGAGGAGAAGGCCTCGGTCCCGAACGTCGAGCCGTGGCCGGGCGGGGAGCGCGAGGCGTGGTTCCGGCTGGCGGCACGGGAGATCAGCGGGCGCCGGCTGCGCCGCCGCTGACGGCGGCGCCCCGCCCCCGCTCCGGGCATAGGGTGACGGCATGGACTCCCCGCCCATCCGCGTGCTGATCGTCGACGACGACGCCCTCGTCCGCGCCGGGCTGTCGATGATGCTGTCCAGCGCCGACGACCTGGAGATCGTGGGGGACGTCGGCGACGGCGCCGAGGTCGTCTCCGCCGTGAACCGGCACCGGCCGGACGTCGTCCTGATGGACATCCGGATGCCCCGGCTGGACGGGCTCGCGGCGACCGAGCTGCTGCGCGCCCGCCGCGAGCCGCCCGAGATCATCATCCTGACGACGTTCGACACCGACGACCACATCGTCCGCGCGATGCGGGCGGGCGCGAGCGGGTTCCTGCTCAAGCACACCCCGCCCCCGGAGATCATCCGGGCGATCCGGCAGGTCGCGGCCGGGGAGCCGATGATGTCGCCGGCGGTGCTGCGCAAGATGATGTCCTACGTCGCGGTCTCGGGCGCCGATCCGCGCCGCGACCGGGCCCGTGAGCTCCTCGGCCGGCTGAGCGACGGCGAACGCGCCGTGGCCGCGCTCGTCGGCCGGGGCTGCACCAACAGCGAGATCGGCCGTGAGCTGTCGCTCAGCGTCGCCACCGTGAAGGCGTACGTGTCGCGTCTGCTGACGAAGCTCGAACTGAACAACCGCGTCCAGATCGCCCTCCTCGTGCACGACGCCGCCCTCGACGACGAGCACGAGCCGGCCGAGGAGCGTTAGCCGCGGCTAGTCCTCCGCCTCGCGCGGCGGGGCCTGCGGGCCGCGGGGTTTCAGCGGGACGTCCGGCAGGAGCAGCGCCGCGGCCAGGCCCACCGCGAGGACGGGCAGGGCGGTGAGGAACAGGTCGGAGAACGCCGCCGCGAACGCCTCCGCGACGCCGTCCCGCACGGGTTCGGGCAGGGTGGCGAGCACCTCGGGGCGGACCAGGTCGCCGAAGGCCGGCACCCGTCCGTCCGGGACGCGCCGCGCGACCTCCTCGGCGAACCGGCTCGACACGACCGAGCCGAACACGGCCATCCCCGCCGCGGTGCCGAGCATCCGGGTCGCGAACACGCCCGAGCTCGCCGCGCCGAGGTCCCGGTGCGGTGCGGCGTTCTGGGCGATCAGGATGACGACCTGCTGGGAC
>DATCLF010000185.1:0-13686 GCA_036564055.1 Spirillospora sp.
CGCCTCCACCATGACGGGGTCGAAGTGGTCGCCCATGGAGCGGCGCAGCTCCGCGACGGCCTCCTCGACGCTGCGGGCGGGCCGGTAGGAGCGGGTGGAGGTCATGGAGTCGAACGCGTCGGCGACGGCGATGACCCGCGCGAACTCGGGGATCTCGTCGCCGGCGAGGCCCATGGGGTAGCCGCGGCCGTTCATCTTCTCGTGGTGGTGCATGATGCCGGCGAGGGCCTCGTCCAGGAACCCGATCTCGCGGACGATCTCCAGCCCGCGCATCGGGTGGAGCTGGATCGCGGCGAACTCCTCCTCGGTCAGCGAACCGTTCTTCTGCAGGACCTTGGTGGGGACGCCGAGCTTGCCGATGTCGTGAAGCATCCCGGCGTACCGGATGGCCTCGACGCGGTCGGGGCGCATCCCGATCTCCTGCGCGATCATCACCGAGCCGCGCGACACCCGCTCGGAGTGGCCGCGGGTGTAGTAGTCCTTGGTCTCGACGGCCTGGCAGAGGGCGGCGAGCGTCGCGGCGTAGGCCTTCTGCTGCAGGTACGCCTGGTCCATCGCCCAGCGGGCGATGAACAGCGGCAGCAGGACCAGCACGGCGGCGAACGGCCCGACGCGCGGCCAGAGGCCCGCGATCAGCAGGCCGACCATGCCGTAGCCGAGGCAGCCGACGGAGAGCTGGCCGCTCTCGTGCAGCAGCTCGCGGGGTTTGGCCTCCTTGCTGAGGAGGAGCACCCCGGCCATGAGCGACAGGTTGACCACGACGAAGGTGACGAGGGCTCCGAGGAAGGGCCCGATGACGTTCTCGACCCAGCGGGCCTGCTCGGGATGGAAGCGGTCGCCGCCGAAGAGCTCGAAGACCGTCCCGGCGGTGAAGCCGCTGAGCGCGAACTGGGCGCCGTTGAAGATCCGTTTGACGGGGGCGAAGATCCGCTGGCCGGTGATCACGGCGCAGAGGCCGAGCAGCGCCGCGCCGGCGGGTCCGAGCAGGACCACCGAGGCCAGGCTCGCGGCGAAGCCCAGGGACACCCGGGCGCGGGCGACGTTGAGCCGCGCGGGCGCCGAGTCGCAGATGAGGAACAGGACGGCCAGGACGGCGAGTGTGCCCCAGTCGATCTCGGTGAAGGACGACGTCGCGATGAGGCCGACCGCGAGGGCGACCACGCCACAGACGTACGCCCAGGCAGGGAGAGGTAGTCCACGCATTGCCGCCCCTTCTGGGGAGTGAACGCTCCGCACCCGGCCCCCGTGACGGCGCCGCCCGGCGGGCCACGGGTGATGGGAGTGTTCAGGTCGACTTGCGGGCCGCCGCCGGGCTGCGCGTGCCTGCCGGCACTACACCCAGGACACGCCCTTGGGCACCATCAGCGACGCCGCCGAGGCGCTCTCCCGTCGGCCGTGTTCGGGCATCGCGCGTTCGAGCATGACTGTTCGCCTCCCCCCGCGAACCCGGGCCGCCCGGCCTGCGCGGCCGGCCACCCCGACCGGCCGGTCCGGGCCGTGTCCCGGGCGAGCACGTGCCGCCTTTTCACGGGCGTGCACGCGCTCCCGTCGCTGATTTCGGCACCAAGCCTAACGCGAACTGCCGAGGTCACACAGGCATGCCGAGAAACGAAAGCGAACTGTGAAGTGATGGTCACCATAAGTGATCAATTGTCCCACGCGAATAACGCACCGTAATTGCACAGCCTATCTGCACGACCGCAATGCACGTGCGCCAGCGTGGCGTTCCCCAAAAATCACGAAGGAAATGCCCACAAAGGCCGATCTATCCGCCTTCTCTCGCACGGGCCCTTCGTTCCCTCGCCCACGCGACGGTCTCGGCGAGGCCCTCCCGCAGTCCCGTCGCCGGCTCCCAGCCGAGGACCTCCCGTGTCTCCCGCGGGTCGACGGCCATGGCGGGCAGGTCGCCCAGCCGCGGCGGCGCGAACTCCGGTTCGTCCGGCGCGCCCGTCGCCTCGGCGACGAGCGCGTGCAGCTCGCGGTCGGTCGTCTGCACGCCGGTCCCCACGTTGAGGCGCCGCCCGCCGCCGCGTTCGCCCGCCGCGCGGGCGAACGCGTCCACGACGTCGAGCACGTAGACGTAGTCGCGGGTCTGGGAGCCGTCGCCGTACACCTTCGTGGGCCGCCCGGCCAGCAGCGCGTCCGTGAAGATCGAGATGACGCCGGCCTCTCCCTCGGGCGTCTGCCGCGGCCCGTAGACGTTCGCCAGCGTCAGCGTGGTGTGGTCGATGCCGTGCAGGGCCCCGTACATGCGCGCGTACACCTCGCCGGAGACCTTCGACGCCGCGTACGGGGACGCGGGCCGCAGCTCCGCGTCGGGCGGGACGGGAAGCGCGTCCGGCACGCCGTAGACGGCGCAGCTCGACGCGAACACGACCTTGCGTCCGCCCGCCGCCCGCGCCGCCTCCAGCACGTTCGCCGTGCCGAGCACGTTCACGCGCGCGTCGGCCAGCGGATCGGCGACGCTGGCGCGCACGCTCACCTGCGCCGCGAGATGGCAGATCACCTCGGGACGCCGCCGCGCCGCCCGCTCCACGAGCTCGGGGTCGGCGACGTCCATGCGCCACAGCTCCACGTCGGGACGGACGTTGGAGCCCGAGGACAGATCGTCCACGCCGATGACCTCGTGGCCGTCGGCGAGGAGCCGGTCGACCAGGTGGGATCCGATGAAACCGGCCGCGCCGGTGACGAGTGCGAGCACCCGAGAACGATACGACGGTCAGGCGGTCTCGGTCTTCTCGGCGGCCTTGAGGTCGCCGCAGATCTCCTCGATCCGGCCGAGGACCTTCGCGCGCAGGTCGGCCGGGGCCTGCTCGCAGCCGCAGGACTTGTTCACCAGCTTCTTGACGGCCTCTTCGAGCCCGTATTCGCGCAGACAGGGCCCGCACTCCTCGAGATGCTGGCGCACCTTGCCGCAGCCGTCCTGGTCCAGCTCGCCGTCGAGATAGGTGTAGACCCGGGCCAGTACCTCCTCGCACGGGGTCTCGTGGTGGTCGCCACAGCTCATGGCTCACTCACCTCTCTCGTCCACCGCGCCACGGCGGGACGCGGTGTTCGGCATCTCGCTCAGCATCACGCGGCGGGCGCGTCCGGCGTTCACTCCGCTCCTCCGCCCGTCCGTGTGAGGCCGCGCTCTTCAGCGTAGTCCTCCAGCAGGCCGCGCAGCTGGCGCCTTCCGCGATGCAGCCGGGACATGACCGTCCCGATGGGCGTGCCCATGATCTCGGCGATCTCCTTGTAGGAGAACCCCTCGACGTCGGCGAGGTAGACCGCGATCCGGAACTCCTCCGGCAGGTCCTGCAGGGCCTGCTTGACGTCGCTGTCGGGCAGGTGTTCCAGCGCCTCGGTCTCCGCGGACTTCAGGCCGCTGGAGGTGTGCGACTCGGCGCGGGCGATCTGCCAGTCCTCGATGTCCTCGGTGGCGGCCTGCTGCGGCTGCCGCTGCTTCTTGCGGTAGGAGTTGATGAACGTGTTGGTCAGGATCCGATAAAGCCACGCCTTGAGGTTGGTTCCCTCCTTGAACTGGTGGAAGGACCCGAACGCCTTGGCGAACGTCTCCTGGACGAGGTCCTCGGCGTCGGCCGGGTTTCGCGTCATGCGCAACGCGGCAGAATAAAGCTGGTCCAAGTACGGGAGCACGTCGCGCTGGAACCGGTCCCGGCGCTGCTCCACGGTCTCCGAGGTGCCGTGTACCTGACCCACCCCCTCGACTGTGGCGCCACCGGCCTCGGACAGGTCGGCGGCGTCGTACCCCACAGACGATATCGGTCCGCGCGGTCCTCCCACGCGGGCGGGTGGCCGCACGTCGCCGCGCGGCGCCGTGTCGACGGCGCTCCGCCGGACGTCGGCAACGGCTGTGGTCATCGATGTGCACCTCCGCGTGATGGCCTGTGAGACGGTGCAACACCGCGGCGGTGCCGCCGATTCCCGCGCCCGCCCGCCGCACCGGGCGGTGCAGGACGTCCGGGCCGCCTGCACGGAGAGTGACAGCTCGCGCAACGGGGAAAGAGTGACTTATACGGCGAGAACAGGAGCAAACGTGCGTCCGGTGCTGTCCGCGCGATCGTCCGAGCCCACCATCGCCAGCCTGCGCGACATCTCCGGGGAGGGGGCGAGCGACGCCCTGGCGCGCTACTGGACGTTCTACTGGGCGGTGGCCGAGGCGCAACTGGCGCGGTGGCTTCCCCGCCGGCCGTCGCGCGTGCTCGACATCTCGGGCGGCCGCCGGTCCGCCGCCCAGGCCGCCGCGGCGCGGCACGCCGTCATCGAGGTCCGCGACCCGACCCGGGCCGATCCGACCAGAACCGACGGGCGCCCGCCGTCCCGTCGAACACCGCTCCGTCCGACGCCGTCCCGTCAGACGCCGTCCCGCGCCACGGCACCCGGCCCGGACGGCTCCGGCTCGAAGGACGCCGGGGCGACGAGGGACGCCCGCGGATCCGCGGTCCCGCTGATCGGCGACACCGGCAGCCTCACGTACCTCGCCGACGGGTCCGTGGACGCCGTCGTCGCCGAGAACCGGGTCCTGTCGCGGCACCTCGCCACCGAGGCCACGGTCGCCGAGATCGCACGCGTCCTGCGGCCCGGCGGCCGCGTCCTGCTGTGCGTGGACTCCCTGACCCTCGGGATGGCGATGCTCGCCGAGCAGAACTACTGGGCGCACCTGTCGGACGTGCCGAGCGCGGAGGTCGTGCTCATCCCCTGGCCGGACGGGACCATCACGCGCTGCTTCTCGTCCCACCAGCTGCGCGAGCTGCTCACCGACGCCGGGTTCGAGGTCGAGTGGATCCGCCCCCGCACGGTCCTGTCGCCCTCGACCGTCGAGCACGTCCTCGCCGAGTCGCCGCGGGCGCTCGGCCGCCTGGTCCGCACCGAGCTGAACGCGATCGAGCCGGACGAGTCCCTGGGCGTGCACCTCCTGGCCAGCGCCCGCAGAAAGTGACCGGGACCGGCCGGCCCGGCAGTGATCGAAACCGTCGTTGTGACAGAGGTCAGAACAGGGCGTCGGAATGGCCGCCGGGTTCGTCCCCCGGCGTCATGGGCCGGATGAGTTCGGGGCCGTTGTTCCTGACGTTGTTGACGGCCTTCGACACGGGATAGGCCTCCATTGTCCCGGCCATCGCGGGCGTGAGCAGATCGCGGATCGCGTCGGCGTCGGTCAGGGCGGGGTCGAGCCAGGCGTCCCAGCGGTCGCGTTGGACGATCATCGGCATCCGGTCGTGGATCCGGCCGAGGTCGTCCGGGGCGTTCGTGGTGATCACCGTGCACGTCCAGAGCCACTCGCCCGGACCGGCCGGCGCCGGGGCCCCGGACGTCCCGGCGCCGTCCTCGGGGACCCGCCACAGCTCGTAGAGGCCGGCCATGGCCATGACCGAGCCGTCGCCGGGCCGGATGAAGTAGGGCTGCTTCTGCGGCCTCTTCTTCGCCTTCTTCTCCCCCGCGGCCGGGTCGGGCACGGCGCCCTGGTCCTGGACGGTGTACCACTCGAAGTAGCCGTCGGCGGGCAACAGGCAGCGGCGCCGCGCGAACGCGCGCCGGAACGACGGCTTCTCGTGGACCGTCTCGAACCGCGCGTTGATCATGCGTGACCCGATGGCCGGGTCCTTGGCCCACGACGGGACGAGGCCCCAGCGCACGGTCCGCAGCTGGCGGACGGGCGCAGACTCCTCGGGGGCGTCCTTCGGACGCCGGTCGAGGACGACCGGGACCTGCTTCGTCGGAGCGACGTTGTAGTCGGGCTGGAGGTCCCCCTCGACGGCGTCGAGCTGCACTCTGAACTCGTCGAGCAGCTCCTGACGCGCTCGGGTGGTGGCGTAACGTCCGCACATGCCTCCCATCCTGCCGTGCTTGAGGTCCGGCCTGATGGGCATGTAGCGGGTCATGCGACCCTTCACGACGCTTGCCCGCCCGTTCGTGGCGGCGCCTTACATCATGACCGGCCTGGACGCCATCCGTGACCCTCGTGACCGCGCCGAGCGGGTGGGCCCCGCCGTCAAGCCGCTGGCGGACCGGATCGAGTGGCTGCCGAAGGACCCGGAGACGCTCGTGCGCATGGAGGGCGCGCTCAGCCTCGGCACCGGGGCGCTGCTGCTGACCGGCAGGTTCCGGCGGCTCACCTCGCTGCTGCTCGCCGCGCAGCTCGTGCCGGCGCTCGCGACCGAGCACCGGTTCTGGACCGAGGACGACCCCGAGCGCCGCGCCAACGAGCGCTCCCACCTGCTGAAGAACGCCGGCCTGTTCGGCGCGCTGCTCATGGTGGCGGCCGAGCCGCGCCGCCCGCCGCGCATGGCGGAGGTGCGCCGCGCCACGCGGGAGACGCAGATCCGCAGGAACGCCGAGGCGAAGGCGATCCGCAAGGAGGCCGCCGCGGCGCTACGCGAGGCGCGGCGGGAGGCGGCCCGGCAGGTCCGCATCGCCCGCGCCGAGGGAAGGCGCAGGGCCGCGGAACAGGCCGCGAAGGCCGCCAAGGGCGCGAAGGCCGCCAAGGCCGCGGGGGCCGCGAAGACCGGCGGCGCGTTGACGTTCGGCAAGGCGGCCGGTCGAACGTCCGGCGCGCTGAAGGGGCTGAAGCCGAAGGGGCTCAAAGGCAAAGAGCTCAAGGGCAAAGGACTCAAGGGCAAGGGCAGGGCGAAGGGGCTCAAGCTGAAGCCCGGGCCGGCAGGCCTCAAGCTGAAGGGACCCAAGGGCAGGGGGTCCACGCCGAAGGGGCTCCGAGCCGGTGGCGCGAAGGCCGCCACTGCGCTCACACAGGGGCTCACACCGGGCCGGGCCTCCAGGCCGGGCCGTGCGGCGCGGACCGGACGGGCCGTCAAGGCCGGGACGACCGCCCAGGCGGCCAGGGCCGTGAAGGTCGGCAGGACCGTCAGGGCGGGCACCGCGGTCCAGGCGGGCCGCGTCAGGCAGGCGGTCAGGCGCTGACTTTCCGAAGGGAACCTTAAGAGAATCTGAAAAGGGTCGAACCGCGGGCCGGGGCGGCTCCGTACTGCCATGTGACCGTCCTCCCCCGACCACTACGGAGACGCCCCGGCCATGGCAGCACCCGGATCGACCGGTCGTCAGACCGGCGGGCTGCGGAGCCTGCTCCGCCGCCCCGGCACGGCGCGACCGGCCCCCCAGGACGGGACCGGGCGCGACGACGAGATCGTCGCCGAGCTCTACCGCGAGTACCACCGGCCTCTTCTGTCGTTCGTCCTCAGGCTGACCGGCGGCGACCGCCAGTGGGCCGAGGACGTGGTCCAGGAGACCATGATCCGGGCCTGGCGCAGCGCGGACCGCCTCGACGACCGCACGACGTCCCTGATGCCGTGGCTCGCCACCGTCTCCCGGCGTATCGTGATCGACAACCGGCGGTCGAGGGAGGTCCGCCCGCCGGAGGTGGGAGACGGCCCCCTGGAGCACCTGCCGATGGCGGACGAGATGGACGGACTGCTGCGCAAGGTCGTGGTCGCGGAGGCGCTGCAGTCGCTGTCCCCTGCGCACCGGCAGGCGCTGACGGAGACGGTGCTGCGCGACCGGACGGTGAACCAGGCGGCCGAGTACCTCGGCATCCCGGTGGGAACGGTGAAGTCGCGCGTGTACTACGCGCTGCGCGCCCTGCGCGTCGCCTTGGAGGAGAGGGGGGTGACCTCATGAGTTCGCCGGTCGAGCACACCGACGTCGGCGCGTACGCGCTCGGCCTGCTCGAAGAGGAGGACCGGCGGGCCTTCGAGGCCCATCTTCGCGGGTGCGGCAGATGCAGGGCCGAGCTCGACGAGATCGCGGGGACCGCGAACCTCCTGTCGGAGCTCGGCGGGGACGCGGACCTCGCCGGTGCCGCGCCCGAGCGGGGCCCGGCCGGCGCAGACGCGCCGCCCGCCCCGGTGATCGACATGATGCGCCGCCGCCGTGGACGGGACCGCCGGTTCCGGCGCCGGGCCTACGCGATCGGCGGCGCGGCGGCCGCCGCGATGCTGGCCGTCGGGATCGGCGTCGGCACCGTCCTCGGCGGCACCGTGCTCGGCGACGACGAGGACGCGCCCGAGCCCCCGCCGGCGGCCGTCACCGGGGAGAGGTTCCAGGCGACGAACCCGAGCACCGGGGCGTCCGGCACCGTCGGCCTCGTCGACAAGGGATGGGGCACGCAGGTGAGCCTGGAACTGCGCGGCATCAAGGGTCCGCTGAGGTGCCATCTGGAGGCCGTGTCCGCGACCGGTGAGCGCAGCGTCGTGGCGGGCTGGCGCGTCCCGGACAAGGGGTACGGCGTGCCCGGGCAGCCGAAGCCGCTCGTGATGCAGGGCGGCACGGGACTCACCCGCCAGGAGATCAGCCGGTTCGAGGTGCGTCTGGACGGCGGCGGCACGCTGCTCACCATCCCCCTCTGACGCCTCCTCTGACGCCCCGCACGCGACCGTGCGGCACGGTCCGGCGTTCGTCCGGCCCGATAACCTTGTGCCCATGCCCTCACCGCACTGGACCGCCCCGGTCGCGCCCGCCCCGGTGGACGCGACCGTGTCCCTGCCCGGTTCGAAGTCGATGACGAACCGGGCGCTGGTCCTCGCCGCGCTCGCCGACGGGCCCTCCCGTCTGACGCGTCCGCTGCACAGCCGGGACACCGAACTGATGGCCGCCGCCCTGCGCGCGCTCGGCATCCGGATCGACGACGACGACGGCGGGGACTGGCGGGTGACCCCGGGCGAGCTGCGGGGCCCCGCGCGGGCGGACGTGGGGCTCGCCGGGACGGTCATGCGGTTCCTGCCGCCCGTCGCGGCGCTGGCGACCGGCGCGGTGTCGGTCGACGGCGACCCACGGGCGCGGGAACGGCCGATGGGCCCGATCATCGGGGCGCTCCGCGAGCTCGGCGCCGTCATCGACGACGGCGGGCGCGGCGCGCTCCCGTTCACCGTCCACGGGACGGGCTCGGTGGCCGGCGGGAGCGTCACGATCGACGCGTCCGGGTCGTCCCAGCTCGTGTCGGGGCTGCTGCTGGCCGCGCCGCGCTTCGCGAAGGGGGCCGAGGTCAGGCACGAGGGTCCGCCCGTCCCGTCCGCGCCGCACCTGGAGATGACGGTGCACATGCTGCGCGAGGCGGGCGCGGCGGTCGAGACGGAGCCGGACGTGTGGAGGGTCGCGCCCGGCCCGCTCCGGGGCGGCGAATGGGTGATCGAACCGGACCTGTCGAACGCGGCGCAGTTCCTCGCCGCGGCGCTGGTCACCGGCGGGCGGGTCACCGTGCGCGACTGGCCGCGGCGGACCACCCAGCCGGGCGACGCGCTGCGCGGGCTGCTCGCCTCGATGGGCGCCGAGGTGTCCCACGGGCCGGACGGGCTGACCGTGCGCGGCACCGGCGAGTACTCCGGGCTCGACGCCGACCTGCACGAGGTCGGGGAGCTGACCCCCGTGCTCGCGGCCGCCGCCGCGCTCGCCTCCACCCCGTCCCGGCTGACGGGCATCGCGCACCTGCGCGGCCATGAGACCGACCGGCTCGCGGCCCTGGTCACCGAGATCAACCGGCTCGGCGGCGACGCCCGGGAGCTGCCGGACGGGCTGGAGATCCGGCCGCGTCCGCTGCACGGCGGCCTGTTCCGGACCTACGACGATCACCGGATGGTGATGGCGGCGGCCGTGCTCGGCCTGGCCGTTCCCGGTATAGAGGTGGAGAATCCGGGCACCGTCGGCAAGACTCTTCCGGGCTTCACGGAGTCGTGGGCGTCCATGCTGACGCCCGCCTGACGGCAGGGACGGGACCACTGGCCAGACGAACATACGACTACGACGAGGACGACGTCCGGATACGGCCCGGGCGTCGCGGGTCGCGTCCCCGCACCCGCCGCCGCCCGGCCCACCGGGACGCCTCCCCCGGGTTCGTGATCGCGGTCAACCGGGGCCGGTACCGCTGCCTGGTGGACCCGGGCACCGAGAACGAGCGCGCCGTCACCGCGATGCGCGCCCGGGAGCTCGGGCGCAAGGGCGTCGTGGTCGGAGACCGGGTGGCGCTGGTCGGGGACGTGTCCGGGGCGCCCGACACCCTGGCCCGCATCGTCCGCGTCGAGCCGAGGGCCTCGGTGCTGCGCCGGACCGCCGACGACAACGACCCGTTCGAACGGATCGTCGTCGCCAACGCCGACCAGCTCGTGATCGTGACGGCCCTCGCCGATCCCGAGCCGCGTCCCCGCATGATCGACAGGCAGCTCGTCGCCGCGTACGACGCCGGCATGGACCCGCTGCTGTGCCTCACCAAGTCCGACCTCGCCGACCCCGATCCGCTGCTCGCCGAGTACGCGCCGCTCGGGGTCCCCCACGTCGTGACGGGCCGCGACGTGAAGGACGGCGACGGGGACGGGGACGAGCGGCCGCACCGCGGCCTGGACGAGCTGCGCGCCCACCTGAGCGGGCGAATGAGCGTGCTCGTCGGGCACTCGGGCGTCGGCAAGTCGACGCTGGTGAACGCGCTCGTCCCGGACGCCGAGCGGGCGGTCTCCCATGTGAACGCGGTGACCGGCCGCGGCCGGCACACCTCGTCCTCGGCGGTCGCGCTCGAGCTGCCCGGCGGGGACGGCTGGATCATCGACACCCCCGGCGTGCGGAGCTTCGGGCTCGCGCACGTCGACCCCGAGCACGTGGTCGACGCGTTCGAGGACCTCGCGGAGGGCGCCGCCGAACGCTGTCCTCCGCACTGCGACCACCTGTCGGAGGGCTGCGGCCTGGACGGGTGGGTGGACGACGGGCACGCCAGCCGGGCCCGCCTGGACTCGCTGCGGCGGCTGCTCGCCAGCCGCGAGGGAGAGGCGGAGTAGCGGGCCTCTCGCCGGGCGCGGCACGGGGGAGCATGCCCTCGCCGTAGTGCCGGAGAAGTCCGGCTCGCTCGTCGGTATCGTCTGGGCCCATGGTGCAAGTGATCGCGGGGCGTTACGAGCTCGTGGAGCTGCTCGGCCGCGGCGGGATGGGCGCCGTGTGGCGTGCCAGGGACCGCACGCTCGGACGAGAGGTCGCGATCAAGGAGGTGTCCCTGCCGCGGGGCCTGGACGACGCGCAGGTGGAGCGGATCTACGCGCGGACGTTCCGGGAGGCGCGGTCGGCGGCGCGGTTCGACCACCCCGGCATCGTGACCGTCTACGACGTCGTCGAGGAGGACGGACGGCCCTGGATCGTCATGCGCCTCGTCCGGGCGGAGGCCCTCGACAAGGTCATCGCGCGTGAGGGACCCCTTCCGCCGGCCCGTGTCGCCGCGATCGGCCTCGACGTGCTGGACGCCCTCATCGCCGCGCACTCCGCCGGGGTCGTGCACCGCGACGTGAAACCGGGGAACGTGCTGCTCCCCGAGGGCCGCGCCGTCCTCACCGACTTCGGCATCGCGACCGTCGCGGGCGACGAGACGCTCACCCAGTCCGGCGCCATCGTCGGGTCGCCCGCGTACCTGGCGCCCGAGCGGGCGCGCCACCAGAAGGCGACGCCGGCGTCGGACCTGTGGTCGCTGGGCGCGACGCTGTACGCCGCCGTCGAAGGCCGTCCCCCGTACGACCGGCCCGACATGTGGGGGGTCATGGCCGCGCTCCTCGCCGACGAGCCGGACCCGATGGAGCGTGCGGGCCCGCTGGAACCGGTGCTGCGGGGCCTTCTCCAGAAGGACCCGGACCTGCGGATGAGGCCCGAGGAGGCCGAGCGGCTCCTCCGCCGGGTCGCGCAGGGCACCCCGTCTCCGGTCCGCGAGACGCCCGGGTCCGTCCCGGCGGACGTTCCCGGCGCACGCGACGTGACGCCGCCGAAGGCGCACGGCTCTCCGACCCGCCCGCAGTCCGACCCGGCCCCGCGCCGACGTCACCCGTGGCCGATGATCCTCATCCTCGGGATCGCCAACGTGGCGGTCCTCGCGGCCTTGCTCACGTTCATGTACACCGATTCGAGAAACGAGAACCGCACCGACGGGAGAGGGTCGTCGGCGTCGGCGTCGCCGGCGGTATCGACGTCGGAGAACCGCCCCGCGCCCGAGGGATACCGCCTGTACCGGGGATCGGTGTTCACCGCGTACGTCCCCAAGGGCTGGAACGAGGAGAGCGCCGGCGACGACGTGACCTTCACCGACCCCACCGAGGGGTCCCGTCGCGGGGTGGCCCTCCAGCGCATCGACTCTCCCTTCACCGGGACCGACACCGGTGACGCCCTCGCGGCCGCCGCCCAGGACATGAAGAACGACGGGAACTACCCCGGTTTCAGGCAGGAGAGCTTCAGGCGCGACATCCCCTTCCTCGGCGACCGGGCGGCGGAGCTGCAGTTCACCTTCACCAAGGACGGCGTTCCCGGCCGCGCACGGGTGCGGTTCTTCCGGTTGGCGGGCGCCTACTACCAGGCCATTCTGGTCGCCCCCCAGAATCACTGGGACGAGACCGTCCCGCACTACGAGACCTTCCTCAAGTCGCTGCGGGCCGCGTCCTGACGCGCTCCCGCCGCCGGCCCCGCCGTCCACCGCGCGGGGCCCGCTCCTAGCCCTTCGACGGCTCCCCGAACAGGCTGCGCGCCCGCGCCTCGGCCTCGTTCAGCGCCTCGACGTGCTCGGGCGCGAGTTCCTCCATGCACCGGGTCATCTCCTCGGTGACGCGGCTGAACGCGTTCTCCTCCGCGCCCCGCAGCGCCGCCCGGACGCTCGCGGACCGTGCGCCGAGCGCCGCCCACTCCAGCTCCAGCCGCGCGACGGCCTCGTCGAACGCCTGGGACGTCTCGGCTCCGGCGTCCTTCAGCTCGTCCGGAAGCGCCCCGCGGCCGGCCCTGCGCGCGCGGCTCGACAGGGCGGAGATGCGGCTGGCCAGCGTCAGGCCCTCCCTGGCCAGCGGCAGCACGTCGTGGATCACGTCGGTGACGGCCCTGGCGAGCTCCTCCACCCGGGTCAGCAACGTCTGCGTCGCCTCCTCCAGCGCCCTTGAGGTGCGCTCGGCGACCCGCTCGGCCACCTGGCGCTGACGGCGGGACAGCGCCGGGACGACGTCGCGGTCGAGCCGGCGGCGCAGCTCCCGTTCCCGCTCGTCGCGCCCGTCCGGCCCCGCGCGGCCCGCCCAGTCGGCGACGACCCGCTCGATGCGTTCCTCCCCCGACGCGGTGATCTCCGCCGTGACCTCGTCGAGCGCCTCGCCCACGCGGGCCTTGAGCCGTTCGACCCGCCCGTAGAGCGCCTCGCGCTTGAACGGGTCGTTCAGCTCGTTGAGCTGGGCCTGGAGCCGGCGCGACACGTCGATGGCGTGTTCGGCCAGCGGGACGAGGCGGTCGGCGAGCTCGTCGGGCGTGCGGGCCCGGCGCGGGTCGGTCAGCTCGGCCACCCACGGGGGAAGATCGTGCGGCATGGCCCCCATGCTGCCACCCCCGCGCGGGCGGCACGGCCCACATCGCCCGGCGCGCCTCGTGGGAACGATCCGAAAAGCCGGGAACGGCGCCGGTGAGGAGTTCTGGACGAGCGTTGATCAGGGTAGCGTTGCACGCCGTGGCGGGCTATTCCGATGACCTGCGTCTCGCGCACGTGCTGGCGGACGCGGCCGACGACATCACGACCAGGCGCTTTCGCGCCCTTGATCTCGACATCGAGACGAAGCCGGACCTGACTCCGGTCAGCGACGCCGACCGCAGCGTCGAGGAGCAGATCCGCGGAACCCTCAAGCGCGCCCGTCCGCGGGACGCGGTGCTCGGCGAGGAGTACGGCAGGACCGGCTACGGGAACCGCTGCTG
>DATCLF010000186.1:0-5859 GCA_036564055.1 Spirillospora sp.
CTTCCAGAAACGCAACGTCCTCGTGGAGGTCGCCTACCAGGGCACCGACGAGGGCAGGCCCCTGCCCGCGAAGACGCTGGTCGACAGCGCCTACACGGTCGCCGTCGCGGCGGAGAGGAGCCTGCGGTGACGGCCGGGTCCGCGCCGCGCGGCCGTCGCGGCGGCGGAGACGACGACGCCCTGGTGGTCGCGTTCGTCACCACGCTGCTGATCAGCATCGTCCTCGTGGTGGTGATGCCGTCCGGCGGTCCGGGCGCCCTGCCCGCGCCGCCGTCCGCGCCCGACCGCGTCCCGGCCGGTCCGGTCATCGCGACGGTTCCGCCGAACTGCGCGATCTCGCCCGGGACGGTCGGTCGCCTGGTCGCCGAACCGCGGTTGACGAAACAGACCCTGACGGAGTGCCAGTGGACGTCGGGCGGCGGCGGTGCGTCGCGCCGGAGCCTGTACGTCGGCATCGGGCTGCACCACGGCACGGGCGGCGCCCTCGCGAACGTCGTGCAGCCGGGACGGTCGCCCATCGGCGCGGCCATGATGTCGTTCGGGGCGCGATGGTCCGGCAGCTCCCTCCACGCGGTGACGGGGCTGGGGGACGAGGCGATCGTGCGGTACTCGCCGTCCGACGGCTCGACGGTGGTGGCGCGCATCGGCAACGCCACGGTCGTCGTCACCTACCTTGACACCCGCCGGCCGATGCCGGAGGACACCGCGCGGAACGGCGCCTTCACCGCGGCCTCCGAGGTCGTGGACCGTCTGGGTGCGCGCAGCCCGTCCCGTCCCGCGGTCGCGCCCGCCGCCGACCCGTCTCCGGCCCGCGAAACCCCCGACGTGTGCGATGCGGTGTCCGAACGGACCCTGAACCGCCTGGTCAGGGACGACCGGGAATTCCGCCGTGCCCGGCCGGAAGAAGCGGGCCTCGTCGTCCGGGGCGCCCGCGGGGTCGGCTGTTCCTGGACGTCGCAGGAGCAGCGCCTCCGCGTCGCGGCCGTCGTCGTGTCCGGCAACGCGCTCTGGGACGGCACCCGGCTCGCCGCCCGCGCGTACACGATCGGGCACAACGACGCCCGTGCCGAGGAGACGCTCAGCGTCCGCGACGAGAAGATCTTCCACAGCGTGCCCGACCTGGGGGACCAGGCGTTCACCGTGCACGTCCCGGGGGTCCTGCCCGGCACGGTCGTGTTCCGGGACGGCGACCTGCTCGTCCAGGCGAGCTATGGGGAGGTCGACGAGCGTCACCCCATGGAGGGCGGCGACGCCGTGCGCGGTGCCTACGCGGCGGCACGGGACGTCGCCGAGGCCCTGGCGTCCCACTGACGCGGCGGACACTGAAGCGGCGGACACTGACGCGGCGGACTGCTCAGGTCAGGGCGAGGAGGATCGCGACGACGGCCAGCAGGACCGTCAGCGACGCCGTCGCCAGGACGGGGCCGGGGTGGGCCGCGCCGCCGCCCGCGGGCAGCCGGCGGCGGCGCAGGTGGAAGCTCGTCCAGCCGAGCCGGAGCAGCAGGGCGGCACCGCCGCAGACGACCGCCGCCGCCAGCCATGCGCCGGGCGCCGACGGCGCGACCCGCACGCACACCAGGCCCCCGGCGATCAGGGCGAGGGCGGTGCGCGACCAGGCCAGCGCGGTCCGCTCCGGCTGGGCGCCCGGGTCCCAGAGCCGCTCCGGAGCGCTCACCGCGTGACGAGGACCGTGACCAGCAGGACGATCGACACGGCGGCCAGCCCGTAGGCCATGACCGGGGCGAGCGCGGGCGGCGGCAGCGTCTCGGCGCGGCGCAGCGCCCGCTCGGTGCGCAGCCAGCGGCGGAACGCGAGCGCGGCGATGAGCCCCCCGGTCCCTGCGGTGCCGACCGCGACGATCTGCCGCAGGGGCGTCACCAGAAGGTCCTCGGCGAGCGCGAGCCCGATCCCTGCGGCGATCAGCGCCAGCGCCGTCCTGATCCAGGCGAGGAACGTGCGCTCGGTGGCGCGTGAGAAGCGCGGGTCGGGGTCGCGGCCCTCGGCCAGGAGACGGCCGGTCCAGCCGCGACCCCGAAATCCCGGACGCTGAGTAACGGTCATCGTTCCTGCATGTTAACCGACGGCGCGAAACGCATTTACGGCGCCGGGTAATGACAATTTCGACTGATTATCTCGGAAATATGCGCGAGTGAAGGGCTCACCACCATCCGAAGGCGGCCCAGGCCAGAAGCGGGGCGATGGGAATCGAGACGAGACCGTAGATGAGCAGATTGCGGAACAGCCGGGGCCGCGCCGACGGTTCGGCCGCGCCGAGAATCAGGCCGCCGGTGATGCCGAGCGGGTTGATGTCGACCAGCACCGAGGCCAGGGCGAGGGCGAGCACGCCGCCGACCGGGGACACGCCGTCGGCGACCACCGGGGGCAGCAGCGGCATGGTCGTCACGAACACCGCGATGGAGCTGGCCGCGAAGGAGGTGACGCCCGCGATGTAGCACAGGACCAGCAGGCTGAGCATCGGCGACCCCTCCACCTTGAGGAAGTCGCTGATCTGCTTGAACGCGCCGAGGTGCTCCATCAGGCCCACATAGGTCAGCAGGCCGCCGATCAGCAGGACCACGTTCCACGGGATCCTGGAGACGATCTCGCTGGACGGCAGGCGGAGCGCGAGCTGCAGGATCAGCGCCGCGGTCAGCCCGAGGTAGCCCACGTTCATGTCGAACCCGACCGACAGGACGACGACGGCGAGCAGGCAGGCGACCGTGAGCGCACGGACCCGGAGCTGGTCGCCGGTCTGCGCCGGGGCGGAGGAGACGGCCGTCGCCGTTCCGCCGGACCCGGAGGCCCCGGAGCCGCCGCCCTGCGCGGACGACTCGCCGTCCGGCGGGTCCGGGGGGCCGTCCGACGCCGACGGACCGTCCGACGACGTCGCCGGGGCGAGCTTCGGGGCGGTGAAGCTCGCCCCGGCGGCCACCCGGCCGGGCGGCACCGCGCCGGTCCGCGTGCCGACGACCAGCAGGGCCGCGCAGATGACCAGGCCCGCCACCAGGCCGCCGGCCAGGAAGGTCACCGGAGCCGAGCCGGGAAGCGCGATGCCCTGTTTCTCGCTCAGCTCCCGTGCGGTCACGCCGTAGACGGCGAGCGGCGACAGCAGACCGCTGATGATCCCGGTGACGCCGAGGACGGCGGCGACCAGCGGCGAGATCCGGTACCGCGCGGCGAAGCCGAGCGCGATCGGGGACACGATCGCGGTCGCGGCGGCGGGCAGGGTGCCGACCGCGGTGAGGACCGCGCCGATCACGAACGGCACCAGCACGATCAGCACCAGCCGCCCGCGGACCAGCCGCAGCATGAGGTCGAGCAGCCAGTCGAGGGTCCCGTTGAGATGGGCGACGCCGAACAGGGCCGTCACCCCGACGATGAGGACGAAGAAGTCGGAGGGGAAGAACCCGGTCACGTCCTCGGTGGCCACGTCGGCGGCCAGGCCGAGCACGAACGCGGCGACCAGGGCGGCGAGCCCGAGGTCGAACGCGGGGATCAGGGTCGCGGCGAACAACGCGACCAGCACGAAGATGGACAGGGTGGCCAAGGTCATGGGCAGGCTCTTTCTCGGTCAGACCACTCCTCGGTGGCGTAGCTCGTCGATCTCCGGTTCGGTGAGCCCGGCGAGGTCCCTCAGCACGTCGGTGGTGTGCTCTCCGAGGGCGGGGGCGGTGTCGCCGACCGTCGCCTCGAACCCGGAGAACCGCCCGGCGGGCGCCTGCATGAGGCGGGTGCGGCCGGTCCGGGCGTCGCGCACCTCCACCACCGACCCGCGGGCGCGGATGTGGGGGTCGGCGCAGATGTCGGCGGCCGAGTTCACCGGCCCCGCCGCGACCCCGGCGTCGGTGAGCAGCTCCATCAGCGGTTCCAGGTCGTGGGAGGCGACGAAGTCGGCGACCCGCGCCTCGATCTCCTCGCGGTGTTCGAGACGGGCGGTCATGGTGTCGTGGACGGCGAGGTCGTCCGCGCCCATCACCCTGACCAGGCGGCGCCACATCTGCTCGGTCGAGGCGGGCAGCGCCAGCCAGCGGCCGTCACGGGTCCGGTAGAGGCTGTTCGGGCTGATGTGGGGGTTCTGGTTGCCCTGGCGTTCCCGGCTCTCGCCGGTCACGCCGTACTCGACGATGAAGTCCTCCATCATCCGCAGCAGCGGCTCGTACAGGGGGACGTCGGCGAGCTGCGCCTCGCCGGTGAGGTCCCGCTGCCGCAGCGCGAGCAGCGCCGCGAACGCGGCGTAGATGCCGGTGACGCCGTCGGCCACGGGGTAGCCGGCGAACACCGGCGGCCGGTCCGGGTCGCCCGTCCGGTAGGTGAGGCCGGCGAACGCCTCCGCGACGCGGGCGAAGCCGGGACGGTCGGCGTAGGGGCCGGTGCGCCCGAACGCGCTCACGTGGACCATCACCAGGTCCGGCCGGTACTCCCGCAGGTCGTCGAAGTCGATGCGGAACCGGCGCAGCGTCGCCGGGCGGAAGTTCGTCACGACGATGTCGGCGGCGGACGCGAGCCGCCCGACGAGCCCGGCCGCCTCCGGATGGTGCAGGTCGATCGTGACGCTCCGCTTGGCGCGGGCCAGCATCGCCCAGGCGGCCGACTCGCCGTCCTCCAGCGGCGGGTAACGGCGCGCGGGATCGCCGTCCGCGGGATGCTCGATCTTGATCACCTCGGCGCCGAACTCGCCGAGCAGCGAGGACGCCAGCGGACCGGCCAGGATCGTCGAGACGTCCAGAACGCGCACTCCGCTCAGCGGACCGGGCAATGCAAATCCTTTCACGTGGGGGATCGGGGCGGTGACCGGAATATCGGTTGACGTCAAAATGCCTGCTCGGGCGGTCTCCGGGAAGAAGCGCACAGGCTTCACAGGTGAAAGGATCTGCTTTTATAGTCGGGCGGTGCGCGTGGAACGGGCGCGGTACTTTCTCGCCGCCATCGAGACCGGGTCGCTGCGCGCGGCCGCCGCGAAGTGCGGTGTCAGCCAGCCCGCCCTCGGGCAGCAGATCGCGCTGCTGGAGGAGGAGCTGGACGTCGTCCTGCTCACCCGCAGCAGGCACGGGGTGCGGCCGACACCGGCCGGTCAGTCCCTGGTGGAACCCCTCGCCCGTCTCGTCGCCGCCGAGGACGCGGTGCGCCAGACGGCCATGGAGGCGAGCGGCGTCTACCGGGGCCGCGTCCAGATCGGCGGCGTCTCGGTCACCACAGAGACGATCATCGCGCCGGTCGTGGGCCGCCTGCGGGAGCGGCATCCCGGCCTGCGGTTCACGGTCCGGGAGGGCGCCTCGGCGGCGATCGAGGCGGCGGTGCTGGACGGGGAGCTCGACTTCGGGGTGGTCACCATGCCGGACGAGCCGGCGGCGCCGGGCCTGCGCCGGATACCGCTGATGTCCACCCCGGTGGGGGTGTGCCTGCGGGTCGACCATCCGCTCGCCGGACGCGACCACGTCCACTGGCGCGACATCGAGACGTGGCCCATCGTCACCATGCGGACGGGCACCGTCATGTGGGACGTGCTGCACCGGCACGTGGCCTCCCCGGACGTCGTCGTCCAGGCGATGTCGGCGCGCGGCGTCCAGCTGATGGTCGCCGAGGGCGCCGGGATCGGGGTGCTCGCCCGCTTCGACCCGCCGAGGGACATCCCCGACGTGACGTGGCTGCCGCTGCGGGACGCGCCCCCCGTCCACGTGTGCCTGACCCAGCGGCGGGACGGCCGTCCTTCGCCGTCCGCGCTCATCGTCCGCCGCCTCATCCGCGCGAGGGCCGGCGAGCTGGCGGGCCGGCGACCCGCCCCGCAGCGGCGCAGAAATGCGTAGCCGGGACCGTTACCCCGTCCCTAAAGGCTGTCACGTAACTCGCCTTCGAGAGTGA
>DATCLF010000187.1:0-19530 GCA_036564055.1 Spirillospora sp.
GATCTCTACGCAAATCTACGGCCGCAGCTATATCGGCTCATAGAGTCCGAGAGCGTGGACCCCGTGCGCAACCCCTACGCCCCCGGTGCCGGGCAGCGGCCCCCCGAGCTGGCCGGCCGTGACCGTGACCTCCGGCAGTTCGAGGTGGTCATCGAGCGGGTGGCCCGTGGCCGTCCCGAGCGCAGCATGATCGTCACCGGGCTGCGCGGTGTGGGCAAGACCGTGCTGCTCAACGCGTTCCGGTCGATGGCCATCCAGCGGCTGTGGGGGACCGGGAAGATCGAGGCCCGGCCCGACCAGTCGATCCGCCGGCCCGTCGCGTCGGCGCTGCACCGTGCGGTGCGCGAGCTGGCGCCCCGGCACCGCGCCCCCCACCGCATCGAGGAGTTCCTCGGCGTGCTCAAGGCGTTCGCGCAGGCCGGGCCGGAGCCGTCCGGCAAGGCCAGGGCGCGGGCGCACCGCTGGCAGCCCGGCATCGACGTGCCCGCCGCCCGCGGCCGGGCGGACTCCGGCGACCTGGAGATCGACCTGACCGAGCTGTTCGTGGACGCCGCGTCCGTCGCCACGGACGTCGGCGTCGGCATCGCCCTGTTCGTGGACGAGATGCAGGACGTCCCCGCCGACGACGTGTCCGCGCTGTGCGCCGCGTGCCACGAGCTGTCGCAGGTCGGCGGCCCCCTGATCGTGGTGGGGGCCGGGCTTCCGCACCTGCCGGCCGTCCTGTCGGCGAGCAAGTCCTACTCCGAGCGGCTGTTCCGCTACGCCCGCATCGACCGGCTCGACCGCGAGGCCGCCGACCAGGCCCTGCTGGCCCCCGCCGAACGCGAGGACGTCACCTTCACCCAGGAGGCCCTCGACGCGTTGTACGGCGCGGCCGACGGCTACCCCTACTTCGTCCAGGCGTACGCCAAGGTGGTCTGGGACGTCGCGCCCGACAGCCCGATCACCGCCGACGACATCAAGGTCGCCGCGCCGGAGGCGGAGAGCGGGCTCGCGGTCGGCTTCTTCGGCAGCCGCTACGAGCGCGCCACCCCGGCCGAACGCGACTACATGCGCGCGATGGCCATGCTCGGCGACGATCCCGTGCCGACCGCGGCGGTCGCCGAGGAGCTCGGCCGCAAACCGTCCAGCCTGTCGCCCGCCCGCGACGGCCTCATCAAGAAGGGCCTGATCTACAGCGCCGAACGCGGCCTGGTCGCGTTCACCGTCCCCCACTTCGGCAAGTTCCTGCGCGCCCAGCCCACCTGACGGCGACCCACCTGGCCGCAACCCACCTGGCCGCAACCCATTCGACAGTGGCCCATCTGACCGCGGCCCACCCGACCGCTTCGGCTTTATCGATATCTCTAGCGTGAACGCTAGAGAACGGTAGAAAACGTCATCGAGCCGCGCCGTGAGAAGAATATACGGCTCTCTAGCAACAAAAATAGAGAGACGTATAGATTCCTCGCAGGTCCTCTGGGATTTTCTAGGGTTGTCTAGCGTTGGTCGTAGCGACCGCTAGAGAGAAACAGAGAGCGGAAGAGGCGTTCTTCTCCCGCTCTTCTCCTGGGGCACCGGCTCCCGCGGCACCGTCGAGGACAGGACGGTCCTGCCGCGCTCGGCCGTCGACACCGCGAACACGACCTCCACGTCCCGGTCGTCCATCCGGGCCGGGAAGACCACGAAACGCCAGCAGCCCTCACGCCACACGTCCAGCGGCATCGCGCTCGTCACGACGTCCTCGTAACGCGCCCACACCGGGCTGCCGTGCAGGGTCGCGTACGTCTCCTCGATCGGGCTTCGCCGCCGCTCGCATGGCATCTCCGAACGCCCCGCACCCCGCGGCAGGCACCGTCCCCCGAACGGCAGGCGCCCGAGCGGCAGGCGTCCGAACAGCAGGGGCAGCTCCGGTGACAGCAGCGCGAACACCACCAGCTCCGCCGCGAGCACGAGCCCGACCGGCGCCTCGGCGTCGCGGAGCACGTCCAGGCCGGTGTGCGGCGCCGCCAGCGCGGCGACGGCGGCGCAGGCGAACAGCATCGTCCGCACCACGCTCCGGCGCCCGACCCTCCTGCTGCTCAAGCCCCCGAAGCAGCCGCAGCCGGCGTCCGGGCGAACGGCCCGCAGCTCGCTCACCACCCACGTCGCCGCCACGAACGCCATCGCCGTCGTGAGCCGCACCGACGCATGCGGGGTCACCAGCAGTCCCAGCCCGAGAAGTCCCTCGCCGGCGCCCAGTCCGACCGTCATCCGGCGGCTGGTGCGCAGCGACGTCAGACGCGCGAACGCCGCCGGCACCGGCACGCCGTGGACGCGGTCCGGGGCGCCGACCGGTTCCTCCCGGATCGTGAGCTTCGCCAGGCATGCGGCGAGCAGCACCCCCGCCAGCAGCAGGACCTGCGCGTCGAGGACCGCGGTCACCATGGCGGCCCGCCTCCCGGCGTCGCCGGCGGAATCTCCGGCCGGACGGCGACGTTGAAGCATCCCGTCTCGAGATCGCCGCCGAGCCCCGCGAACACGGCGGGCGTCAGCTCGACGAGCCGTCCGCGCGGGGACGCGTCGCACTCCACGCAGCGGTCGCAGAAGCGGGCCGCGACGCAGCCGCACTCCACGACCGGCACGGAGGCGACGCGTCCGCCGCACTCGTTGTGGACGGTGATCTCGCTTCCGAGGGACAGGAACGGAACCGGGACGCAGCCGGACGGGGCGTCCGCGCACCCCCCGGCGTGCCCCTCGGAATCGACCGCCGGGTAGGCCGCCCCGTCCGGCGTCTCATCGTCCGCGCTCCGGAACCAGGTCGCCGTCCCGTGCAGCACACCGGGCACGGGCTCGGCGGCCGCCGGGGCGGCGAGGTCGCCGGGCCGGTACCCGGGCTGCGACGTGCCCGGGCGCACCGCCCGCGGACCCGCCGGGGTCCGGACGCAGATCACATCCATCAGGAAGCCGGGCTCCAGCCGCGGATGCCGCACCAGCACCCGCTCGAAGGCGTGCGGGGGGATCGTCACCTGGGTCCGCCCCCGGTGCGGCCCCATGTCCACCTCCACGGTGTCCCGCCCGCACGCCGTGATCGTGCCGGTGACCCGGTCGATGTCGACCCAGATGCGACCGGCTCGGACGCGACCTTGGTCGTGCCCGGCTTCCTCCGGGCGGACGACGACGCTGCGACCCGGCCGCAGCGCGGCGGGGCCCCCGCGCCCGCCGTGCCAGACCGTGGTGTCGCCGGTCGTCTCGACCCGAAGCTCGTCCCGTCCCTCCACGGCGACGATCAGCAGAGGGGGACTCGCGTCCACGATCACGCCCTCGACGACCCGCAGCGGCGGCCGCGCGCGGACCGCGAACCGGTCGCCCGCGGGCGTCCCGAACACGGCCGCGCGGTGCCGGCGGCGGCGCGGTCCGCGAAGGCGGGCAGGTGGCATCGCGAGTCTCCGACAGTCGATCATTACTGTGGGTCACCGGTGGTGAGACGGTGAGTCAAGGTTCACGTGCGGTGGCGGCGCTTGTCGACGGAATTGTCGCGATAAGTCAGCCAACAGAGGATTTTTGATCTACCTGGGGTGACAAATATTCTCCGGTTGACCCGGATATACACTTCAGGTAGGACCGTAATTACGATCTTTGTGCGATCGTCATCCATATCGGAAGCGCGCACGGTCCGGGTCACGGGGTGGCCGGGGCCGGCGACGGCTTCGCCGATCCGGGCCCGGTGGTGACGTGAACGCGACGCGGCAGGAGGAGTTCCGCTCGTACGTGGCGGAGCGCGGGCCCGTCCTGCTGCGCGCCGCGAACCAGCTCACCGGTGACCGCGCCGAGGCCGAGGACCTCCTCCAGGCCGCCCTCGCCAAGACCTACCTGGCCTGGGACCGCATCCAGGACCGCGCCGCCGTCGACGGCTACGTCCGCCGCGCCATGGTGAACACGCAGATCTCCTGGTGGCGGCGGCAGAGGCTGGAGGTCTACCCGACCGACCGGCTCCCCGACCGGCCGTCCGCCGACGACCACGCGGTGCGCGCCGAGATGCGCGACGCGCTCGGCCGCGCGCTGGGCCGCCTCCCCGAGCGGCAGCGCCTCATCGTCATGCTCCGCTACTACGAGGACATGTCCGAACGGGAGATCGCCGAAATTCTCGGCGTCAGCGTCGGAACCGTGAAGTCGACGGTCTCCCGCGCCATGGCCAGGCTCCGCGACGACGAAGCCCTTTTCTGACCCGACGACTCCCCCGAAGGAGGACCGAATCGAAGCGCAGGCCGGACGATTCGGGGGTCGTCAGGTTGGGAGAAACGTTGGGAGAATCCGGTTCCGGAACTCGCTGCGAGCTGGAGGGCTGCTCATGCGGAGCACCATGCAGGACTTCCCGTTGACCGTCACCACGATCATGCGATTCGGCGCGGACGTCTTCGGCGACGTCGAGGTCTCCACCTGGACGGGCGACGGCGCCCGGCGCCACAGCTACGCCGAGGTCGGCGAGCGCGCCGCCCGGCTCGCCGGGGCCCTGCGCGGCCTCGGCGTGGACGGCGACCAGCGCGTCGCCACTTTCATGTGGAACAACACCGAGCATCTCGAGGCGTACCTGGCCGTCCCGTCCATGGGCGCCGTCCTGCACACCCTCAACCTCCGGCTCTTCCCCGACCAGCTCGCCTACATCGCGAACCACGCCGAGGACCAGGTCGTCATCGTGGACGCGTCCCTGATCCCGCTACTCGCGCCGGTGCTGGACCGGCTCAAGACCGTCCAGCACGTGATCGTGGTCGGGGAGGGCGACACCGAACCTCTCGCCGCCGCCGGGAAGGAGATCCACGACTACGAGCGGCTCCTCGCCGCGGCGCCCGCCGAGTTCGCGTGGCCCGAGATCGACGAGCGGTCCGCCGCCGCGATGTGCTACACGAGCGGCACGACCGGGAACCCCAAGGGCGTCGTGTACTCGCACCGGTCGACCTACCTGCACTCGATGGCGACCTGTACCGGCAACGCGATCGGGTTGAGCGCGACCGACCGGGTCATGCCGGTCGTGCCGATGTTCCACGCCAACGCCTGGGGACTGCCCTACGCGGCGATCATGGCCGGGGCCGCGCTCATCCTGCCGGACCGGTTCCTGCAGGCGGAGCCGCTCGTCCGGATCATCGAGACCGAGCGCCCGACGGTCGCCGGGGCGGTGCCCACGATCTGGTCGGACGTCCTGCGCCACACCAGGGAGCACGGCTCGGACCTCAGCTCGCTGCGGCTCGTCCCCTGCGGCGGGTCGGCCGTCCCCGAGGCGCTGATGCGCGGCTTCGACGAGATCGGCGTCCGGATCGTGCAGGCGTGGGGGATGACGGAGACGTCCCCGGTCGCGACGGTCGCGCACCCGCCCGCGGGGGCGGCGGGCGAGGAGGAGTGGCAGGCCAGGCTCACCCAGGGCCGCGTGCTCGCGGGCCTGGAGATGCGCGTCGTCGGAGACGACGACGTCGTCCTGCCCAGCGACGGCGAGTCCGTCGGCGAGATCGAGATCCGCGGCCCGTGGGTCACCGCCTCCTACCACCTGGACGAGGACCCGGCGAAGTTCCACGACGGCTGGCTGCGCACCGGCGACGTCGGAACGCTGTCGCCCTCCGGGTACCTGACGCTCACCGACCGGGCGAAGGACGTCATCAAGTCGGGCGGCGAATGGATCTCGTCGGTGGAGCTGGAGAACCATCTGATGGCGCATCCCGACGTCGTCGAGGCGGCCGTGGTCGGGGTTCCCGACGACCGCTGGCAGGAGCGGCCGCTCGCGTCGGTCGTCGTCCGGGAGGGCGCGTCGCTCACACCGGCGCAGCTCAGGGAGTTCCTGTCCGGGCGGGTCGCGAAATGGCAGGTTCCCGAGCGCTGGGCGTTCATTTCGGAGGTCCCGAAGACGAGCGTCGGCAAGTTCGACAAGAAGGTGCTGCGACGCCGGTACGCCGACGGTGAGCTGGAGGTTCAGCGCGCCGAGTGAGGACCCCCCGGGTGCGGCGTCCCGGTGCGGCCGGGCATCGGCCGAATCGGGACGCTGACCCATTACCGAAGCCGAGTCATGGGCGCCGTTGCCCACGGTGAGAAAACGGCGACTCACGTAGGGTCACACTATTCATGATTTCGGCAGTTCGAGTGGTGCGGGTGGGGTTGGCGGGTGTATGCAAGGTGGGCTGATTGTCTGGACGACTCCCATGGGGACGGACCCCTCATGCCGCTGCCGGGAGCGTGAATGCCCAGGTTGTCCCCCACCGCGCACACCGCCGACCGGAATCTGGTCAAGGGACTGAACGACGGTGACGAAACGGCGTACGCCGCCCTCTATGACCAGTACGGTGAGCGCCTTTATGACTACGCGCTGTCAATGACGGGGGAGACGAAAGTCGCCGCCGACATCGTCCATGACACGTTCATCGACGCCTGCCGCCGCGCTCCCCGTCTCCGCGACCATCTGCTGCTCGGCTCGTGGCTGTACGGGGCGGCCCGCCGCCGCTGCATCCGGCGCGGACGGGTGAAGGTCCTCTACTGGGATCGGGACGGCGAGTTCTCCGACGTTCCCTTCCTGGAGCGCGGCGAGCCGGACGAGCCCGCCCCGGACTGGCCGCCGTCGGACGAGCTGCACGACCTGTTCCACGGGGCCCTCGCCGAGCTGGAGCCCGTCCAGCAGGAGGTGATGCTCCTGGCCTTCCGGCACGGGCTGCGTCCCGGCCGGCTCGGCGCGGTCCTCGGCCTGTCCGCACGACGGGCCGCGATGCGGGTGCGCAAGGGGAGGGCCGAGTTCGCGGCGGCGCTTCAGAGGGAGATCGACCGCGCCAACCGGGCCTGTGCCGTCCGCGCCGGCGACGCCGCCGCGGGCGGGTCCGTGCCGTCCGACGTGCTGGGCGGCACCCGCCCGTCCGACGGAAGGCTCGGGCGGATCCTGCACCGGCGTCCCGAGGTCGCGGTCGCGGATCCGTCCACCGAACGGCACACCGCCGCGTGCCCCGACTGCCGGCGCCGCGGCCGGGTCACCGCCGCCGCGCTGTTCCGGCGGGCGCCCGCCCCGGTGCTGCCCGCCGCGCTGCGCCACCGGTTCATGCACACCGCGACCGACCCGGAGCTGGCCGGCTACCGGGCCGACATCGCCGCCCGGGGCGGCGCCCTCACCCCGTCCGGTCTGCCGAGCCAGCCCGACGTCCCCTCGCCCTACACCCGGCGGTGGCTGTCCACCGTGGGGCTCATGACGGCGGCGCTGGGAGTCGTGCTCGGCGCGTTGATGGCGATCGGTCCCGGCATCGGCGGTCCGCTGCCCTGGCCGCCGGCGCAGACGGAGCCGCAGCCGTCGATCACGCGCGTCCCGCCGCCGAACGGGTCGAGCACCGGCGCCGAACCGCCCGGTGCGCCCGGCGCGGGCGCCGGCGCACCGGGCATGCCCGCCCAGCCGCCGCCCGTGCGTCCGCAGTCGGAAGAGGACACGGCCGTTTCGGCGGATTCGCCGCGGCAGCCGCACCCGTCCGCCCCGCCCGTCGCGGGGCCCGGCGCACTCGTCGTCGACCCCGGAGAGGTCGAGCTCCACGGCACCAAGACCGCGCAGGTCACCCTCACGGCCGAGGGCGGCCCGGTGAAGTGGACGGCGGAGACCTCGACCCGCCAGCTCGAGCTGTCCGAGACGGAGGGTGAGATCAAGCCGGACGGCACGACCCAGGTGACGGTCACCCTGCGCACGTTCCTCATCGGCCTGCCCGGTGAGGGCACGATCACCTTCACCGACTCCGAGGGCGTGAAGCAGACGGTGAAGGTCGTCTGGGGCGTGTCGCTCCTGTAGACGGGTCTCTGGGCGGCCTCCGGGTCAGGCGGACCGTTCCGCGAGGTGATCCCGGATCGCTGCGAAACGGTCGCCGAGGGCCTCCCGGACGCGGGACTCCATCGCCCGCGCGAGGAGCGGCCCGGCGGCCATCGTCGCCAGCGGCCGCAGCCGGCGGACCACCGCGGCGACCTCGGCGGTGTCCTCGCCGTCCTCGCCGTCCTCGCTCTCCCGGGCGGGCCGTTCCTCCAGCCGTCGGAACACGTGCTCCCGGACGAGGCCGACGACCCGTCCCGCGATCACGTCGCAGTCGTCGCAGATCCGCTCGACGGTGTCCAGGACGGCGTCGAGGGGGACGCCCGCGGTGACGAGCTCGGCGGCCGCGTTCAAAAGGCGCGGGCTCGGCACCCGGTACCGGGCGCCGTCCGGCTCGACCAGGCCGAGGCGGACGGCCCGGTCGAGCAGCCGCGCGAACTCGTCCTCTTCCAGCCCCGTGCCGAGAAGCTCCACGAGCTTCTCGCGGGTGGCGGTGCCGGGGATCTCGCCGGACCACGGGTCGGTGGGCTCCTCGTCCAGCCCGAGCACCTCGCCGAGGTCCCCGCCGGTCTCCCAGGCGGCCAGCAGCTCCTTGATGACCGCGAAGGTGTAGCCGCGTCCGAGGAGCCTGCCGAGCATCCGGAGCCGGGCGAGGTGGGCGTCGTCGTAGATGCCCACGCGGCCCTCGATCCGGGGCGGGGGCAGCAGCCCGCGGTCCTGGTAGGCGCGGACGTTGCGCACGGTGCTTCCGCCCAGCCGCGCCAGCTCGTCGATTCGGTACCCGGCCATGTCCCGTCCGTGCCTCGTCCCACCCCGACCGCTGTGACCCTACTCCCGCGTAATTGTCACATTGATCACTGACACGACGGGATCAAGGGCAGATGGGACCTGCGTCACGTTCGTCGAGGCGTCACAAACGTCCCGGGCGTTCCGTCGTCGGGGTGACCATGCACCCACTCCTGCAGAGGAGAAGACATGCAAGCGCGCCTTGACCTCCTGAGCCACCCCGCCGCGGCCGGGTTTCTGAAGCACATCGTCTCGGCGGGCCAGGCTCTGAAGGACCTGGGGGTCCCCGACGCGACGCTGGAGCTGGTGAAGATCCGCGCCAGCCAGATCAACGGTTGCGGCTTCTGCCTCGACATGCACACCAAGGACGCCGCGCACGCCGGGGAGACGCCACAGCGGCTGAACCTGGTCGCGACGTGGCGGGAGGCGACGGTGTTCACCGACGCCGAGCGGGCCGCCCTGGAGCTGACCGAGGAGGGCACCCGCATCGCCGACGCGGCGGGCGGCGTGTCCGACGAGGTCTGGCAGAACGCCGCCGAGCACTACACCGAGGAGCAGCTCGTCGCCCTGGTCGGGACCATCGCCCTCATCAACGCCTTCAACCGGCTGAACGTGATTTTCCAGCAGCCCGCAGGGGGGTACCGGCCCGGCATGTTCGGCTGACCTGGGTCGTCGTCGCGGGCCTTCCCGGACGGCGCTGATCGGCTCCGCGCCTTCGTGGCGTTTCTCGTCCCGCTTCGGGGATAGGGAGCGGACGAACGGAGTCGTCGTCAGGGGAGGCCCGCAATGAGCATGCCGTACAGGACGGTGCACAAGCTGGAGAAGGCCGAGGCGCTCGACAAGGCCGCCGGGCCGCTGAGCAAGGCCGCCGCCAGGGTGGTCAGTCCGCGTCTCGTCCGCAACCTGCTCAGCGGAACATACGCGGGTCATCCCGTGCATCCCCCGCTCACCGACGTGCCGATCGGCGCGTGGAGCATGTCCGCGCTGCTGGACCTCATCGGCGGACCCGAGTCCGAGCAGGCGGCCGACCTGCTGGTGAAGGTCGGCGTGATCAGCTCGGTGCCCGCCGCTCTCACCGGGCTGAACGACTGGTCCGACACCATCGGCGAGGACAGGCGGGTGGGGCTCGTCCACGCCGCGGCCAACAGCGCGGCACTGTCGCTGTACATCGCGTCCGCCATCGCGCGTGCCCGCGGCAGGCGCGGGAAGGGCAAGGCCCTCGGCTTCGCCGGCTACGGGATGATGGTCGTCGGCGCCTACCTCGGCGGTCACCTGGCCTTCGCCAGGGGCGTGAACGTCAACCGCACCGCGTGGCTGGAGGGGCCCGAGGACTGGACGCCCGTCCTCGCCGAGGCCGAGCTCGCCGACGGCCGGCACCGCACGGCGGACGCGGAGGGCGTGCCGGTCCTCCTCTACCGGAAGGGCGAGAAGATCTACGCCATCGCCGCCACCTGCAGCCACCTGGGCGGCCCGCTCGGCGAGGGCACGTTCACCGACGACTGCGTGACCTGCCCCTGGCACGGCAGCACGTTCCGGTTCGACGACGGCGGGATCGAGCGCGGCCCGGCCAGCAGTCCGCAGCCCCACTACGAGACGCGGGTCCACAACGGCCGCATCGAGATCCGCGTCCCTCCGCCGGAGGTCGAGGCCGCCGAGGCGAGGGAGCGCGCCCGCCGCGGAATTCGCCGTCCGCTCGCGCGGGCTTCGGCGTCTTGACTCGGCTGCGGGCGACCTGACTCAGCGGCGGGCGCGGAAGGCGCGGCGGTAGGCGCCGGGCGTCGTCCCGACGGTCTTGAGGAAGTGCCGCCGGAGGTTGGTCGACGAGGACAGCCCCACACGGCGGGCGACGGCGTCCACCGGCAGGTCGGACGACTCCAGCAGCTCGCGGGCGGCCCCGATCCGCTGCGCGAGCAGCCACTGGCCGGGGCTGGTGCCGACCTGCTCGACGAACCGGCGGGCGAGCGTGCGGGCCGAGACGCCCGCGTGCGCCGCCAGGTCCTCCACGGTCAGCGGCTCGGCGAGACGGGCGGTGGCCCACTCCAGGAGCGGCGCGAGCGTGCCGTCGATCTGGGCCGGGCGCGGCGGGGCCGCGTACTGGAGCTGCCCGCCCTCGCGGTGCGGCGGCATTACCATGGTGCGGGCGATGTGCGCGGCGTAGCGGGCGCCCTGGTCGTGGCGGACCAGGTGCATGCACAGGTCGAAGCCCGCCCCGGCGCCGGCGCTGGTGGCGACGTCGCCGTGGTCCACGTAGAGCACGTCCGGCTTGACCTCGATGTTCGGGAACTGCGCGGCGAACCGGCGGACCAGGGCCCAGTGGGTGGTGGCGCGCCGCCCGTCGAGGAGACCGGCGTGGGCCAACGCGAAGGCGCCCGAGCAGATGCTGACCACGCGGGCGCCGCGCGCGTGGGCCCGGCGCAGTTCCCGCACGACCCGCGGTGACGGCGGCTCCCCCGCGGGCAGCCAGCCCGGGATGATCACTGTGTCGGCCTCGTCGAGGACGTCGAGACCGTCGGTCACGAGCATGTCGTACCCGACGGGCGTCGCGACCGGGCCGGGATGCTGCGTGCACACGCGGAAGCTGTAGCGCGCGGGCAGCCCCCGGCGCTCGATCCCGAACACCTGGGCCGTGTACCCCAGCTCGAAGGGCGACTGCGGCGGACGGACGAGCGCCACCACACGATGCATGGCAGAAAAGTACCTCAGCATGTCATTCCTGACACTCGGCGGGGCGAGGGCCGGCCGGGCAGGCTGGCGCCATGGCCACAGGCGAGAAGACATCCGGGTATGTGTGGTCCTCCGTCCAGGACGCTCCGGTCCGGGAGGTGTTCCCCGGCATCCGGGCGCGGCGGCTCTGGGAGGGGGACAACGGCGCCAAGGCGTACGTGCTGGAAATGGACCCCGGCTCCCACTGGGAGGGGGTCGACGTCCACGAGCCGGGGCCCGAAGAGGTCTACGTGGTTTCGGGGACGTTCAACGACGGCGAGCGTGACCACCCGGCCGGAACCTTCATCCACGCCCCGGCCGGCTCGTCGCACGTCCCGCAGACGACCACGGGGTGCACGCTCTTCCTCTTCTATCCGGAGGGCTAGAGCACAAACGCCGGCGCCGGGCCAGGATCGGCCTTGATTTCCGACTGGTCCGTTCCTTATGGAATCGTCACCGTCGCACGCATGTGACCGCGATTCCTGAGGAGCGCAGGGTGCAGCGCGAAGAGACGCCGGGGTCCGGCCCCGCGCAGGACGGACACCTGGGAAGCGACGAGATGGAGGGCCGCTACACCGGCCGCGTCCTCCTGCCCGGCGACGTCCTGGACGAGATCGAACGGCGCGAACCCCCGTCCCGGCCGGAGCGCGGGCTGACGGTCGTGCACGACCCGAGCGACTACGGCGACCTCGGAACCGCCGACCGTCCCGGCGAGGAGGGCGAGGAGATCGGCGGCGCCGCGCACGCCGCGCCGCCGTCCCTGGCCCGGTCCAGCGTCATCATGGCGATCGGGACGGTCGTGTCCCGCGTCACCGGGTTCGTCCGGACGGCGGCGATCGTCGCGGCGCTCGGCACGGGACTGCTCGGCGACGCCTACCAGACGGCCAACATGGTCCCGTTCGTCGTCTACGACCTGCTCATCGGCGGTCTGCTGGCGAGCGTCTTCGTGCCGTTCCTGGTCAAGCGGCGCCAACGCGACCCCGACGGCGGGCTCGCGACCGAGCAGCGGTTCGTGACGGCGACGCTGCTCGCCCTCGCCGTGATCACGGCCGTCGCGGTGCTCGGCGCGCAGGTGCTCATCACCGTCTACGCGGGCGAGTGGACGGGCAACCAGCGCGAGGTCGCCGTCACCCTGACGCGTTTCCTGCTGCTGCAGATCTTCTTCATCGGGGCGAGCGGCGTCGTCAGCGCCCTGCTCAACAGCCGCCAGCGGTTCGGCGCGCCGATGTGGGCGCCGGTCGTCAACAACCTGACGATCATCACGACGGCGGTGCTGTTCCTGTGGATCGCGGGGCCCGGTCGCACGCCCGACGACATCACCGACGGCCAGGTCGTGCTCCTCGGGCTCGGCGCGACGACCGGCCAGGTGCTCCAGGCGCTCATCCTGGTGTTCTCGCTGTGGCGGGCCGGGTTCCGCTGGCGTCCCCGGCTCGACCTGCGCGGGTCCGGTTTCGGCGAGGCGGTCCGCAACGCGGGCTGGATGATGCTGTACGCCGTCATCGCGCAGGTCGGCCTCCTGGTCAGCACGAACGTCGCGACCCGCGCCGGCGTCCGGGTGGCCGAGGCGGGCCTGGAGACCGGAGCCGGGATCACCGCCTACAAGAACGCGTTCGTCATCTTCCAGCTCCCCTACGCCGTCATCGCGGTGTCGGTGATCACGGCGCTGCTGCCGAAGATGAGCGTCCATGTCGCCGAGGGCCGCAAGGACCTGCTGCGGCGCGACTTCTCCCGCGGGGTGCGGCTCGCGTCGGTGCTGCTCGTCCCCGCGTCGGTCGCGATGCTCGTGTTCGCGGTGCCGATGGCGGTCGTCCTGTACGCGCGGGGCAGCGCCTCGGTGGAGGACGCGCACGTCATCGGCTATGTGCTGATGGTGTTCGCGGTGTCGCTCATGCCGTTCACGCTGTTCCAGCTGATGCTGCGGGTGTTCTACTCGCTGGGCGACACCCGGACCCCGGCGCTCGTCGCCCTCGTCCCCGTCGCGGTCCACGCGATCTCGGGCTTCACCGTCCTGAACCTGGCCCCACCGCAGCACATCGTCGTCTACCTGCCGATCGGGCACGGCCTCTACTACGTGGCCGGCTTCCTCATCGCGGGCCAGATCCTGCGCCGGCGTCTTCGCAGGCTGGACGGACGCCGCATCGCCCGCACGCTCGTCCTGCTGCACCTGGCGACGCTGCCGGGCGCGGCGGCGGGCGGCGCGGCGGCCTGGCTGCTCGGCGGGTTCACCGGCGGGGCCGGCCCCGCGCTGGTCTCCCTGCTGGCCGGCAGCGCGGTCGGCGGCGCGCTGTTCCTGGTGACCGCCTACGCCCTGCGGATCGAGGAGGTGCGCGTCTTCATGGAGATCGCCCGCTCACGGGTGCTGCGCCGCTAGACCCCGGGCTCCGCCTATAGCCCGTGTCAATTGTTGCTGATCGCTTCGCATGATCAGCTTGTGCGGCGCCCGGCCGGGCACGCGGGTGCTGTGACCCAGGAGTACTCCCACCCCGCCGACCGCCCGCCGCCGCGGACCGTCGAGGACGGCGCGTACGAGCACCAGGGCACCAGAGAGATCTCCATCCCGCCCCCGGCCGGGCGGAACGGCACGCCGCAGGAGCGTTTTCCCGTGCCCCGCCGGTCGCCGAGGCCGGTGTCGGCCCTGCGGGACCGGCGCTGGACGCGCGTGGCGGCGCTCGTCCTCATCACCGGGCTGCTCGGCTGCGGCCTGTGGATGCTGCGATGGTCGGGCACCGCCTCGACCACCACGCCCGACACCTTCTGGTACGCGCGTGACGCCCTGCGGTACGCGGGCCACGCGCCCGCCGACGCAGACCGCACCGCCGCGAAGATCACCTGCGGGGGCATCTCACCGGAGGTCACGCGCTCGAAGCTGAACTACCCCCAGTGCGTGCGGTACCGGACGAACCTTCCCACCACGGCCCCGGAGCGCTTCCAGCGGATCTTCACCTCGCGTCCGGGATATCCGCTGCTCGCGGTGCCGTTCGTGCGGGTGATGGGCCCCGGCGGGTTCATCGCGGCGACGGCCGCGGTGGGAGTGGCGTGCGGCGTCGCGGTCGCCGTGCTGGCCCTGCTCATCGGGCTGCGCCTCCCCCAGGCTCTGATGGCCGAGACGCTGTTCTACCTCCTGCCGACCGGCCTGTGGGGCACCCGCCTGCTGGCCGAGGCGCCCATGATGCTCTGCCTGCTGGTCGCCCTGCTCGCGACGGTCCTGCTGCTGCGCGGCCGCGCCGTGAAGTCGGCCGCCGGGCTGCTGGCGGGCGCGCTCGCCCTGTGCTGCGCCGTCAAACCCGCCAACGGGGTCGCGCTCGCCGCCGCACTGGCCGGGGGCGCGGTGCTGTCGCTGCCCCGCGCCTCGTCCCGCAGGCCGTTCCTGCTCGTCGCCGGGATCGCGATGGTCGTCCTGGCGGGCAATATGTGGATCACCTCCGCGCTTCACCTGCCGAGCGTCCACGAGACCCTCCAGGACACCTTCACGCGGCACTTCCGCCGTCCCGACGTGGCCGACCCGTGGCCGCGGCTCTTCGCCGCCATGGAGTCGATGTGGGCCGAGGCGGCGAGGACACGGATGCTCGACGTCCCGCTGGTCCCGGCGGCCTTCGTGTCCGCCGCCGTCGGGCTGTTCACCCGCGTGCACCCGGACGCGGCCTGGCCGCTGGCCCTCGCGGGCCTGACCGGCGCGGTGGTGGCCTCCGTGCACCCGCTCATCTACGAGTTCGACCGGCTGTCGGTCGTGGCGTGGGTGCCGGTCGCCTTCGGCCTGGCCGCCCTGACGGCCCGCTGTTCCGCTCCGGCGCCGCTCGCCGTCACCGACCGCCGGCCATGCCGTGGTGCAGCAGGTTGGTGAGCACGTCGATCGCCTCGTCGTCGGAGATGGTGCGGCCTTCCGCGGGATTGACGACCAGCCAGGTGTAGGCGAACTCCTCCAGTAGCGCCCGGAAGGCGGAGGCCTGAAGCCGGGGGTCGGGTTTGGGGTCGGGCAGCGCCTCGAAGCGGCTGATCAGGTGCTCGGCGTCGGCCGACAGGAGGTCCTGCAGCCGGCGCTCGAATCTCTCGTCGAGCATGGCCGCCTGCTTCAGGGCCACCATCTCCGGAAGGTGGGCCTTGTAGAACCGCCGGAACCGAGCGGGAGGTGATCGCGCGGCTGTCCACCAACGGCGTCATCGGGAAGACGGCCTCCTGCGCTCACCATTTCTCGAACTCGAACGAATTGATCAGGAAGATGCCGCCCACCACGGCCGCGAAGACGCCGAAAACGAGATCGTCGAGGATGGCCTCCATGCTCAGCCCGTAGGCCAGAGCGGCGGTGGTCACAAGAACAGGCCCGCTTCCGAGGAGCAGCCATCCGATCGAGCCGAAGATGAGGGTGACCCACCCGGGCCGCCGGCTCACCAGCAGCCCACGCAGCAGAACCCCGAAGCCGAAGTAGGCGACGAACAGCCAGAATCCGAGAAGCCTGCCGGGCGCCGGCAGGAACCACTTCGTGCCGCCCCTCACTTCCACCGCGACGACTTCCTGACGCCAGATCCGCAGCACGGCGGGCTCGCCCGGCCGGGCCTTCTCGTAGAAGTTCGGCATCACCTCGCGGCTCTCCCGAGAGCCGTCGGCTCGCCGCCAGGTGATCTCGTAATGGGTGGTCGTGGTGGTGTGCCCGTCCGAGTCGGTGTTCGTCGTGACCCAGGTGCGCCGGTCGACGATGGAGCTCTGTTCTCTGGTGAAGCAATTGCCGACGCTGTGCTCGCACGCCACGACCTCACGGAACTGCCGGGTCTGCCGGTACGGATCCGCAGCGGCGAAAAGCCCCCCCGCCAAGATGCTCAAGCCCAGCACGGTCAGCACCCACTGCACCGGGGAAGGCCGACGCAGCGTCCCCAAGAGCGGTCGTCGGAACCACATGTCCGACCTCCCCTCGTCCAGCGGCACCGCCGGGCTCCATGCATGTAGATGTGAAAGGCAGGTCTCAGGGTTCGGACCCTCGGGCGATGCCGGTCATCCGCGGAATTCGCACATGCGGACGGCGTCGACGCGTGTTCCCGGCGTCTTGAACCGGCTCTCCGATCGGCATCGTTCGGGTGCGCCGCGAGCCGTTGCGTCCCGGGTGGGCAGGTGGAGCCAGCCCTACCCCGAAAGGGTGCTTACGTCTACGGACCAGGAGCTCGTGGCGCATCACAATCGACGCCATGAACGAGGATGCCGTTCGCCGTTTCCCGGGCTCGCCTATGCCGCCGTCACGCTTGTGTCGCACGGCCTTGAGGCAGGTGCCGTCATCGCGTCCGACGCCCCCATCGACCCGACCAGCGCCGTCGACGGAACCTACATCCTCTACGGTTCGATCGGACGCCGGCTGAGCGCCGTCTTCTTCGCCTCTATGGCGTACGCGATCTCCCGCACGCGTCTGCTCCCCGGATGGACGGTCAAGGGCTCCCTCCCATGTGCTCGCGGTCATCAATCTCGCGTTCGATCCGTTCTTGATCTTCGGTAACACGCCCACTAGTTTCTATGCTCCGAACGGATGGGGGACGACTGCCCTGACGGGTTTGATCCTCAGCCTCTGGATCTTTGCTTTGGGCATCGCACTGTTTCGTACCGCCCGCCGCGGGTCGTCGCCATTGTCGATGCGTGATGGCCGGCGGCGATCTCCTCATGGAACGACCGACACGGCACCGGGTGAATCTTTGTGACTTTCCTCAGCTCATCCCGTCCGCGTTTGCGTCGCCCCGGGCGGCGGACCGTGGTGGGCGCCGCCGGATTGGCGGCGACCCTGGTCGCGGCCTTCTGGGCCGGACGCCTCACTCATGACGATCTCCCGGACCTGGAGGTCGAAGCGATATCGCCCCAGGACGCACGTGCCCCAGGTGGCGGATATGAGTCCTGGCCAACGCTCGGCAACCGCAAGGACGACGTCGGACACGCGAAGAAGGCGCTGCGCACGTGGCTCACGGCGCGATGGCACGAAGGCGACCGGTTCGGCGAGGTCGAACCGTCCGTGGTCCGCGGGGAGGACCGGGTCCACGGTGACGTGATCTTCTCCGGAACCGTACCCAATGGGGGACGCATTCCATCGGATCGTTCCGGCGACCATCGCGATGAGCACGTTACCGTCGTCCACGTCACGACCAGGGTCCCATGGATGCGCGATGTCCTCGTCGTGTACAACCCGGATCGGGGAGAAAAGGCCGCCGGGAATCAGGAACGGAGCATCGCAAGCGCCCCATGGGATAGCCGCATGATGTCTCCCGGTACTGCTCGGTTCGCGGCACCGATCCCTCTCCTTTGGCTCAAGACACTCAAACCGGCGAGTGACGAGTACCTCGGTGACAAGATCAGCATGGTTGTGCCGCCGTGGCTGACGAACCTGCGCGTCGCTGGTTTCGAAAAGGACGATTCGGCGTGGCGACCCCTGCGCGTCAACGACGATGGGACGGCGTCGGTCCCGATCTACAAGGGCGTCACCGTGCCGAAGGCCGAGCAGCAGAAGGGAGAGCAGTCGAGGTGCAGTAACGGCGTCCTGCTGCGTGCTGACGAGAAGGGGAAGGACGGCGGGACCCGGCAGGTCACCTATGTTTACCGTCCCGGGTTCCCGTTTCCGGTGACGCTGTCGTACGACCCGGCCCGGCGTACGGCCGCCGAGCAGGCGCAGATCCTTGACCGCCCCGAGATGCGGTACGCGGCGGGTGCCCTGCTCTGCGACTCGTCTCCCGCCTTCGTCCAGCCCGCTGATTCGCGTTCTGCTCGTGCGCCCTTCGAAGTCGTCTGGAGACCGATGTGGGAGGGCCGTCCGCACGCAGGCGCGCCGAGAATGGCGGTCGTGGCCGAGGACATCAGCTTCGCCAGTGCCGGTGACTCGTCGGCGCACGCCGACCGGACGCGGGTCGTCGCACTCGGCGTCGACGACCCTCGGGACCGCCGCGAACTCGCCGACCGGCCGCACGTCGACGGCCCGACCGACGACGGAAGATCCGAGCCGAGCGCATTCCGGGGGACGAGCGACGTGGGCTGCCTGATCGATGACGACCATGTCGCGGTCTTCGGACCGAAGAACTCACGTCAGGTCAGATTGGTTCACCTGCCCAGCGGACGCGTCTGGTCGAAATCGGGCAACTTCGCCTCCTTCCCCCGAGACGAACTGCCCGAGCAGATCGGCACCTCCCTGGGTGACCTGCCGCCTGGACAACTCCCGGAAGTTCAGGCGGTCGCCGTGACCGACGATGAGAAACACCGGCTGCATTCGATGCCCTGCATCAACCAGTGAGCCTCTTTCATCCTCGTGCGGCCTCGCAGCTCTGCAGGACGGCGATGGCCTTGGGGGTGGTCGACCTCGCGTGAGCTGCGGTGGCTTCCATGACTTCGGCCGGGTGGTCGCGCGTTCGTCAGGTCTCCGGGGCTTGGTGCGAAAGCCGGCACCCTCATTTCCCATCGACCGGCCGGCCGCCGATCGCCCCTTCTGCTCGGGAAACCATCGCGCCATGGAACGAACCTGCGGGTCCTGGTCGCTCTCGACAGCATCCCGGTATGGGGGCAGGAGCACTGCCTGGCAGCGTGCACGTCGGCGGCGTGAGTTGTGGACGCATGCTTGCGTCGGCTGCGGTCAGGCGTGCTCTCGTCCGAGGTGGCCGTTCGCTCTTGCTGGGTCTGTCGGTGGGCGCGCGAGAGCTGTGATCGTGGCGCTTGTATACGGCGGGTCGTAACTTGCCGGAGCCCAGACGACTCGCCGTGACCTTTTCGCGGGCTGCCGGACGGTCGGCGTTAGCTGGTGGCGGACTGGATGGCCGTCTGAAGGGCTTCGCGGGTCAGGAGGAGGACGGGCCCGTCGGGGTCCTTGCTGTCCCGTACTGCAACCGCTTCTCCCACGCCTGCCGGCTTCGTCGCCGTGGATCTGCTCGCCGACCTCGCGCCCGATCTGCGCGAGGCGATGCGGATCGCCCAGCGCAAGGCCTACGTCATCCTGGACGGCACCCTGGCGCTGATCGACCGGTTCGCCGGGGGCCAACGACCGGCTGTACCACAGCGGCAGGGCGCCGCGACGATCAAGGCTGGCATATTCTATGAGATTTCGTTGCTCACCCAGCCGCCTGACCGCCATCAACGAGGCCATTCTCGCCATGCACCCCCAGGCCGGATGAAGTTGGAACACCTTCCTGTGGGCCTGTTGGGACGTTGAGCAAGCAATTGATCGTGCGACGAGTCGCAGTCGGCCACGAAGTGACATTTGTCACCACGTTCGGATTCGGCAGTTTCGCTTGCCACCGACCAAGCGGCACGTACTATCTCTGGTGCTG
>DATCLF010000188.1:0-11043 GCA_036564055.1 Spirillospora sp.
GGCGCACTCGGCCGGGACATGCCCGCCGACGGCGTCGCCGAGTACGTGCACGACCCGCACGACCCCGTCCCTACCGTGGGCGGCGCCATTCTCATGGCGGGCAGCCCGGACGGCGGCCTGGCCTACCAGCCGGGATCGCGGGACCAGCGGGTCCTCGACGGCCCCGTCGGCGGGCCGCAGCTGGCCGCCGCCTGGAACCTCCTCGCCCCCGGCGGTCTCGTGCAGAACATCGGCTGGGCCTCCGACGAACCCGCGCGGTTCGCGCCGCACGAGCTGCTCTTCATCGGCCCGTCCAAGACGATGTCGACCGTCGGCGACACCCGCGACGTCGGCCCCGACCTGGCCACCCTGCTGCGGTTCACGGCCGCCGGGAGGCTGTCCCCGGAGGCCGGCTGGCGCGGACCCTGGGAGAACTTCGCCGAGGCCGCGCGAGCCCTGCTGGACCGGCGCATCGCCGGCAAGGCGGTCCTGGACGTGACCGCCGAGCCGGCCGGCTGACCGGCCGCCGCCCGCGTCACCTGCCCGAGCGGATCCGCTCCACGGCGAGCTGGGCGATGCGGACCGCCCCGCCCGGACTGAGGCGGGCGCCGCGCCACGCGGCACGACCGTGGGCGGGAGCGACGATGAGCGCCTGGTTCCTGGAGACGCCGCGCATGACGTCGCGGGCGAGTTTCTCCGCCGTGTAGAAACGCGGCGACGCCTTGGCGATGTCGCCCGTGGCGTCGCCGCTCAGCGTCGTCCGCGGCAGGCCGGGGTTGACGTTCTGCAGCAGCGGGGTGTCGACGAAACTCGGGCACACGACGCTGACCTTGACGCCCCGTCCGGCCGCCTCGGCGCGCAGCCCCAGCGACAGCCCCACGACGGCGTGCTTGGTGGCGGTGTAGGGGATGCCGGCCGGCATCGGGACGAGCCCGGCGAGCGAGGCGGTGTTGACGATGTGGCCGTGCCCCTGCTCCAGCATGATCGGGTAGGCGGCGTGGACGCCGTGCACGACGCCCTTGAGGTTGATGTCGATCGCGCGGTTCCAGTGGTCGAGCGTCAGCTCCTCCGCGAGCCCGCCGATCGCGATGCCGGCGTTGTTGAACACCAGGTCGAGCCGCCCGTGGTCGGCCTTCACCCCCGCGTACACCTCGGCGACGGCCTCGGCGTCGGTGACGTCGAGGTGCGCCGAGACGGCCTTGCCCTTGCCCAGCGTGTTGAGCTTGTCGGCGACCGTCTCGGCTCCCTCGGCGTTGATGTCGGCGACGACGACGGTGTCGCCGCGCGCCACCAGGGCCGTGGCGATCGCCCGGCCGATGCCGGACGCGCCGCCCGTCACGATCGCGACGCTCATCGCGCGCCCTGCACGGCCCGGCGCTGGTGCGGCTCGTCCCAGATGCCGAACGCCTTCCAGAGCTGCTTGTTGACCGGGTCGATGACGCCGAGATCGGCCATCAGGTCGCGGATCTTGCCGACCGAGTCGGCGATCTCGGCCTTGGCGGTCTCGCTCTGGTACGCCTCGCGGACGACGTGCTTCGGGATCTTGAAGTGCCGCACCATCGGCCCGGGCGGGGACAGCATGATCCGCGCCATGACGCCGAGGACGACGGGCGTCGCGAGGCCGAGGATCCGGCGGCGCAGCGGATGCATCTTCGGGATCCGGTGCTTGAGGTAGTGCCGGGCGAACGAGATGTGCCGCGCCTCCTCGGCGATGTGGATCTTCATGATCGTCTCTTCGAGGGGGTGCTTGATGTGCCCGCCCTTGAGGTTCTTGCGCTGGACGTAGTCGATCGGGTCCTCGCCGCCGAGCACGAACACGAAGAACATCTCGGTGCTGACCAGCGGGATCCACGGGGCCGCCTGCGCGATGAAGCTGAGCGCGCGAGGCATGCCGCGGATCGGCATCTTCGTCCGGTTCACGAACTCCTGGAACATCATCCCGTGATGACATTCCTCGGTCGTCTCGTGGTAGACGTACCGGAACTCCGGACGCCCGTTCGGCAGGTGGTAGGCGTAGTTGAGCAGCCCGCGCTTCAGCAGGTTCTCGAACTGCAGGCCGATCTTCATCGCGGTGGCGACGCGCCACAGCCCGATCTGCGCCTGGATCTCCGTGGGCTGCGACTGGTACCAGGACGTCGCTCCCAGCCGGTCGGTCGGCGGCAGGATGAAGCGCGGATCGTTCTTGTCGACCTTGAACTCGGGGTCGTCCCAGGGAATGTCGGCGTAGGCCTCCCAGTGCTTGTCCACCGACGCCTTGTTCAGGCGGTCGATGACCGCAAGGTAGGACTTCTTGTCCTTGACTTCGGCGCGGACCTCGTCGGCGAGTTCGGTGGGGGCTTTCGGCATGTCGGTCGCTCCCTTGATGTGGTGCCTGTCGGACGGTGCCGACGGGGGGTTAGGGGGAATCCTGGTCTCGCGGCGCGTCACCGTTCCCGGCGGGATCGGAGGGGCCCGGCTCCGTCGCATCGGGCACTGTGGGCGCGTCGGGCACTGTGGGCGCGTCGACGCCGGGCGCGCCCTCGAGGTCGGGGACGGTGCCGGGCATCGGGGGGCGCGTGGGACGTCCCGGCTCCGGGACGATGAGCCGTCCGACCTCCTTGAGCTGGCGGAGCACCGCCTCCTGGTGGCCGTCGGCGTCGTCGTCCAGCGCGTTCTGCACGGACAGCCCGAGGAGCGTCGCGTACACGGTGCGCAGCATCGTCGGGACGTAGTCGTCGGGCAGCGTGTTCTCGGGGAACAGTCGCTCGAACGTCTCCCGGATCACCTGGAGGATCTGCTCGTTGAGGTCGCGGCACAGCGGGCGCAGCTCGTCGTCGGTGCGGGCCGCCACGGCGAGCTCCAGCAGGGCCTTGGCCGGACGGCCGCGGAACACCTCCCAGAGCAGGTCGAGCGCGCCCGAGATGTTGCGGCGCTCGGGCGGGAGCACCGCGAACGCGGTCTCGTACGCCAGCCGCTGCGCCTCCAGCAGGTGCTCCACCGCGGCGGCGACGAGCTCCATCTTGGTCGGGTAGTGGTGCTGCTGCGCGCCGCGCGAGACGCCCGCGCGGCGGGCCACCTCCGTCGTGGAGGTCCCCGACCAGCCGAGGTCCACCAGGCACTCCATGGTGGCCTCCAGGAGCTTGGCGCGCGTGCGCGACCGGCGCTCCTCCTGCGTGCGGCGGCCGGACGGACGGCGTCCGCGGCGTCGGCGGCTGCTCACTGACACGCTCTCGACGGTACGAGCGCGCAAACAAGCAATCAAGCCTGCATGTATGTTGCCCGCATCACAATTGGATATCGTGTCGAACTACGGTGACGACGGTGCTCGCAGTGGTCGACGGTGTTCTTCTCGGCCTCTCGGACGCGTGGAAACGGCCCTCGGTAGGGTGAGTCCATGCAGGTCAATCAATCGGGGAAGCTGACCAACGTCTGCTACGACATCCGGGGGCCGGTGCTCAAGCGCGCCAAGCAGCTGGAGGCCGAGGGCCACCACGTCCTCAAGCTCCACATCGGCAACCCCGCGCCGTTCGGGTTCGAGGCACCGCCCGAGCTGCTCCAGGACATGATCCGCAACCTGCCGGAGGCGCACGGGTACAGCGACTCCAAGGGCATCCTCCCCGCGCGCCGCGCCATCGTTCAGCGCTTCGAGGAGAACGGTGTCACGGGCGTCGACGTGGAGGACGTCTACCTCGGCAACGGCGTCTCCGAGCTGATCGTGATGACCCTGCAGGCGCTGCTCAACGACGGCGACGAGGTCCTCATCCCCGCCCCCGACTACCCGCTGTGGACGGCGGCGGTCTCCCTGTGCGGAGGAAGGCCCGTCCACTACCTGTGCGACGAGGACGCCGGTTGGCAGCCCAGACTCGACGACATCGAGTCGAAGATCAGCGACCGCACCCGGGCCCTCGTCATCATCAACCCCAACAACCCGACCGGCGCCGTGTACTCGCGGGAGGTGCTGTCGGGGATCGTCGAGATCGCCCGGCGGCGCAACCTCATCGTCTTCTCCGACGAGATCTACGACCGGATCCTCTACGACGGCGCCGAGCACATCCCGATCGCGTCCCTCGCCCCCGACCTGCTGTGCCTCACCTTCGGCGGGCTGTCGAAGAACTACCGGGTCGCCGGTTTCCGTTCCGGCTGGGTCGTGCTGTCCGGGCCCAAAGGCCACGCCGAGTCCTACATCGAGGGGCTCGACATCCTCGCCAACATGCGCCTCTGCCCGAACGTCCCCGGCCAGCACGCCATCCAGGCCGCCCTGGGCGGCTATCAGAGCATCGACGACCTCGTCCTGCCGACGGGGCGTCTCGGTGAGCAGCGCGACCGCGCCTGGAAGCTGCTCAACGACCTGCCGGGGGTGAGCTGCGTCAAGCCCCAGGGCGCGGTGTACGTCTTCCCGCGCCTCGACCCCGAGATGTACCCGATCGAGGACGACATGCAGTTCGCCCTGGAGCTCCTCGAACAGCAGAAGCTGCTCATCGTCCAGGGCACCGGCTTCAACTGGCCGTCCACCGACCACTTCCGCATCGTCACCCTCCAGTACGCCGACGACCTCGAAGAGGCCATCGGCCGCATCGGGGAATTCCTCCGGACCTACCGGCGCTGACCCCGCGCCGCCCTGCGTCCTGCCCCGGCGGACCCTGGGGCGGTCAGGCGGACGTCGCCGCGGCGTCGAGCCGGCGGAGGGCGCCGCGGACGACGTTCGGGTCGGTCGTGGCCCAGAACGGCGGCAGCGAGTTCTTGAGGAAGCCGCCGTACCGCGCCGTCGCCAGCCGCGGGTCCAGGATGGCGACGACGCCCCGGTCGTCCACCGAACGCAGCAGGCGTCCCGCGCCCTGGGCGAGCAGCAGCGCCGCGTGGGTCGCGGCGACCGCCATGAAGCCGTTGCCGCCGCGGGCCGCCACCGCCCGCGACCGCGCCGAGGACACCGGGTCGTCCGGACGGGGGAACGGGATGCGGTCCATGATGACGAGCTGCAGGGACGGCCCGGGGACGTCCACGCCCTGCCAGAGCGACAGCGTCCCGAACAGGCAGGTGCGCTCGTCCTCGGCGAACTGCCTGACCAGCAGGGATGTGGAGTCGTCGCCCTGGCACAGCAGCGGGTGCGACAGGTGGTCCTTCAGCTCGTCGGCGGCCTGCCGCGCCGCCCGCATCGAGGAGAACAGGCCGAGGGTGCGGCCGCCCGCCGCCTCGATCAGCTCGGTGATCTCCGTGAGGTAGGCGTCGGCGAGACCGTCCCGCCCGGGCTGGGGGAGATGGCGCGCGACGTACAGGATGCCCGCCTTCGGATGGTCGAACGGGGAACCGACGTCGATGCCCGACCACGCGATCTCGGGTTTGTCTTCGCCGTTGTCTGGGTTGCAGTCGTCTGAGTTGCTGTCGTCTGAGTCGTCTCTCGCGTCGGTCGCCGTTCGGGCGAGACCCTCGGCGGCCGTCAGCGCGTCCTTCTCGGCGGCCTTCCCGGAGCCGCCGGCGCCCGAGCCCGTGCGGGAGGCGCCCGTGCCGGACGTTCCGTTGAGGGGCGGCAGGCCCCACTGCCGGGCGAGCGGCTCGAACGACCCGCCCAGCGTCAGCGTCGCCGACGTCAGGATCGCGGTGCGCCGCTCGAACAGGGTCGTCCGCAGCAGCCCGCCGACCCCGATCGGCGCGACGTGCAGCGCCGGCGGACGCTTCGGACGGCCGTCCGGGACGAACGGTTTCTCCAGCCACACGACGTCGAAGCGGTCCGCGATCTGGGGCTTGAACGCCTCCAGCAACCTCACGGCCGTGTCGTGCAGCTCCTCAAGCGAGGATCGTGCGGCCTTGCGCGCGGCCAAGTCGCCGGAGTCCGCGTCCTTGTTCTCAGGACCGAGTGCGGTGAGGCAGGCGTGCGCGGCGTCCCGCACGGCCGCGAGGGTGTTGCCCAGGGCATCGGGGAGGATGTCCATGCGCCCGGTGGGCATGTCGTCCAGGAGCACGCCGAGCCCTTCGGCGGCCTCCTTCAGCCGGTCGGCGACGGACTCCTCGATGAGCCGTCCGCATCGGCGGGCCGTCTGCTCCACCGCGGCGGCGCTCAGGTCCCCGGTCGCGACCGAGGTGACCCGGTCGACGAGCTCATGCGCCTCGTCCACGATCACCACGTCGTGTTCGGGCAGGACCTGGAACTCCTCCAGCGCGTCGATCGCCAGCAGCGCGTGATTGGTGACCACGATGTGCGCCTCGCCCGCCCGCGCCCGCGCCAGTTCGGCGAAGCATTCGCCGCCCTGGGGGCAGCGCTGGGCGCCCAGGCACTCCCTCGCGGTGACGGAGACCTGCCGCCACGCCTGCTCGGAGACGCCCGGGACCAGCTCGTCGCGGTCGCCGGTCTCGGTCTCCTCGGCCCATTCGTTGAGGCGCTTCACCTGCCGGCCGAGGGAGGAGAGCTGCTGCGGGTCGAACAGGGAGGGGCCCTCGTCCTCCTCCGGTACGCCCGTCTGCACGCGGTGCAGGCACAGGTAGTTGCGGCGGCCCTTGAGGATCGCGAACTTCGGTTCCGTCCCGAGCAGCGGCCCGAGCGCCTCCGCGAGACGCGGAAGGTCGCGGTCGACGAGCTGACGCTGGAGCGCGATGGTCGCCGTCGACACGACCACCGTCGTCTGGTTCTCCACGGCGTGCCGGATCGCGGGGACCAGGTAGGCGAGCGACTTGCCGGTGCCCGTCCCGGCCTGCGCCGCGAGGTGCTCGCCCGAGGCGATCGCGCGTTCCACGGCCCGGGCCATCGTCACCTGCCCAGGCCGCTCGGTGCCTCCGATGGACCTGACGGCGGCGGCGAGAAGGGTCGCCGTGTCCGGGATCCGGGTGTCGTTGCTGCCGGTCAGCAGATCTGGGGCGGGCACGTCGCCCAACGCTACCGCCCGCGGCCGACACCCCGCGCCCGCTCGGAGTTATCCACATTCGCCGATGCCGTGGCCGCCGCCCGGGCCGGCCTGCGACCGTCGGGACATGACATCACTGGTGATCCGGTCGGCGCTCGACGCGATCGCGGCCGTTCCGTACCTGCTCGGCTTCCACCCGTCCCGGAGCCTCGTCGTGATCGGCTTCGACGGTCCCGCACGCCGCACCTGCGCCGTCAGGCTCGACTTACCGGCGGCCGGCGGGGTGGAGAAGGCGGCGGCGATCCTCGCCGGCAACGGCCTGCGCCGGTCGCTCGTCCTCGGGTACGGGCCGCCCGACGAGGTCGGCGAGGCCGCGGCGCGGATGCGGGCGGCGCTGGAGTCGGCGGGCGTCCCCGCCGTCGAGGCGCTCCGCGTCGCCGACGGCCGCTGGTGGTCGCTCACCTGCGACGACGACTGCTGCCCCGCCGAAGGGGTGCCGTACGACATCTCCGCGAGCGCGCTGGCCGCCCAGGCCGTCTACGCCGGCCACGTCGCGCTCGCCGACCGTGCCGAACTCGTGCGCTCCGTGCAGCCGTATGACGGTCCCGTCCGCGCCGCCATGCGCGAGGCCACCGAACGGGCCGAGCGGCTCGCCGTCCCGGGCGGCCGTGAGGGGCTCGGCGCCGCCGTCGCGCTGCTTTCCCGCGGGGCGTCCGGCGGCCTGGCCGACGACGAGGTCGCCCGTCTCGGCATCCTGCTCACCGACCTCCGGGTCCGTGACGAGGCATGGATCCGCATCGACGGGGACGCCCCGGCCGCCGACATCGCCTTCTGGCGCGACGTCCTGCGGCGGGTCGAGCCGCCCTACGTCCCGGCCCCGGCCTCGCTTCTGGCCTTCGCCGCGTACGCGGCGGGCGACGGCGGCCTCGCCAACGTCGCGCTGGAGCGGGCACTGGACGCCGACCCCTGGTACTCCATGGCCGTTCTGCTCCGCGAGGTGATCAACGTGGGCGTTCCGCCCTCGAAGGTGCGCCTGCACATCACCTCCGACGAACTGGCCGCGGCCTACCGGGACGACGACCACCGGGAGGCCGGGTGAATGCGCCCAGGTATGACCGTCGAGGGACGTTCGCGCGGGGAGGCGGTGCGGCGTGAGACGTGTGATCAGGGAGCCACGGCTTCGCCCGGGCTGCCGGGGTCGATGCGGCGGTCCCGGTTGCGTTCGTTCCAGGCGCGCATCCGGGCCGGGTAGCCGACGAGCTGCACGTCATAGACGGGGAGTTTCAGGTCGCGGGCCACCTTGGCGATCACCTTCGGGGACCCGACGCGGCGGCGCGTCCACTCGCCGTCGTGGGCGACGGCGACGGCCGTGGTGTCGGTGGCGAACGTCTCCGGCTCGACGTAGAACTCCACGCCCTGGCGGCTGCGCGCAAAGGCGATCAGCGCCTCGATGTCGGAGTCGGTCGCCTCCCGGTCGAGCCTCGTGACCGAGGAACCGCGGTTCTTGCGGAGCCCGAAACGATCCCGGAACCTCATCGCCGTCCCGTCGTCAGGTGCGGCCCCGGACATGCATCCGGGGCGGGGTGTCAACTAGGACGTCAACGGGTGAAACCTCCCCGCGGTTCCCGACACGGCGGCGGCATGCCCGGTGAGCGGGCCACCGAGCCCTACACTGACCGCACCGGGGGATCATCAGCGGGGGGCGTGTGGTGACAGGCCAGGTCCGGCGGGGGGCCGCCGCCGTGCTCGTCGTGGCGGCATGCGGGTGGCTGAGCACGCTGACCCCCGACAAGGGCGACGTGCGCGGCGATGCGCTGCTCACCGCAGCGCGCGGTGGGGCGTCCGGTTCCGGCGGCGCGGCCACCCGGCCGCAACCGTCACCCGGATCTGAGGCGCCGGCCGGATCCGAGACGCCGTCCGAATCCCGGTCTCCCCGGCCGCGGTCTTCCGGGTCCCCGTCGCCTCAGCCCCGGCCGACCCCGCCGCCCGACTGCGGCCGGGTGAAGTGCCTGGCGCTGACGTTCGACGACGGCCCCGCCGAAAGCACCGCCGAGCTGCTGGACGTCCTCGCATCCCGCAAGGTCAGGGCGACGTTCTTCCTGATCGGAAAGCACGCCGCCGAATACCCCGATCTCGTCCGCCGTGAGCACGCGGCCGGACATGAGATCGCCGGGCACGGCTACACCCACGCCGACCTCGGCAGGGCGTCCAAGAAGAAGATCATGTCAGAGCTGACCCGCACCCGGGACGCGGTCCTCGCCGCCACCGGTGCCGCGCCCCGTCTGATGCGGCCGCCCTATGGCTCCACGTCCAAGCGCCTGACCACGATCACGCGGGAGATGGGCATCGCGCAGGTGCTGTGGGCGGTCGACCCGTTCGACTGGAAGAACCGCGACACCGGCGACATCGAACGCCGCGTCGTGAAGTCGGTGAAACCTGGTCAGATCGTCCTGTTGCACGACATCTACGCGACGACCGTGCGGGCCGTCCCGAGGATCATCGACAGGCTCGCGGCGGAGGGCTACGTGTTCGTGACCGTCACCGAGCTGTTCGGCGGGCGGATGACCCCCGGAGAGAAATACCGGGAACGCGAATCAGGGGAGCCTCAGGGACTTCCCTGATGCAGCCGTCCCGGTGCGGCGCCGACGATGAAACCCATGAACACTAGCCACGCGGTGGGGGATCTGCGGGTTTCGGACGCCGAACGGGAGTCGGTCCTCGAGCGCCTCCGGGACGCGTACGCCGAGGGCCGGATCGACCACGACGAACTCGACCTGCGCATGCACCTGGCGATGACGTCCAAGACGCGCAGCGACCTGGACGGACTCATCCGCGACCTCGTGCCCGCTCCGCAGACGGTGCACAGCCCCGTCCTCCGTGACGCGGACAATCCCACGGGCGAGGACCGCGTCCTCGCGGCCGCGGCGCACGCGGTGGCCGTCCCGACGCTGTTCGTGGGGCCGCTCGTGCTGATGCTGCTGCGCAGGCGCTCGACGTTCGTCCGCCGTCACGCCGCCGAGGCCGTGAACTTCCAGGTGACGCTCCTCCTGCTCAGCATCGTCACGCTGGGCGTCGGAGCGGCCGCCTACTCCGTGGCCTGGATCCTGTCCGCCGTCGCCGCGGTGTACGCGCTCGGCGGCGGCGCCTTCCGCTACCCGTTCATCCTCCGCCCGGTGCGGTAACTCCCCGCCTGACCTGCGCCCCCGCATGTCCGGGTGTGCGGACCCGGTCGGAGCCGGGGGAAGGCGTGTTTGTCGGCGTGAGGCTCGGGGGAAGTGTTGACGTGGCCGTCCGGCCGCGGTTCCGACGCCTCCGGGAGATGAACGACGCCGATGCATGCGCCCCAGGAGTTGTTCACCTCTCCGGTTGTGACCCCCCTAACGTCCCGATTACGTGGACGATGCATGGGATGATCGATTAACTGTGTCCGGGGAGGGGTCGAATGACGGAACCAGCGGTCAGGGGCGATCACGAGCGGGCGGTCGAGGCGCTCAGGAGGTCCTACGAGGCGATTCCGCCCGGCACGCCGGTGCGGCTGGCCAAGCGCACCACGAACCTGTTCCGGTGGCGCGACCCCTCGGACGCCCCCGGCCTCGACGTGTCCGGCTTCGACAAGGTCCTCAGCGTCGACGCCGACGCTCGGACCGCACAGGTCCAGGGCATGACGACCTACGAGGACCTGGTCGACGCGACGCTGCCCCACGGGCTGATGCCGACCGTCGTCCCGCAGCTCAAGACGATCACCCTGGGCGGTGCGGTGACGGGCCTCGGCATCGAGTCGACGTCCTTCAAGGACGGCCTGCCGCACGAGGCGGTCCTCGAGATGGAGGTCCTCACCGGCGACGGGCGGATCGTCACCGCGACGAGGGACAACGAGCACGCGGGCCTCTTCTACGGGTTCCCGAACTCCTACGGCACCCTCGGCTACACCCTGCGCCTGAAGATCGAGCTCATGCCCGTCCGGCCGTACGTCCGGCTGCGGCACCTGCGGTTCGGCGACGCGGCGGAGCTCGCCAAGACGATGGGGGAGATCACCGAGTCCGGGACGTTCGAGGGCGAGCCCGTCGACTTCATGGACGGCACGGTCTTCGGCCCCGGCGAGCAGTACATCACGCTGGGCTTCTTCGCGGACTCGGCGCCCTACACGTCCGACTACACCGGTCAGAAGATCTACTACCGGTCCATTCAGCAACGGTCGGTGGACTTCCTGACGGTGCGCGACTACATCTGGCGTTGGGACACCGACTGGTTC
>DATCLF010000189.1:0-15778 GCA_036564055.1 Spirillospora sp.
GCGTGGCCCTCTACGGCCCGGACGGCGTGACCGTCGTCGCCGCCGGCGAGGACCCGTCCGCTCCGATCGCCCTCGGCGGCGGCCGCTACCTCCTCGCCCCCTGGGAGGCGCCGCCCGAAGAGCTCGACGGCACGAGCCTCGCCGCCGAGGACGGGGTCGTCGCCCCCGCGCCCGCGCAGTCCGAGTGCGGCCGGGGCCCGCTCTTCCACGCCGGTTCCAGGACGTTCGGCGACCTGGGGGGTCCGCGCGCCACCGTCCTCGCCCACCGTTCCCCGGCCGACCGGCCGGGCGGGCGCGACGTTCCGGAGCGCCTCGGGCAGAAGGCCCGGGAGTTCTGGAACCGGCTCGCCTGCGCCGTGCCCCCGCGTGACGAGCCGGTGTCCGAGGCCGTGGCGTGGAACTTCTGGTCCGGTGACCTGCCCCGGGACGGAGGGACCGCCGACTGGGTGTGCACGCGCCTGCACCCTGCCGGCCCTGACTCTGCCGGCGCTGTCTCCGGCGGCGCGGCGGAGACGGCCGACGCGGTGCTCCTCACCGGGAAGACGGCGCGGGCCACCGGTTCCTGCGACGCTCGCCGCCCGGTCAGCGGCACCTGGTGGAAGTCGCCGTCCGGACGCTGGTACTACCTGGCCGCCGCGGCGCGCGGGCTCGTCCCCGAAGCGAAGGGCGTCCGCCGCTCCACCGTCCGCGATCGGCTGCTGGTGGCCGTCGGCGCCAGGGATGCGCCCGTCAAGCTCACCGTGCGGTGACCACGCCCCGGTCAGCGACTCCTTACTGCCATCGTGCACACTTAGGGGGACCGAACCTTATTCAGGGAGTCGCACATGGGCAAGGGGCCGCTGTCCGGGGTACGGGTGATCGAACTTGCCGGGATCGGGCCGGGGCCGTTCGCCGCGATGCTGCTGGCCGACCTCGGCGCCGAGGTGATCCGCGTCGACCGGGCGTCCGCGGTCGGGGACGGCAGGGTCGCCGGCGGCACCGAGTTCTACAACCGCGGCAAGCGCTCCATCGCGGTCGACCTCAAGAACGACAAGGGCGGGGAGGTCGTCCTGCGCCTGGTCGAGAAGTCCGACGTCCTCATCGAGGGGTTCCGGCCCGGCGTCACCGAGCGGCTCGGGATCGGGCCGGACGACTGCCTCGCCCGCAACCCGGCGCTCGTCTACGGCCGGGTGACGGGCTGGGGGCAGGAGGGGCCCCTCGCGCACACCGCCGGCCACGACATCGCCTACATCGCCGTCACCGGCGCCCTGCACGCCATCGGCCGCGCCGACGGGCCCCCGCAGGTGCCGCTGAATCTTCTCGGCGACTTCGCGGGCGGCAGCATGTACCTCGTCGTGGGCGTCCTGTCCGCGCTCCTGGAGGCGAGGACGAGCGGACGGGGCCAGGTCGTCGACGCCGCGATCGTCGACGGCACGGCGCACCTGTCCACCTTCATCCACAGTTTCCTGCGCAACGGCATGTGGCAGGACCGCCGGGGCGTCAACATGCTCGACACGGGCGCGCCCTGGTACGACGTCTACGAGACCGCCGACGGGAAGCACGTAGCCGTCGGGGCGATCGAGCCGCAGTTCTACGCCGAGTTCCTGCGCCGCCTCGGCCTCGACGGCGAGGACCTGCCCGACCAGCACGACCGTTCCGGCTGGCCGAGGCTGCGCGAACGCTTCGCGGCCGTCTTCCGCACGAAGACCCGCGACGAGTGGACGGAGATCTTCGTTCCGAGCGACGCGTGCGTGGCCCCCGTCCTGTCGATGACGGAGGCCGTCGACCATCCCTTCAACACCGCCCGCGGCGTGTTCCCGGAGCTCGCGGGCCATCCGCAGCCCGCACCGGCGCCGCGCTTCTCCCGGACCGCCGCGGAGACCGACGGCGTCCCCTCCCGTCCCGGCGGCGACACCCGCGCCGTCCTTGAGGACCTCGGGTTCACCGACGTCGACACCCTGCTGAAGGAGGGCGCGGTCGCCCAGGCATGACCCGGCCTGCGCAGATGACGGCGCCCGGCGGCCTGCCGGCCGCCGGGCGCCGTCGTGGGGATGTCAGCCGGCCGCGTCCGCGACGGCCTGCGCCCACCGGCCGAGCGCGTCGTCGACCTGCTCCCCGGTGACGATCAGCGGCGGGATCATGCGGACGACGTTGCCGTACGCGCCGCAGGTCAGCAGCAGGAGCCCCCGCTCCGCCGCGGCCTTGTGCGCGCGCTGCGCCGTCGCGGCGTCGGGCTCGCCGCCGGGCGTGGTGAACTCGGCGGCCTGCATCAGGCCGAGCCCGCGCACGTCGCCGATCGCGGGGTGGTCGGCGGCGACCTTCTGCAGGCCCTCGTTCAGCCGCGCGCCCTGTCGGGCGGCGTTGTCGACGAGGTTCTCGTCCCGGATGACCTCGAGCGTGGCGAGGGCGGCGGCGCAGGAGACGGCGTTGCCGCCGTAGGTGCCGCCCTGCGAGCCGGGCCAGGCCTTCTCCATCAGCGCCGTGGGCGCGGCGATCGCCGACAGCGGGAACCCGCTGGCCAGGCCCTTGGCGGTGATGAGGATGTCGGGCCGGGCCGCGTGGTGCTCGTGGCCCCAGAACCTTCCCGTCCGGCCGAACCCGGTCTGGACCTCGTCCATGATCAGCAGGATGCCGTGCCGGTCGGCGCGCTCGCGCAGCCCCTCCAGGAACCCGGCGGGGGCGGGGATGTAGCCGCCCTCGCCGAGGACCGGCTCGACGATGAACGCGGCGGTGTCGGAGGCGGGGCTCGCGGTGACGAGCAGGTAGTCCAGCTCGCGCAGCGCGAACCGGGTGGCCTCCTCCTCGTCCCAGCCGTACCGGTAGGCCTGCGGGAAGGGCGCGACGGCGACGCCCGGCATCAGCGGGCCGATGCCGGCGCGGAACTTCGTGCCGGCCGTGGTGAGCGCGGCGGCGCCCATCGTGCGGCCGTGGAAGGAACCGTGGAAGACGACGATGTTCTGCCTGCCGGTGGCGTGGCGGGCCAGCCGGATCGACGCCTCGACGGCCTCGCTGCCGCTGTTGACGTAGAACAGCGAGTCGAGACCGGAGGGCAGCACCTCGCCGAGCGCCTCGGTGAGACGCAGCAGCGGTTGGTGCATGACGGTCGTGTACTGCCCGTGGATCAGCGTGCCGACCTGCCGCTGCGCCGCCTCGACCACGCGCGGGTGACAGTGACCGGTGCTGGTGACGCCGATTCCCGCGGTGAAGTCGAGGTACCGGCGGCCTTCGGTGTCGTAAAGGTAGACCCCTTCGCCGCGTTCGGCGAGGACGGGGGTGGCCTGCTTGAGCAGGGGTGACAGCGTCGCCATGCGGGTCCCTCCGGTGCCGTCGTAGATTGTCGACAATCCGCAATGTAGGTGCCCCCCACGCTCGATGTCCAGCGTGGGGGGTCGCCGGGGATCGTCGTGCAGGTTGTCTCAGGAGGTCGTGTCAGGGGAGCGGAGCCGCTCGATGGAGTCGGTCATGTGCTCCTCGATCAGGGTCAGCAGCCGGTCCTCCTCGCCGTCGCCGATCGCGTCGACCAGCCGCCGGTGCTCCTCGACCAGCTCGGACGGCTCCGGGTAGGTGTCCTGCAGCGCGTTGAGGCACATGCGGGTCTCCACCAGGAGGGTGTGCGCCATCCGTTCGAGCCGAGGGCTGCCCGAAGAGCTGACGAGGACCTCGTGGAACGCCTGGTCGGCGTCGCTCATCGCGACCCTGTCGCGTTCCTGCGCCGCCTCGATCAGGGCGTCGAGGGCGTCGGTGAGCCGGGCGACGGCCTCACCCCGGTTCCTCTGCATGATCAGCCGGCAGGCCTCGCGCTCGATGGCGAGACGGGCGAGGTAGACGTCCTCGACGTCGCTCTCGTCCAGGGTGGTCACGAAGAGCCCCCGGTGCGGTTCACTGACGAGAAGCCCCTCCTGGACGAGCCGCTGCATCGCCTCGCGCAACGGGCCGCGGCTGATTCCCAGGCGGCCCGCCAGCTCGGCCTCGCCGAGCTGGGCGCCGGGTTCCAGCGACCCGTACATGATCGCCGAGCGCAGCTCGTCCGAGACGATCTCGACGGTCGACTTGCGGGGGACAGGTTCCAGCTCACCCAATCGGCCCATGCCGCGGGGCCCCTTTCCTCATAGCTGCCAGGTATCTCGTCCTTGCTCGGCGGCACCGGCGGGAACGGCGGCGGGCTCGGCGAACAGCCGGCCCAGCCCGGTGCGCGGGGGCAGGCCGCCCGGGCCGGACGCGAGTCTCAGGCCTTCCCACACGCTCACCTGGTTGGCGGTCAGGACCGGCTTGCCGACCCGTGCCTCCAGCTCGTCGAGCCAGGACACGGTGTGCAGTGCCGTGTCGGGCACCAGCACCGCCTCGGCGTCCGGATGATCGTTGGCCGCGACGAAGGCGAGCACCTCGTCGCGGCCCAGGGTGCCGACCTCGGCGGCGGTGACGATGCCCCGGCAGGACAGCGCCACCACCTCGATGCCGGCGTGGCCGAGAAACGCGACGAACCGTTCGGCGACGTCGGAGGGGTAGGTCGCGGCGATCGCGACCCGGGTCACGCCGAGGGCGCGGGCGGCGTTGACGAACGCGAACGACGTGCTGGACGCGGGGACGCCCACGATCGCGCGGATGCCCTCGACCTGCTGCGCCGCGCCGTCCCAGCCGAACACGAAGCTGCCGCTGGTGCAGGCCCACACGGCGGCCTGGACGCCCATGTCGCGCAGGACGCGGGCGCCCTCGGCCAGCACGTCGGCCCCGCCGACGTCGAGCAGCGCGTCGACCCGGTGGGCGTCCTCGCGCATCAGGGTGTGCACGACCGGGAGGCGCACCCCGCCGAGCGCCCGCTCGATGGCGGGATAGTCGTCCTCGGCGCTGTACCCGGGGTAGAGGAACCCGGCGCTCAACCCGTTCCGGTGCATGGGGTCGATCATCCTACCTTCGCGCTCCATGATGATCAGGCGGCCGTGGTCGGGGCGAGCCGAACCAGGGACTGTCCGGGACCGGCCGCGGACCGGCCCATCGCGCGCAGCGCCGAGCACATCGTGACCTGGTTGGCGGTCAGGACGGGCTTGCCGATCATCTGCTCCAGCGGCGCGATGATGTCGTAGGTCGGCACGTTCGTGCAGCTGATGAACACCGCCTCGGCCTCCGGCGTGTCGACGGACGACACCGCCGACACGATCTCGCCGTAGCCGACCTTCCAGATGTGGCTGAGCAGCCCCATCCCGACCGATGAGACCACCTCGACGCCGTACTCGCCGAGGAACGCCACCAGCCGCTCGGTGACGGCGTCGATGTACGGGGTGACCACGGCGATCCGGCTGACGTCGAGCAGCCGGAGCGACTCCACCAGCGCGCCCGACGTCGTGGTGACCGCCGGCGCCCCCACGGAGAGCATCGACTCCTGAAGTTCCAGCTCGCCCTCCTTGCCGCGGATGAAGCTTCCCGAGGCGCAGGCGTAGGCGACGACGAGCGGTTCCGGTGTCAGCACGTCCCGCGTGGCCTGCCGGACGATCGACTGGTCCGACAGGGCGGACGCCATCTCGACGGTGACCGGCACCGGAACGTACGGCAGCCGCGTCATGTAGAGCGACACGTCGTCGGGGGTCCATCGCCACAGCTCACGGTCGAGGGCGAAGTCGAAGGGAGCGACCACGCCGATGCCGTGCTGGGCGGGCAGTTCCGGGCCGACGACCAGCGTGGGGTCGAATGCCATCTGCGTGCCCACCGCTCTAGGACTCGGCGCGGTCGTAGACGAGGCGCTCGCCGACGCTGCCGGAGCGCCAGACGTCGTTGCAGGCCTCGGCCATGCGGTCGAGGCCGTCGACGATCGTCGCGTAAACGTTGCCGGGGACCCACCCGACGTCCCCGTTGAGCAGGAGGTTGTTGCGGCCGTAGAAGATCGCGAGGTCGATCACGCCCGGCAGGGTGTGGATGTTCTTCTCCTCTTTGAAGCGCCGGTCCAGCATGCCGCCGGAGAAGGAGAAGTAGACGACGTCACCCGGGATGGGGGTGACGGTGGGGTTCTCGAGGCCGATCTCGTCCTCGGTGAACCGCTCGACCATCGTGTAGACCTCGTTGCGCGCGTACTTGGCGTGGTACGCGTCGCCGGCGAGGGGGAGCGCGTTCCACACCGCCTCGCAGGTGCGGGGCGCGTCCTTCTCCAGAAGCTCCGCGACGCATGACACGCCGCGGCGCTCCAGAGTGATGGTCATGAGCTTTGGCATGCTGGACCTCCCCGTGGACAGGGGTGGGCGAGATCGTCGCCACCCGAAAGGACTCTTCCGTTAGAGCGCTCTGGGATCCGTCCTGGCCTAGCGTGGGCAGGTTGCGACGGTCTTGCAGCACACGAGAGTCAGGCAGGGACCGGGGCCGCAGTCCGCTGCGCTGATTGTTGACAATCCTACGAACGGTTCCTAGCGTGTCAATGCCTCCCCGAGTTGCCGTCTTGTAAATTCCCCACACCTCGAAAGTGGCGCCGATGGAGCATGTTCCGCCCGTGTCCGACGGGCCTCCCACCGTGGTGGTGCTGGTCGGGGACGTCCACCCCCGCGGCATGGCCGACGTGGAGCGCCGTGCGCGGGTCCGTTACGTGCGCGAAACAGAGCTCGCGGAGGCTCTCACCGGCGCGGACGTCCTGTTCATGTGGGACTTTCTGTCCACCGCGCTCGCGGGCGCCTGGCCGCGGTCCGGCGGTCCGGCCTGGATCCACATAGCGAGCGCCGGAGTTGATCGGCTGCTTTTTTCCGACCTCGTCGAAAGCGACACAATTGTCACCAACTCGCGCGGCGTCTTCGACGAGCCGATCGCCGAGTACGTCCTCGGCCTGGTGCTGGCCTTCGCCAAGGATCTGCACACGACCGTCCGCCTCCAGGGGGAGCGGCGCTGGCGTCATCGCGAGACCGAGCGCATCACCGGGGCCCGTGCGCTCGTCGTCGGCACCGGGCCGATCGGGCGCGCGATCGGGCGCCGCCTGTCGGCCGCGGGCCTCACGGTGTCCGGGGCGGGCCGCACCGCGCGCGACGCCGATCCCGACCTCGGCGTCGTCCACCCGGCGGACCGGCTGGGGGAGGCGCTCGCCGAGGCCGACTACGTCGTGCTGGCGGCGCCGCTCACCCCGCAGACCCGCGGCATGATCGACGCCGCGGCGCTGGACCGGATGCGCCCGTCCGCGCGGCTCGTCAACGTGGGGCGCGGCGCGCTGGTGGTGGAGGCCGACCTGGTCAAGGCCCTGGAGTCCGGGCGGATCGCGGGCGCGGCGCTCGACGTGTTCGAGGACGAGCCGCTCCCGGAGTCGTCGCCGCTGTGGGACATGCCGAACGTCATCGTCTCCCCGCACATGTCCGGTGACGTGGTCGGCTGGCGGGACGAGCTGGTCCGCCTGTTCGCCGACAACTTCGACCGCTACCTGTCCGGCCGTCCGCTGCGCAACGTCGTGGACAAGCGGCTCGGCTACGTCGACTCATCCGAGCGACCGAGGGGGAACCAGTGACCGTGACGAAGACCGACGCGGCCGACCTGTCCGCGACCGAGCTGCTGAGGGAGTACGAGGCGGGCGAGCTGTCCCCGGTCGAGGCCGCCCGGGCCGTCCTCGACCGGATCGAGCGCCTGAACCCCGAGCTCAACGCGTTCTGCCTGGTCGACGAGGAGACCACCCTCGACATGGCCCGCGCGGCGGCCGACCGCCGGGCGCGGGGCGCCGTGCTCGGGCCGCTGGACGGCGTGCCCGTCTCGATCAAGGACGTCCTGCTCACCCGCGGCTGGCCCACGCTGCGCGGCTCCACCACGATCGACCCGGCCGGGCCGTGGGACGAGGACGCCCCGGCGGTCGCCCGCCTGCGCGAGCAGGGCGCGGTGTTCGTCGGCAAGACGACCACGCCGGAGTTCGCGTGGAAGGGCGTCACCGACGGCCCGCTCACCGGCGTCACCCGCAACCCGTGGGACGTCTCCCGCACGCCGGGCGGGTCGAGCGGCGGCGCGGCGGCGGCCGTCGCGGCGGGCATGGCGCCGCTCGCGCTCGGCACCGACGGCGGCGGTTCGGTGCGCATCCCCGCCGCGTTCACCGGCACGTTCGCCCTCAAGCCGACCTACGGCCGCGTCCCGCACTACCCGGCGAGCCCGTTCGGGACGCTCGCGCACACCGGCCCGATGACGAACACCGTCGCGGACGCCGCGCTGCTGCTCGACGCGATCTGCGGCCCGGACGGCCGCGACTGGTCCGCCCTCGCGCCGCCGGACGTCTCCTTCGCCGAGGCCCGCCCCGACGACCTGACCGGCCTGCGCGTCGCGTTCAGCCCGGATCTCGGGTTCGCGCGGGTCGACCCGGAGGTCGCCGAGGCGGTCGCGGCCGCCGCCGAGGTGTTCGCCGAGCTGGGCGCGACGGTCGAGCGGGCCGACCCGGGCTTCGACGACCCCGTCGAGGACTTCGAGGTCCTGTGGTTCGCGGGGGCCGCGAAGGTCGTCGAGCACCTGTCCCCGGAGGAACGGGAGCGGCTCGACCCCGGCCTGCGGGAGATCTGCGAGCGGGGCGCGACGTACTCGGCCATGGAGTACCTGGCCGCCACGTCCCGCCGGATGGAGCTCGGCCGCATCATGGGCCTGTTCCACGAGCGCTACGACCTGCTGCTCACCCCGACGATGCCGATCGCGGCGTTCGAGGCGGGCCGGGAGGTCCCGCCGGGCTCCCCGTCTCCCCGATGGACGAGCTGGACCCCGTTCACCTACCCGTTCAACATGACGCAGCAGCCCGCCGCGAGCCTGCCGTGCGGCCTCACCTCCGGTGGGCTGCCCATCGGCCTGCAGGTGATCGGTCCCCGGCACGCCGACGCCCTGGTCATGTCCGCCTGCCGCGTCTTCGAGCAGGCGCGTCCGTGGCCCAGGCCGCCGGTCGAGCGCCTGGGGGGCTCTCGGGAGTGACGGCGGCGGGGGAGGCCGGTCACTCGAACGTGATGACCGCGCGGCCCCGGTGGCGGCCCTCGTTCATCTCCTGGAGGACGCGCGGGGCGTCGTCCAGGCCGACCGGCGTGATCTCCGGGACGATGGATGGGACGCCCACGTCGAGTTCGGCCGGGCCAACCCCGCCCTTTACACGCTGATCTACGGCACGCCGCGGACGCCGCCCGTCGCCGAGGAGGCGCACCGCATCCTGCTCGGGCTCGTCGAGGCCGTCGCCCGCGCCGGCCGGCTGCGCGTCGCCGTCGGCACCGCCGCCCGGATGATCCACGCCACCGGTGTCGGCGTCACCCTCGCCCTCATCTCCGGCAACGGGGACGAGGAGCTGTCCGCGCGGATGCGCGAGGCGGTGCTCGCCGCGGTCACCGTCCCGTCCCCTGAGAAGGACGAGGGCGACGGTCTGCAGAAACGACGGAAAGCAGAACGGCGCCATGCGGAAAGGCGCGCGAGGCGACGCGGCGGCCTCCTCCACCGCCCGCGCGGTCGCGCTCCGCGCGGCCCTGGACGCCGACCCGCCGCAGAGCCTGAGCCCGGCGGAGCGGGCGCTGCTGGCCGAGTGGCTGGACCGGATCGTCGCCGACCGGCCCGCCTTCGCCGCCGACTCCCGGCGGGCCTGACGGAAGATCTTCGCCGTCGGCCCTCTCCGGGTGGTTCGGCCTTCTCGCCGCCTCGTTGCGGCGGACGCGTCATACCGGAACACCTCATACCGGGGTCGCAGCGGCCGGGACGGCATCGGAGCACGGTCGCACACCTGATTCCCTCCCGCGTTCCGATGCGCCGGAGGCCGTCCCGTAGGACCGTTACCGCATGATCGAAGGATTTGAGGCGCCGGTGGGCGGCCGCCGTCACACGGCGGTGACGTCATGACCGGCATGATCGACGCGCTTGCGGCGGAGTGGCTCAAGCTCCGGACGGTCCGCTCGACCCACTGGGTGCTGGCGGCGACGGCCGCGCTGCTCGCGGTCGTCCTGCTGCTGGCCGTGCAGTTCGTACGGCAGTGGGACGAACTTCCGGCCGAACGTCAGGCGGAGGTCGGGCTGCTGCCGCTCCAGCAGATGGGCGGATGGGTCGCGGCGCTCTGCCTGGCCGTGCTCGGCGTCCTGTCCGTCACGGCCGAGTACCGGACCGGCACGATCCGCACCACGTTCACGGCGCTGCCGCGGCGCCGGACGGTCCTCGCGGCGAAGGCCGCGGTCGTCGGGACGGTCGCGCTCGTCGCCGGCGAGGTGATGGCGGTCGGCTCCTTCCTCGGGATGCGGCTCGTCGCCGGCGACCGGCCGATGCCGGATCAGCAGGCGCCCGTCGCGCACGACCTGCCGGGCTACGTCGTCTTCGGGACGTCGGGGGCGATGTTCGCGCTGCTCGGCCTGGGGCTCGGCGCGCTGCTGCGTTCGACGGCCGGGGCGCTCGTGGCGATCGTCATGCTCTGGTACGTGGTGCCGATGGCGGCCGTCTTCATCCCGGAGCCGTGGGGCGAGCGGGTCGGGTCGGTGATGCCCGGCGCCCTGCCCGTGCAGGCCGGCGGCCTGGACGCGAACGACGCCACCATGTTCGTCAACGTGCTGCCCGCGGGCGCCGCGGCGGTCCTGATGGCGGTGTACGCGTTCGGCCCGCTGGGCCTCGCCGCCTTCCTGCTCACCCGTCGCGACGCCTGACGCTCCCCGCGCGGAAGAGCACCTCGTCGTCCGAGCGTGAACCGGACGGCCCCCGGTCAGGAGCGTGCCGGTTCGAGCCGGATGACGATGGACTTCGACGTCGGGGTGTTGCTCACCTCGGCGGTGCTGTCGAGGGGGACGAGGACGTTGGTCTCCGGGAAGTAGGCCGCCGCGCAGCCCGGCGCGGTCGGGTAGGAGACGACGCGGAAGGACGGGGCGCGGCGCTCGACGCCGTCCTCCCACTCGGAGACCAGGTCGACCATCGCGCCGTCCTCCAGGCCGAGGGCCGACAGGTCGGCCGGGTTCACGAACACGACGCGCCGTCCCGCCTTGATGCCCCTGTAGCGGTCGTCCAGCCCGTAGACGGTGGTGTTGAACTGGTCGTGGCTCCGGACGGTCTGCAGCAACAGCCGCCCCTTCGGGACGCGCAGGACCTCGAGGGCGTTGACCGTCAGGTTGGCCCTGCCGGTCGACGTGGGGAACCGGCGCTCGTCGCGCGGCGGGTGCGGAAGCGTGAAGCCGCCGGGCCTGCGGATGCGGGCGTTGAAGTCGGCGAATCCGGGGACGACCCGGGAGATGTGGTCGCGGATCACGTCGTAGTCGCGTTCCATCGCGTCCCAGTCGATGCCCGAGTCGGGAAGCGTCGCCTTCGCCAGCCGGCACACGATCGACACCTCCGACAGCAGGTGCGGGGACGCGGGGGCGAGGCGGCCCCGGGAGGCGTGCACCATGCCCATCGAGTCCTCGACCGACACGAACTGCGGCCCGGACGCCTGCACGTCGCGTTCGGTGCGCCCGAGGGTCGGCAGGATCAGCGCGATCTCGCCGGTCTCGGCGTGCGACCGGTTGAGCTTGGTCGACACGTGCGCGGTCAGCCGGCAGCCGCGCAGCGCCCGCTCGGTGACGGCGGAGTCGGGGGTGGCGCGGACGAAGTTGCCGCCCATCCCGAAGAACACCTTGGCGCGGCCGTCGCGCATCGCGCGGATCGCCTCCACGGTGTCCACGCCGTGCTCGCGCGGCGGCTCGAAGCCGAACTCGGCGGCGAGCGCGTCCAGGAACTCCGGCTTCGGCTTCTCCCAGATTCCCATCGTCCGGTCGCCCTGCACGTTGGAGTGGCCGCGCACCGGGCAGACGCCCGCGCCGGGACGGCCGATGTTGCCGCGCAGCAGCAGGAAGTTGACGATCTCCCGGATCGTCGGGACCGAGTTGCGGTGCTGGGTGAGGCCCATCGCCCAGCAGACGATGATGGCGCGCGACTTCAGGACGTCCTCCACCGCGGCGGCGATCTCGTCCCGGGTCAGCCCGGTCGCCTCCAGCACGTCGTCCCAGTCCAGGTCGAGGATGTGCTTCTCGAACGCCTCGAACCCGTGGGTGTGCGCGTCGATGAACGAGCGGTCGACGGCGTCCGGCGCGTCCGACTCCAGCAGCATCCGGTTGAGCGCCTGGAACAGCGCCAGGTCGCCGTTGAGCCGGATCTGCAGGAACCGGTCGGCGAGGACGGTGCCCTGCCCCGCCACCCCGGACGGGCGCTGCGGGTTCTTGAACCGCATGAGCCCCGCCTCCGGCAGCGGGTTGACGGCGACGATGCGGGCGCCCCGCTTCTTGGCCCGTTCCAGCGCCGACAGCATCCGAGGGTGGTTGGTGCCCGGGTTCTGCCCGACGACGAAGATCAGGTCGGTGTGGTCGAAGTCCTCCAGCAGCACCGAGCCCTTGCCGACGCCGATCGTCTCGCTGAGCGCCGACCCGGACGACTCGTGGCACATGTTGCTGCAGTCCGGCATGTTGTTCGTGCCGAACGCGCGGGCGAAGAGCTGGTAGGCGAACGCCGCCTCGTTGCTCGTGCGGCCGGAGGTGTAGAAGATCGCCTCGTTCGGGGAGTCCAGCGCGTTCAGCTCCGCGGCCAGCAGCCGGAACGCCTCGTCCCACGACACCGGCTCGTAGTGCTCGGATCCCGGGCGCTTCAGCATCGGCTCGGTGAGCCGTCCCTGCTGCCCGAGCCAGTGGTCCGAGCGGCGCGCCAGGTCCGCCACGGAGTGCCGGGCGAAGAACTCGCGGGTGACGCGGCGCGTGGTCGCCTCCTCGGCCACGGCCTTGGCGCCGTTCTCGCAGAACTCGGCGATGTGCCGGTGGTCGCCCTCGGGCCACGCGCACCCGGGGCAGTCGAACCCCTTCTTCTGGTTGACGCGCAGCAGGGTCAGGGCGGTGCGCCGCACCCCCATCTGGTCGTAGGACTGGCGCAATGCGGTCGTCACGCCGGGCACGCCGGCGGCCCACGTCTTCGGCTTCGCGACCTCGAGGCCCGAGTCGTCGAAGTCGTCGGAAGGCGGCTTACGGCTCATCGCATCCACATCCTCGTCGTCGCCCAAGGGTCCCCTCTCACTGTCGCACGACGGCGGTGGCTCCGCCTCCACCGGATCCGCGTGGTGGAAGGCGAGCTACTGGGGAGGCCCCTCGGCGAGGCGGACGGCGGCGGACATGTGCGCGCCCTGGGCGGTGGTCCACTGCACCTGGACGACGTCGCCGGGGTGGTGTTCCAGCATCAGCGTGGTCAGGTCGTCGGGGGAGTCGACGCCCCTGCCGTCGACGGCGACGATGGAGGCTCCGGTCGGGATGCCCGCGGCGGCGGCGGGGGAGTCCGGCACGACCTCGGCGACCACCGCGCCCCGGGAGCCCGGGTTGGACCGGACCGTGACCCCGAGCATGGCGGTCGGTCCGATGTGCACGTTGAGGGACGACTCGCCCCGCTGGATCTGCCGGGCGATCTCCAGGGCCCGGTCGGAGGGGATCGCGTAGCCCCGGTGGTCCTCCCGGCCGGAGGAGCCCGGTGAGAGGCCGGCGGAGGCGGCCGTGTTGATCCCGATGACCCGGCCCGCGGCGTTCAGCAGCGGTCCGCCCGAGTCGCCGGGCCCGATCGGCGCGTCGGTCTCGATGAGCCCGGTGAGCCGTTCGGTGGTCCCGCTGCTGTCGTCGCGGGCGGTGACGGACTGGTCCAGCGCGGTGACCTCGCCGGTCACGACCCGGGGCCGCCCGCCGTCCCCGCCCGCGTTGCCGATGGCGGTGACGGGGTCGCCGACGTTCACGCCGGACGCGGAGGCGAACACGGCGGGCCGCAGCCGGGACGCCCCGCGCAGCCGGATGACCGCGATGTCGCCCGCCCGGTCGTAGCCGACGACCTCCGCGGTGTAGGAGCGGCGGCTGTCGGCGTCGGTGCCCCGGATGCCGGTGGCGCCCCTGATCACGTGGTTGTTGGTCAGGACGAGACCGGAGGCCGTCAGCACGACGCCCGTCCCGGCCGTGCGGGTGCCGCGCAGTTCCTGCTCGGTCTCGATGTTGATGATCCCGGGACGGCCCACCGGCCTGGTGTCCTGGGCCTCCGGTGACGTGGTGACGGGGGGCGGGACGTCCTCGGTGGTGCCGCCCCCCGTGATCCGGCACCCGGGAACGAGCAGGGACACCAGTGTCACCAGGAACAACGCCAGCGCGATCCGGACGCCGCGACGCAGGTTCTGCTCGTTCACCTCGCCGCCTCCCTCCACCCTCATAATTCCCGCTATCCAGTGATTAGTCCTGAAGGTGTGGGGAGCGCGCTCCGCTGGCGGCCCCGGCGACGACAACGGCGTCCAGGCGAGGTCGAAGCGGGCCCTGTGACGGACGGTGGGCTGTGCGGGGCGGTGGGCTTCAGCCGGCGGATGCCGGCTTCTCCGGCGGCTCGGCTTCCCCGGCGGGCCGCGAGGCCGCGGCCTTCGACGCGCGGTTGGCGGTCGCGGCGACGAGGAACGCCAACGTCCCCAACCCGGCGATCGACGCGGCCATGGGAACGGCGGTGTCCGGCCCGGCGATCCCGGCGAGCGGCGCGGCGGCGCCGCCCAGGGCGAACTGCGCGACGCCGAGCAGCGCCGACCCGCTGCCCGCCGCCTGGGCGGCGCTCTCCGACGACAGGGCCAGCGCCGTCGCGTTCGGCAGGACGAACCCCTGCCCGGAGGTGATGACGAACAGCGAGGGGAGCACCACGTACAGGCCGGCGCCGGTGAGGACGGCGACCAGCAGCAGCGTCCCGCCGGTCGCGATGAGGGCGAGCCCGGCGGCCAGCAGCAGCCGCAGCGGGACGCGCCCGGCGAGACGCCCGCTGACCTGCGAGAAGGTGATGATGCCGAGGGCGTTGGCCCCGAACGCGATGCCGTACGTCTGCGGCGACATGCCGTAGATGCCCTGGAGCACGAACGGGGACCCCGAGATGTAGGTGAACATCGCCCCGAACACCAGCCCGATCGTCAGGGCGTACCCGGCGAACGTCCAGTCGGTCAGCAGGGTCCGGAACGTGGCGGCCGTCGCGCGCACCCCGCCCGTCGCGCGGCGCGCGGGCGGCAGCGTCTCGTGCAGCACGAGCAGCGCGCCGAGGAACAGCGCCACCCCGATCCCCGACAGGGTGGCGAACAGCCCCTGCCAGGGGACCAGCCGCAGCAGCTGGCCGCCGATGACGGGGGCGAGGATCGGGGCGAGCCCGGTGACCAGCATCAGCATCGAGAAGAACCGGGCGGCCGCCGCCCCCTGGTACAGGTCCCGGACGATCGCCCGCGCGATCACGATCCCGGCGGCTCCGGCGACGCCCTGCACCATCCGCAGCGCGATCAGCGTCTCCACGGTGGGCGAGGCCGCGCACAGCAGCGACGCGGCGGCGTAGGCCGCGAGCCCGGCGAGCAGCGGGCGCCGCCGTCCCATTGTGTCGCTGAGCGGGCCGGCGAAGGCCTGTCCCAGGGCGAGCCCGGCGACGCACGCGGTCAGGGTGAGCTGCGTGTGCGACGCGGCGGTCGACAGGTCGGCGGTCAGCTCGGGCAGCGCCGGCAGGTACAGGTCGATCGAGAGGGGGCCGATGGCGGTGAGCGATCCCAGGACGACGATCAGCAGGAGCCGCCGGTCCGGGGCCGCGCCGCTCGTCGTTCCGGGGGCGGGGCCGGCCGTCTGTGTCATGGTGGCCTTTCCGTCGGGTGGAACCGCGGAAGGGAGGTTCCACAAAAAGAGCCATACAGGATCATCGCCCGAAACGTTCCAGCTCAGAAGGGTGCGTTCTGTCACACGGGACAGAGCACGGCACGAGGGGGGACGACCCGGGCCCCGGAGAACACGAGGTCAGAAGGGGAAGCGTTCCGCGGCGGCGGCGACGGCGCCGGTCACGGTCGCGACCGTGAGGACCGACACGCCCGCGAGGACCGCCCACCGCC
>DATCLF010000190.1:0-29929 GCA_036564055.1 Spirillospora sp.
GGGGCGGATGCCGGCCGACCAGGAGACCATCCGGTACACCGGCGTGTACGGCGAGTCCGACGACGGCCCGTACCTGATGCGCGAGGTGCTCGGCGGAGGCTCCGGCGGCCGGTACTACGCCGACGGCGAGGACACGATCCACATCGTGCCCGACTCCCGCAACATCCCCGCCGAGTTCGCCGAGGCGCGCTGGCCGTTCATCGTCGAACGTCTCGGCCTCGCCGTCGACTCCGGCGGCCCGGGGAAGTTCCGTGGCGGCCTCGGGTACGACAAGCGGATCCGGATGCTGCGGGACGCCAGCTTCATGTCGATCGCCGACCGGTCGATCCTGTCGTGCTGGGGCGTCAACGGCGGCCGTGCGGGACGTCCCTTCCGCGTCGACATCGACGGCGAGGAGATGGACGGCCTCGTGGACGGCCATCCGGTCAGGGCCGGCCAGGTGATCCGGATCCGCACGACCGGGGGCGGCGGCTGGGGCGACCCCCTCGACCGCGACCCCGCCCGCGTGGCCGCCGACGTCCGTGACGGCAAGGTCTCGGTGGAGGGCGCCCGCGACGACTACGGCGTCGTCGTGCACGGCGGAGCGGGCGAGGAGGTCACGGTGGACGAGGAGGCGACCACGGCCCTGCGCGAACGGCTGCGCGCCGAACGCGGCCCCGTCCCGTTCTTCGACCGCGGCCCCGGCTACGCCGTGCTCTCCGGCGGCCGCACCCGCGCCGACGTGGACGACCTCGACCCGCCGCCCGGCGCCTGACCTCGGTCTTTCGCGTCTTCTACGGCCGTTTCTCGCCGGTGACGAGCGGCTGGAGCGCGGCGACGTAGTCGCTCATCGACGGGTACGTCTCGCCCCGCCGCACCTCGTCGTAGGGAGGGTCGCCGAACACGAGCTTCGCGGGTGCGCACTCGCCCGTCGTGCTCCGGCCGTCCAGGATCTGTCGCGCGACTCTCCGGCCGGTGCGCGCCTCGTAGACGTCGAGGCGGTGACGGCCCTGGTAGGACTCGAGGCGGAGATTGCCCTGGTACAGGCAGACCTTGATGGGCTTGTCCGACACCCGGCCGGCGGGGCGGCTGCACGCCACGAGCTCCACCCGCTCCGGCGCCGGCCGCCGGTCGCCCCGGCCCGCGGTGGCGAAGTCGGGAGGGCCGCCGCCGTCCCGGAAGAACACCAGCGGGTGCGGGCCGGCGCCCTCGTAGGCCGCGGCCCGCTCGAAGGGCCGGTCCCGCTGCGAGCAGAGGCGGGCGAGGTCCCGGAGCCGCTCGGGACGCTCCCCGAGGACGGCCGGGATCAGCCACGGGTGCACGATCCACCACACGAGGGCCACGGCGGCGGCGGCTCCGGCGCCGATCGCCAGCCGGGGCCGCAGCGACGCCCGCACGGGACCGGCTCGCTCCACGGCCCTGCTCAGGTCCCCAGCCGCGATGACCGGGCTGACGTGCAGGGTGTGCTCTCCGGCGTCGTCCGTCCATTCCAGAGCCACGAGGCGCTTCCTCGGGCCCCATCGTGGTGTCAGCGCCTCCCATGGGACGGCGATGGGAGCGTCTTCCCGCGACCACACCAGCAGACCGCCCTCGCAGACGGCGAACCAGCGTCGCCCCACGCTCCCCTCTGGCGGTGCCAAATAGACCCAGCACGCCGCTCCGAGGAAGATGACCACGGGCACGACGAGGGTGTAACGCCAGTCGAAGGCGGCGACCACGCCCTCCACCATGACGAACGCGAGCATGCAGGGCAGAAGCTCCGCCCCCTCCGGCCGGCCCCGGTGCCCGCGGTGCACCCGCCGCACGGCCCCGAGCCCCGCCTCGGAGGCCGCCTCCGACGTCGAGCGACGCACCCGCATCCGTCCTCCCGCCCGCGTACCGACGATCGCGCCGAGCGCGGCGTGATCACGCCTCTCCTACCAGGAGGCGCCGTCCGGCCGCAATCGCCGGTCTCCGCGGGCCGGTGGAGGCGGCGGGTGCTCCGCCGTGCGACGATGGCGCCTGCGCGTCCGGATGGAAGGAGAAGGAAACAGCCGTGGGCCGTGCCGTCACGTTGATCCGCTCGTCCTCCCTGTCCGACGTCGCCGAGTACGCCTACGCGGCGACGGCGCCCGCGGAGGCCAGGCTGATCTTCCTCGCGGGCGCCTGCCCGCTGAACGAGGACGGGTCCACGGCGGCGCCCGGCGACTACGCGGGACAGGCGGCGAAGGCGGTCGAGAACATGCGCATCGCCCTGCGGGACGCCGGCGCGACCCTGGAGGACGTCATCAGCACCCGGGTCTACGTCGCGTCCGACCGCCAGGCCGACCTGGTGACCGCCTGGCAGGTGGTCCGGGACGCCTTCGGCGACCACGACGTCCCCAGCACCCTGCTCGGCGTCACCGTGCTGGGGTACGACGACCAGCTCGTGGAGATCGAGGCCGTCGCCGCCGTGCTCGACGACTGACGTGCCCGGCTCCTGACCGTGCGGGCCGCGCCGTCCTCCGCGGCGCGCTCCCGACGCGCCTCGGGCGCGCGAACCCCGGAGGTCAGCGGCGACGCCGGTGGACGGTGACCATGACGTCCTCGCCGTACCGCGTCGTCTCCGCCAGCGTCCAGTCGCTCCTGTCGGGGGTGTCCGTCCAGAGCCGCCGGCCGTGGCCGAGGATCACGGGGAACCACATGAGGCGGATCTCGTCGACGAGGTCGCGGACGAGCAGGTCCTGGACGAGCCGGATGCTGCCGGGCACCGAGATCTCTCCGTCGACGTCCCGCCTGAGCCGGGCGACCTCGCCGGCCAGGTCGCCCGACAGCACCGACGTGTTGGCCCACTCCGGGTCCTTGAGCGTGCGGGAGACGACGTACTTGGGCATCCCGTTGTACTTGTCGGCGAGCTCGCCCTCGTACTGCGGCCACGCGGAGGCGAAGCCCTCGTAGGTGACGCGGCCGAGCAGCAGCGCCTCGGCCCCGAGCGCCTCGTCGACCTTGAACCGCTCGCCGTCCTCCCCGCGGTCGAAGTCGAAGCTCCAGTTCGGGTACCTGAACTCCTCGCCGCCGGGCGCCTCGACGACGCCGTCCAGCGAGATGAACTCGGTGACGACGACCCTCCCCATGTCAGGCTCCCCTCGCGAAGGCGCGCAGCACGGGGGCGAGATCGGCTGCGGACGTGCCGTGGTCCTCGCCGGGGATCTCCTTCAGCGTCGCGGCCGGCAGGTGCCCCGCCACCGCCCTCGCGCCCGCGGCGAGGAACGGCCAGGTGTCCCGGCCGTACAGGACGAGGACGGGCACGGTGACCTTGTTCCACAGGTCGTCCCGGAGCGGCCTGCCGGACATCGTGTCCCCGACCTGGCGGCCGTCGTAGGCGAGCGTCGGCGCGACCGCCTCCAGCGTGGGCCAGACGTCGCTCCGGCGCATCTCGGCGACGGCGTCGGCGGGCATTCCCGCCGCGGCGGTCATGAACAGCTCGACGGCGTCTCCGGGACGCCCGGCAGCGACGGCGGCGTCGAGCCGCTCGACATAGTCGGGCGGCAGCGGCGGGCGGCCGCCGTCCACGACGACCGGCGGCTCGAACACCGCCGCCCGCGTGATCGGGACCCCGGCCTGCGCCGCGTTGAGGACGAGGTGCCCGCCCGACGACCAGCCGAACACGGTCGCGGGCCGCCCGCCGCCCGCCCGTTCGATGATCGCGGCGAGGTCCTCGAACTCGCGCTCGACGGCGTAGGGGGCGGTGTCCCCGCTGTCTCCGCGTCCGCGCCGGTCGTAGTTGATCACGCGGAACTCGCCGGCGAGAAGCTCCGCCGTCCGGGCGTTCTCGGGGACGACGGCGCGGTGGGCGGTCGCGCCGTCGACGAGGACGACCGGATCGCCCTCGCCCCACGCCGTGTAGGCGATGGTCGTGCCGTCGGCCGAGGTCACGGTGCCCTGCAGCATCGGCCGCTCCTTTCCGGTGCCGGTCCGCGGCGTTCCCGCCGCGGTGCCCCCGACGTTAGGAGCGCTCCCCGCCCTCTGGCTTGTACAGAAGCGACAGCGGCTCGCCGTCGTGGTCCGGCTTCTGCAGCTGCGTCGCCGTCCGGCCGATAAACCGCTTCAGCGACCTCGCCAGATGCGGCTGGTCGTAGTAGCCGAGGCGGTGCACGACCTCCAGGGCCGGCACGCCCTCGCCGAGGAGCACGGCCGCCCTGCGTGCCCGTTCGATCCGGCGGATCGCCCCCTGCGTCAGCCCCGTCGAGGCGGCGACGCGACGCTGCACCGACCGCGTCCCCACCGTGGCGACGCCTCCCCACACGACCTCGTCCACGAGCGGGTCGCGGGTGAGCACCCCGGCGCGCACGAGCCGGTCGACGAAGTCCTCGGCGTCGTCGAAGCGGGGGACCGGCCACTCCTCGCCGCGCAGCACGAACACCCGCCCGTCGGCGTACGGGCTCTCGATCTCCGCGTCGACGAGCCGTGCGAGGGGCAGGTGCGGCATCGACGTGCCGTGCGCGAACGTGATGCCGAACGACTCGGACTCGCCTGTCACCTCCGCGGTCGACGCGGACGTCTCGGGTCCCCGGACGCAGACGTGCGCGCCGTCCTCGGCCTCCCAGAAGACGATCTCCCAGTGGGACGTGGCGACCGACGTCAGGGTGTCCACCCCGCTCGCCCGCCCGCGCCACACGCGGGCGATGTACGGCGAGTCGGACCCCCGGTGGTCGGCCTCGATCGGCATGCGGTGCCCTCCGTTCCCCCCGGCCGATGCTAGTCGGCCTGGGGGATCCTGCGGCGGCGGGCCCGTTGACGCGCCCGTCCGGCTGGATGACGATCGCCGTGCCGCCGTGCCGCCGAGAGCGAGGAGGACTCATGGGACGGGTACAGGGCAAGGTCGCCTTCATCACCGGCGCCGCACGCGGGCAGGGACGCTCGCACGCGGTGCGCCTCGCGGCCGAGGGGGCCGACATCGTCGCGGTGGACGTGTGCGAGGACCTGCCCACCGTCCCCTACGACCTCGGTCGCGAGGCCGATCTGGCGGAGACGGCCGCGCTGGTCGAGGCGGAGGGCCGCACGTGCCTGACCGCGAGAGCCGACGTGAGGGACCTTCAGGCGCTGCAGAAGGCCGTGCAGCAGGCGATCGAAAGGTTCGGCAGGCTCGACGTCGTGGTCGCCAACGCGGGCGTGCTGTCGTTCGGGCGTACCTGGGAGCTGTCCGAGGAGAGCTGGTCGGAGATGATCGGCGTGAACCTGGACGGCGTCTGGAAGACCGTCCGGGCGACCGTCCCCGCGATGATCGAGGCCGGAAACGGCGGCTCGGTCATCATCACCAGCTCGAACGCCGGGAAGCGCGGGCTGGCGAACCTGCCGCACTACAGCGCCGCCAAGCACGGCGTGGTGGGGCTGTGCAAGGTCCTCGCGATCGAGGGAGCGGAGTACGGCATCCGGGCGAACACGGTGCACCCGTCGACCGTGGGCACCCGCATGGCGCTGAACGACGCCACTTTCCGGGTCTTCTTCCCCGACACCGACGACCCGGACGAGGAGCAGATCAAGGAGGGTTTCCAATCGCTCAACATGATGCCCGTCCCCTACATCGACCCCATCGACGTCAGCAACGCCGTGGTCTACCTGGCCTCCGACGAGTCGCGCTACGTCACCGCGGCCCAGATCTACGTGGATGCGGGCTCCTCAGAACGCTGATCGCCCGCGGGGGAACTCCGCGTCCCGGAAGCCGGACACCTGCCCGCCTCATCGTGCCGCTCACCGAGCGGCACGATGAGGCGGTGACCTCAGGGGCGGGACGCGAGAAGGAGGGGCGTCGCGTCCCGGTGGTCCCGCGCCCGCCCGGCTCGGGGCCCGCCGAGCGCCCGCGGCGCCGGCGTAACCTTCACCTGCACGGTGATCGTGGACCTTCCGCCGGTCTCCGGGAGTCTGAGCGGGATGCTGCGCAAGCCCCCTGGAATCATCGCGATCGCATCGGCGACCGCGGTCCTCGCGACGAGCCTCTTCATGAGCTGGAACCTGGGCGGAGACCTGCGCGCGGACCTGATCTTCATGACGCTCGCCACCCCGCTCCTGGTCGTGTTCTTCCTGGTGTGGGGCGGACTGGCTTTCCGGCGCATGGACAAGACCGTGGCGAACGTGGTGCGCGTCCTGCTCTGCCCGGTCCTGCTGTCGGCCGGATTCGTCTTCGTCGCGAGCGATGTGCCCATGCGGGTCCGCTTTGCGCTGTCCAGGCCGAGCCTCGACGCGTACGTACGGGACCTGCGCCACCTCCCGGTCGGACAGCCGTGCGACGTCATGACGTTCCAGAAACGCCGGGTCGGCCTGTTCACCGTCACCTGTGCGGAACGCCCCGACGCCGATACGACCTCACTCCGGCTCGATTCCGATCCGCTGAGCCCTCATGGAGTGTGGTACCTCGTCTGGAGCCGCGATCCGGATCCGGACGCAGATCGCCTGAGCACCCATTGGAGCTTCGCTCTGCAGGACTGACGATCCGTCCTCTGTGATCCATCCTCAGGAGGGGCGGCGGGCGGCGGGAACGGTCATCGCACCGGGCGGCCACGCGGTCGCGATGATCCGTTTCCGGCTGGAGGCCGGACGCGTCACCGAGATCGAGGTCGTCCCCCATCACCCCGGGAGCGGTGTCGCTTCCACCCGTGGCGGGGTGAACCGCCGGCGCACGGGTCTTCGGCCCGGCGGCACAATGAGGCGGTGACCTCAGGGGCGGGACGCGAGAAGGAGGGGCGTGCGATGGATCTGCTCGGGGAGTCCGGCGGGCCGGTGCGGATCGCCGGGCGGGAACTGGCGCGCGACGAGCTGCTTCGATGGGCGTCGGCCGTCGCGGCCGAGATCGGCGGCGCGGACGCCGTCGCGGTTCACGCGACGCCGGCCCCGGAGACGGTCGCGGCCGTCGTCGGGGGCCTGCTCGCGGGCGTCCCGGTGGTCCCGCTCCCGCCCGACTCGGGGCCCGCGGAACGCGCCCACATCCTCGGCGACTCGGGCGCGAAGCTGCTGCTGGGCGCCCGCGACGCGCAACGGGCGGACGACGAGCCGCCGCTGGTGCCCGTCGACGCCCTTCCACGCGACGGGGACGTGCGGGACGCCGGGGCCGACGGGGACGCGACGGCACTGATCCTCTACACGAGCGGGACGACCGGCGCACCCAAGGGTGTGCTGATCTCACGGGGCGCCATCGCCGCCGGGCTCGACGCCCTCGCCGAGGCGTGGGAGTGGACGCCGGAGGACGTCCTCGTCCACGGGCTTCCGCTGTTCCACGTGCACGGCCTGGTCCTCGGCGTCCTCGGGGCGCTGCGGGTGGGGTCGCGGCTCGTCCACACCGGACGCCCGAAGCCCGAGGCGTACGCGGCCGCGGCGGCCGAGGCCGGCGGAAGCCTGTTCTTCGGCGTCCCCACCGTCTGGTCGCGGACCGTGGCCGACCCGTCGTCCGCGCGGGCGCTTCGCGGGGCGCGGCTGCTCGTCTCCGGCAGCGCGCCGCTGCCCGTGCCCGTCTTCGAACGCCTGGCGGACCTCACCGGGCACCGCCCGGTCGAGCGGTACGGCATGACCGAGACCCTCATCACGGTCAGTGCGCGCGCCCGCGGCGACCGGCGTCCCGGGTACGTCGGCACGCCGCTGCAGGGGGTGGAGACCCGGCTCGCGGCCGAGGACGGACGGCCCGTCCCGCACGACGGGGAGACCCCGGGCGAGCTGCACGTGCGGGCGCCGCTGCTGTTCAAGGGCTACCTCAACCGTCCTGACGCCACGGCGGAGTCGTTCACCGCGGACGGCTGGTTCCGCACCGGCGACATCGCCACCATCGGCCCGGACGGCTGGCACCGGATCGTCGGCCGCGCGTCCACCGACCTCATCAAGAGCGGCGGGTACCGGATCGGCGCCGGGGAGGTCGAGAACGCGCTGCTCGCGCATCCCGCCGTCCGCGAGGCGGCCGTCGTCGGCACCCCCCACGACGACCTCGGCGAGCAGGTCACCGCGTACGTGGTCGCCGACGGGGTGGGGGAGGAGCAGCTCATCGAGTTCGTCGCCGCGCGCCTGTCGGTGCACAAGCGTCCCCGCGTGGTGCACCTGGTCGACGCGCTGCCGCGCAACGCCATGGGCAAGGTCGTGAAGACCCGTCTCGTCCCTCCGAAGGACGCCGGGTCCCGCGCGGGCTCCGGCGCGGGCGGCGCGGCATGACGGCCACGGCGTGACATGCGCGGTGTGCGGCGCGTCCATGACATCTGTCATGCCGGCCGGGTGACGGGTGTGCGCCGAGACCGGTGACACGCGCCTCTACCGCGCCCGTCGCCGATCCGGGATCCTGGGGACGCGGCATGCCCGCCATGGGCCCGGCGCCGTCGCGCGCCGTCACGGGGTCAGGCAAGGGAGGAAACGGACATGACGGTCGCGACCACGGCGGAGCTCGCAGCCCGGGACAGCCGCAGGCTGGAACGCTACCGCCGGGTGACGTACCGGTCGTTCCTGCTCGCCTCCACCGGTTTCATCGCGCCGACCCTCGGCGGGCTGGCGAGAGCCTATGGCGAGGGACGCATCGGGGCGCCCGTCGTCCCCGTGGTGATCGCGGGCCTCGCGCTGCACACCTGGGGGTACGCGCGGCTCGTCAAGAAGGGGCTGGAAGGCGGGGCGTCCCGCCGCGACCTCGTCCTCAGCGGCGCCGTCGCCGGTGCGCTGAGCCTGCTGCTGCTCGTGCACCCGCTGTTCAACGTCATCCCCATCTTCTGGATGTCGGCGGTGGTGGTGTCGCCGATGACGCACCGGCAGCTCGCCGCGGTCTGCGCGGGCACCGCCCTGCTGTGCTCGGTCCTGTCGACGCTCTCGGCGCAGTACCTCTTCCCGGCATCCGACATGCCCTGGTACGGGGTGTTCCCGCTGGTGCTCGTGGTGTACTCCGGCATCTGCGGTTTCGTCCTGTTCTGCAACCGCTACCAGCGCCGCATGTGGGTCATGCACCAGGAGACCCACGCGGCCCGCGAGGCCGTCGCGCGCCTGGCGGTGGCCGAGGAGCGGCTCCGGTTCTCCCGGGACCTGCACGACCTGCTCGGCCACAGCCTCTCCCTGATCGCCGTGAAGAGCGAGCTGGCCATGCGGATGGCCGAGGCCGACCCGGACCGGGCCGTCGCCGAGATGGCCGACGTCCGCCGCACCGCCCGGGACGCGCTGCGGGAGGTGCGCGCCGCGGTCAACGGCTACCGCGCCGTCGAGCTGGACACCGAGATCGCGGGGGCGCGCGCCGTGCTGGAGGCGGCCGGCATCCGCTGCGAGATCGGTGCGCTGCCGGGCGGGCTGCCCTCGCAGGTCCGGGCGGTGCTGGGATGGGTGATCCGCGAGGGGACCACCAACGTCATCAAGCACAGCCGGGCCCGGAAGTGCACCGTCTCCCTGACGGTCCGCGACGACGCGGTCGTCCTGGAGATGCGCAACGACGGCGCCCGCGGCGCCGGCGACGCGGGCGGCTCGGGTCTCACCGGGCTCTCCGAACGGGTCGCCGTCCTCGGCGGCGAGGTCACCGCGGGCCCGCGGGGACGGGACGAGTTCGTGCTGCGCGCCGTCGTCCCGCTCACGGGCCCGGACGCGGACGCGCCACGCGACGTCGCACGGCCGGGCGACGGCCGGGCCGGTAGGGAGCAGGCCGACAGGGTGCAGGCCGATGGGGTCCAGGCTGGGACGGCGCCGGGTGGCGACCCGCCCGCCGAGTCGGTGCCCACCGGGCCGGTGTCCGCCGGAAGGGTGTCCGCCGAGACCGCAGGGAAGAGCACGTGATCCGCGTCCTCCTCGCCGACGACGAACACCTCATCCGCGGTGCCGTCGCGGCCCTGCTCGGCCTGGAGAGCGACATCGAGGTCGTCGCCCAGGTGGGGCGCGGGGACGAGGTCGCCGCCGCCGTCGCCGAGCACGATCCCGACGTGGCCGTCCTCGACATCGAGATGCCCGGCGCGGACGGCCTCACCGTCGCCGAGCAGCTCACCGCGTCCGGCGCCCGCTGCGCCGTCTGCATCCTCACGAGCTTCGGCCGTCCCGGTTACCTGCGCCGCGCCATGGCCGCCGGCGTCCGCGGCTTCGTCGCGAAGGACGCCTCGACCGACGAGCTCGCCGCGGCCATCCGCAAGGTCCACGGCGGGGGCCGCTACCTGGACGCCGAGCTCGCGGCGACCGCGATGGCCGCCGGGGACAACCCGCTGTCGGAACGCGAGCGCGAGGTGCTGCGCCTGACCGGGACCGGCTCGGAGACCGCCCGCATCGCCGCCGTCCTCCACCTGTCGGAGGGCACCGTCCGCAACTACCTGTCCACCGCCATGACCAAGCTCGGCGCCCCGACCCGTCTCGCGGCCGTCCGCACCGCCCAGGAGATGGGCTGGATCTGACCGCCGCGCCGGACCGGGCGGTCCCCGCGCACGGCTTCCCCGCACGCGCGGGGGCGTCCCTTAGCCTTGTGGCGTGAGCGAGCCACTTGTCGAGCGCATGCGGGAATTCGGCGAGACGATCTTCGCCGAGATGTCGGCACTGGCCGTGCGGACCGGCGCGATCAATCTGGGCCAGGGCTTCCCCGACACCGGTCCCCCGCAGGCCGTCCTCGACGCGGCGGTGGACGCGATCCGCTCGGGAGCGAACCAGTACCCGCCGGGCCCGGGGCTGCCGGAACTGCGCGAGGCGGTGGCGGCGCAGCGGCATCAGCGGTACGGGCTGTCGTACGACCCGGCGACCGAGGTGTTCGTGACCGTCGGGGCGACCGAGGGCATCGCGGCGTCGGTGCTCGCGCTGACCGGCCCCGGCGACGAGGTCGTCGTGTTCGAGCCGTACTACGACTCCTACGCGGCCGTGATCGCGCTCGCGGGCGCCGTCCGCAGGCCCGTCACGCTGCGTCCCGTCGAGGGGCGATTCACCTTCGACCCGGACGAGCTGCGCGCGGCGGTCGGCCCCCGCACCCGGGCGATCCTGGTGAACTCCCCGCACAACCCGGCCGGGACCGTGTTCACCCGCGACGAGCTGGAGACCATCGCGGACGTCTGCCGCGACCGCGACCTGGTGGCCATCACCGACGAGGTCTACGAGTACCTGACCTTCGACGACGCCGAGCACATCCCCCTGGCGACGCTCGACGGGATGCGGGAGCGGACGGTGTCGGTGTCCTCGGCGGGCAAGTCGTTCTCCGTCACCGGGTGGAAGACCGGCTGGGTCACGGCGCCCGCCCCCTACGTGCAGGCCGTCCAGACGGTGAAGCAGTTCCTGACCTATGCCGTGAACGCCCCCTACCAGATGGCCGCCGCGTACGCGCTCGCCAACGAGATTCCGTGGGTCGAGGAGCTGCGCAAGTCGCTCCAGGCCAAGCGCGACCGCCTCATCGCCGGGCTTGAGGCCGCGGGGTTCCGGACCTACCGCCCGCAGGGGACCTACTTCGTGCAGGCCGACATCCGCCCGCTCGGCTTCACCGACGGCATGGAGCTCGCCCACGCCCTGCCGGACAAGGCGGGCGTGGTCGCGATCCCGTCGCAGGTGTTCTACGACGACGCCTCGGCCGGGGCCCACTTCGTCCGGTTCGCGTTCTGCAAGAAGGACGAGGTCATCGACGAGGCCGTGGAACGCCTCGCCCGCCTGCGCTGAGAGATCCGGCGCCCCGGCGAGGGCGCTGACCGGGCCCCCGGCCGGTCAGGCGAGTACGGCCGCACGGCGTCCCCGGCCCGGTTGGGCGGAGATTGCCGAACGTGCGGTGCTCCTTGGGCTGATTTCGCCCATGAGCGCCGCCCGCCGTGCGGGCTAGCGTTCGGCCGTGAGCTGGAACGGCGAGGACGCGCCCGGCGAGGAGCGGATCCTGATCGCGCTCGGCGGGAACGCCATGACCGCGCCGGACGGCAGCGCCGCCCCGGACGCGCAGGCCGCGGCGATCGAGGCGGCGATGGGCCCGGTGGCGGACCTGGTCGCGGCGGGCGCGCGGGTCGCCCTCACCCACGGCAACGGCCCGCAGGTCGGCAACCTGCTGATCAAGAACCAGCTCGCGGCGGGCGTCGTGCCGCCGGTCCCGCTCGACTGGTGCGGCGCGCAGACCCAGGCCACCATCGGCATGACGATCATGAACGCGCTGGAGCGGGCCCTCGCCCAACGCGGCGCGGCCCGTTCGGTGTCCACGGTGGTGACCCGCACGCTCGTGGACGCCGCCGACCCCGCCTTCGCCGACCCCGCCAAACCCATCGGCCGCTACTTCCCGGAGGGGGACGCGCGCCGGGCCATGGCGCGCGGCGAGACGTGGCGGCGGTTCGGGGACCGCGGCTGGCGGCGGGTCGTCGCGTCCCCCGAGCCCCTGGAGATCCTCGACGCGGGCGCCGCGGCGACGCTGCTGGACGCCGGGCACGTCGTGGTCGCCGCCGGCGGGGGCGGCGCGCCCGTGGCGCGCGTCGACGGGACGCTGCGCGGCGTCGAGGCCGTCGTCGACAAGGACCTGGCCGCGCAGCTGCTGGCCCGCGGGCTCGGCGCGACGGTCCTGGTGATCGCCACCGACGTGGAGTACGCGATGGTCGGGTACGGCACTCCGCAGGCGCGTCCGCTGCACCGCACGACCGTCGCGGAGCTGGGCGAGCTGGCCGCCGCCGGGCACTTCGCGGACGGCAGCATGGGCCCGAAGGTGGAGGCGGTGCGGCGGTTCGTCGCGGGCGGGGGACGCCGCGCGGTGATCGCCTCCCTCGCCAGGATCGGGGACGCCGCGCACGGCGCGTGCGGGACGGTCGTCGAGGCGTGACCCCGGGTAGGAACCGAAGATCACAACCAGGTGAGGAGCAAGCGACGTGCCCGATCCGATCGAAGTCCGCAAGGTCCCCATCGAGAGCGTCACCGACGCGTCCGGGCTCGCCCGGCTGATCGACGACGGCGTCCTGGAGGCCGACCGGGTCCTCGCCGTCATCGGCAAGACCGAGGGCAACGGCGGCGTCAACGACTACACCCGCCTGCTGGCCGACCGCGCGTTCCGCGAGGTGCTGGTCGACAAGGGGACCCGCACGGCGGAGGAGGTGGCGCGCGTCCCGCTGGTGTGGTCGGGCGGCACCGACGGGGTGCTCAGCCCGCACGCCACCGTGTTCGCCACCGTCGACCCCGCCAGGGCGCCGCGCTCGGACGAGCCGCGCCTGTCGGTCGGCGTCGCGATGAGCGAGGTCATCCTGCCCGAGCACATCGGGCGTCCCGAGATGGTCGAGACGGTCGCCGCCGGCGTCCGCGACGCGATGAAGATCGCCGGGATCGACGACCCCGCCGACGTCCACTACGTCCAGACCAAGACGCCGCTGCTCACCCTCGACACCATCAACGACGCGAGGTCCCGCGGCCGCGACGTCGTCACCGAGGACACCCTGAAGTCGATGGACATCTCCAACTCGACGACCGCGCTCGGGATCGCTGTGGCGCTCGGCGAGATCGAGATGCCGTCCGCCGAGCAGATCCACCGGGACCTGTCGCTGTACTCGTCGGTGGCGTCCTGCTCGTCCGGGGTGGAGCTCGACCGCGCGCAGATCGTCGTGGTCGGGAACGTGCGCGGCATCGGCGGCCGGTACCGCGCCGGGCACGCGGTGATGAGGGACGCCCTCGACGCCGACGGGATCTGGGACGCGATCAGGTCGGCGGGTCTCGACCTGCCCGAGCGTCCCCACCCCTCCGACCTCGGCGACCGGCTCGTCAACGTGTTCATCAAGTGCGAGGCCGACCCGAGCGGGTCGGTCCGGGGACGCCGCAACATCATGCTGGACGACTCCGACGTGCACTGGCACCGCCAGATCAAGGCGTGCGTCGGCGGAGTCGCGGCGTCCGTCACCGGCGACCCCGCGGTGTTCGTGTCCGTCGCGGCCGTCCACCAGGGGCCGTCCGGCGGAGGCACCGTCGCGGCCATCGCCGACCTCGGCTGACGGCCGCCGGGCACCGGCCCTCGCCCTCGGCGCACCGGCACCGGGAACGGGGAGGCGGCGCACGGTGTTCGAAGAGTCGCCCACGGTGACGCCCGAAGGTTATAGCCTTCCTGGCGTGTCCGGACTGACCATTCCCCAGCCACAGTTCCCCGGCGACGACGGCGGCCCCGACCCGCGGCTGTGCGAGGCGCTCGCCGGGTACGCGGCGGGCCGCGTCGGCGTCCACACCGTGCTGCGGCGGCTGCGCAAGGCTCGCCTGCTCGTGCCCATCGTCGCCGTGCTCACCGAGGAGGAGGACGTCGCCCCCGGCGAGCCGCGCCGGGAGAAGACCAGCGAGATGGCGCTGCCCACCCTCATCGGCGACGACGGGAGGCGCGGCGTCCTCGGCTTCACCTGCGTCGACACGATGAAGGCGTGGCGCGCCGACGCGCGGCCCGTCCCCGTCCGCGCGGAGCAGGCGTGCCGCGCCGTCCTCGACGAGGGCGCCGACGCCCTCGTCGTCGACGTGGCGGGCCCGGTCCCGTTCGCGGTGGACGGGCTGCGCCTGCACCTGCTCGCCGAGGGCCGCCCCATCCCCGCCCCGCACGAGGACCCCGACGTCCTCGCCGCCGTGGACGCCGCGTTCGGCTCCGACCAGTCCGTCACGGGCGTGCGCGTCACGGAGGGCACGTCGGCGGAGGTCGCGGTCAGGTTCTCGGTCGCGCCGGGCCACGACGAGCGCCGCACCGTGCAGCGCGTCTCCGACCGGCTCGCCGAGCTGCTGCGCGGCCGCATCGTCGGCGGCGTCGAGCTGACCGTGGTGCGCCGGTAGCCCGCCGGTAAAGCGTTCGCGCCCGCCCGGGGCCGTCTGGGACGCTCCCGTCATGGACACCGACGCGGCCGTGGACGTCGACGCCTTCGTCACCGACGGGTTCGTCCGGGTGGAGGAGGCGTTCCCCCGTGAACTGGCGGACGAGTGCCGGGCGATCCTGTGGCGCGGCACCGGCTGCGACCCGGACGATCCCGGGACGTGGACGCGCCCGGTCGTCCGGCTGGGCTTCTTCACCGCGGAACCGTTCCGTGCGGCCGCGAACGCGCCGCGCCTGCACGCCGCGTTCGACGCGGTCGTGGGCCGGGACGCCTGGATGCCGTGCGCAGGGCTCGGAACGTTTCCCGTGCGGTTCCCCAGCGACGACCCTCCGGGCGACGACGGCTGGCACATCGACGCGAGCTTCCCCGGCGACGACCCGTCCGACTTCATGGCCTACCGGGTGAACCTCGCGTCCAAGGGGCGGGCGCTGCTGATGCTGTTCCTGTTCTCCGACGTGGGCGACGACGACGCTCCCACGCGGATCCGGGTGGGATCGCATCTGGACGTCCCGCCGATCCTGGAACCGGCGGGCGACGACGGGCTGCCCTTCATGGACCTCGCGGGCAGGGCCGAGTCCGCGTCCGAGCACCGCCCGGTCGCCCTCGCGACGGGACGGGCCGGGGACGTCTACCTGTGCCACCCCTTCCTCGTGCACTCCGCGCAGCCGCACCGCGGAACCGAGCCGCGCTTCATGGCGCAGCCCCCGCTGGTCCCGTCGGGTCCGCTGCCCGACGCGTCCCCGGTCCGGACGGCGATCCGGCGCGGCCTCGGACACTGGGCCGGGTGATCGTCGTCACGGCGGCCGGGCCTCGCAGATGGCGGGCGCCGTCATGGGCGCGCGCCGGGAGTCAATAGGATCGGTCCATGCTGCGCTGGTTGACCGCGGGGGAGTCCCACGGACCCGTCCTGACCGCGATTCTCGAGGGGCTGCCGGCCGGTGTGCGCGTGACCTCCAAGGACATCGCCGAGGAACTGCGCCGCCGGCGGCTCGGGCACGGGCGGGGCGCCCGGATGAAGTTCGGGCAGGACGAGGTCACGATCGTCGGCGGCGTCCGGCACGGGGTGACCCTCGGCGGCCCGGTCGCGATCGAGGTCGGCAACACCGAATGGCCCAAGTGGGAGACGGTCATGGCGGCCGACCCCGTCGACCCCTCCGTCCTTGAGAACCAGGCGAGGAACGCCCCGCTGTCGCAGCCGAGGCCCGGCCACGCCGACCTCGCCGGCATGCAGAAGTACGGCTTCGACGACGCCCGGCCGGTCCTGGAGCGGGCGAGCGCCCGGGAGACCGCGGCGCGTGTCGCGCTCGGCACGGCCGCCAAGGCGTTCCTCAGGCAGACGCTCGGCGTGGAGATCCTGAGCCACGTGATCGCGCTCGGCGAGGTGGAGGCCCCCGAGGGGGTGCTGCCCGAGCCCGGTGACCTCGCGCGGGTGGACCGGAGCCCGGTGCGCTGCTTCGACGACGAGGCGTCGGCGGCAATGGTGGCGCACATCGACGAGACCAAGAAGGCCGGCGACACCCTCGGCGGCGTCGTGGAGGTCCTCGCCTACGGGCTGCCGCCCGGCCTCGGCAGCCACGTCCACTGGGACCGGCGCCTCGACGCGCGCCTCGCCGGGGCGCTCATGGGCATCCAGGCGATCAAGGGCGTGGAGCTCGGCGACGGGTTCACCACCGCCCGGCGGCCCGGCTCGCGGGCGCACGACGAGATCGACGCGACCCCGGAGGGGATCCGGCGGCGGACCAACCGCGCCGGCGGCGTCGAGGGCGGCATGACGACCGGCGAGGTGCTGCGGGTGCGGGCCGCGATGAAGCCGATCTCGACGGTTCCGCGGCGGCTCGACACCATCGACGTGAAGACCGGCGAGCCCGCCAAGGCCATCAACCAGCGCAGCGACGTCACCGCCGTCCCCGCGGCCGGGGTCGTCGCCGAGGCGATGACGGCCCTCGTCCTCGCGGACGCGGCACTGGAGAAGTTCGGCGGCGACTCGGCCGAGGAGACCGCCCGTAACCTGCGGGGGTACCTGTCCTCGCTGTCCGTCAAGTGAACGGGATGCGCTGACCCATGCGACCGAAGGCCGTCCTCATCGGGCCGCCCGGCTCCGGCAAGACCACGATCGGCGGGGCGCTCGCGCAGCGCCTCGGCGTCGCGCTGCGCGACACCGACGCCGACGTGGAGGCCACGGCGGGCAAGCCCATCGGCGAGATCTTCATCGACGACGGCGAGGAGCACTTCCGCGACCTCGAACGCGCGGCCGTCGCGGCGGCGCTGGACGAGCACGAGGGCGTCGTCGCGCTCGGCGGCGGGGCGATCCTGGCGAAGGAGACGCAGGACCGTCTCGCCGGGCACACGGTCGTCTACCTACGGGTCGGGCTGCCCGAGGCGATCAAGCGGGTGGGGCTCGCGTCGGCGCGGCCGCTGCTCGCCCTCAACCCGCGCAGCCAGATGCGCAAGCTGCTGGAGGAACGCCTGCCGATCTACGAGCGGCTCGGCACCGTCTCCGTCGACACCGACGGCCGCGACCCCGACGACATCGTCGAGGAGATCGTCAAGGCGCTGGCAGAGCGGGCGGGGGACGCGACGCGGGAGGACGCGTGACGCGGTCGAGAGTGCACGTCGGGGGGCCCGATCCCTACGACGTCGTCATCGGAACGGGCGTCATGGGCGAGCTGCCCGGCCTGGTCGGCGACCGCGCCCGGACGGTCGCCGTCGTCCACGCCGAGGGGCTGCCCGAGATCGCGCGCCCCGTGTGCGGCGTCCTCGAACGCGCCGGGTACGTCGTGCACGCGCTGCCCGTCCCGGACGGCGAGGCCGCGAAGGACGCGGGCGTCCTCACCGGGCTCTGGTCGTCGTTCGCCCGGCACGGCATGACCCGGACCGACGTGGTCGTCGGCGTCGGCGGCGGCGCCGTCACCGACCTCGCCGGGTTCGCGGCCGCGTCGTGGCTGCGCGGGGTGCGGGCGGTGCTCGTCCCGACCACCCTGCTCGGCATGGTCGACGCGGCGGTCGGCGGCAAGACCGGCATCAACATCCCCGAGGGCAAGAACCTCGTCGGGGCGTTCCATCCGCCGGCCGGGGTGCTGTGCGACCTGACCACGCTGGTGACGATGCCCCGCGAGGACTACGTCAGCGGCCTCGCCGAGATCATCAAGGCGGGGTTCATCGCCGACCCGAAGATCCTCGACCTCGTCGAGGACGACCCGGAGGGCGCCGCGTCCCCCGACGGCCCCCACACCCGCGAGCTGGTCGAACGCGCCGTGCGGGTGAAGGCGGACGTCGTCTCGGCCGACCTCAAGGAGAGCGGGCCGCGGGAGATCCTCAACTACGGCCACACCCTCGCGCACGCCATCGAGAAGGCCGAGGGCTACCGGTTCCGCCACGGCCACGCCGTCGCGATCGGCATGGTCTACGCCGCCGAGCTGTCACGCCTTGCCGGGCGGCTGTCCGCCGAGGTCGTCCGGCGGCACCGCGACGTGCTCACCTCCGTCGGCCTGCCGGTCTCCTACGCCGCCGATTGGGCCGGCCTGCGCGCCGCCATGGCCATCGACAAGAAGGCGCGGGGCGCCACGCTCCGGTTCGTCGTCCTGGACGGCATCGCCGAGCCCGGCCGGCTCGAGGACCCGGACGAGGAGCTGCTCGTCGCCGCCTACTGGGAGATCACCCGATGACGCGCGTGCTCGTCCTGAACGGCCCGAATCTCGGGCGCCTCGGCGTCCGCGAACCCGACAAGTACGGGACGACCAGCTTCACCGACCTGGTCGAGCTGTGCCGTGACACGGGCCGCCGCCTCGGCCTGGAGGTCGAGGTCCGGCAGACCGACGACGAGGCCGAGATGCTGCGCTGGATGCACGAGGCCGCCGACGAGCACATCCCGGTCGTGATGAACCCGGCCGCGTTCACGCACTACTCGTACGCGCTCCGGGACGCGGTCGCCCAGCGCACCGCGCCGCTGGTCGAGGTGCACATCACCAACCCGGCGGCGCGTGAGGAGTTCCGCCACACCTCCGTCATCGCCGGCGTCGCCACCGGAACGATCGCGGGTTTCGGCACCATGTCGTACATCCTCGCCCTCCAGGCGATCGCCGGGCTGACCGCGGACGAGGACGCCGGAGGCTCCTGACCGGAGGGGCCGGGACTCAGCCGTCCCGCACGGCCCTGCGGGCCATGTCCTTGAGCTCGGTGACGACGTCGTCGAGCGGCGCGACGTCACGGTGGGCGCGGCACAGGATCGTGGCGCCCTCGACCGCGGCGACGATGAGGCGGGCGAGGCGCGCGGCGCGGTCGTCGGGCACGCCCGCGTTGCCGAGGCCCGTGGCGAGGGTGTCCTGCCAGCGGTCGAACGCCGCCGCGGCGGCCCGGGCGAGCTGCGGGGCCTCGTCGTGGTTCTCGACGGTGACCGCGACGACGGGGCAGCCGGCCCGGAACTCGCTCTTGACGAGGACCTGCCTCCACCAGCCGACGAAGGCGTCCACGGCGGACGCGGGGTCGCCGCCCTCGGTCGCGGCGAGCAGGCCGGCGTTGAGGAAGTCGCCGGCGTAGCGGACGGCCTCCTCGGCGAGCTGGGCCTTGCCGCCGGGGAAGTGGTGGTAGATCGACCCGCGCGGGGCGCCGCTGTGCGCGATGACGTCGCGGAATCCGGTGCCGCTGTAGCCGCGCTCGCGGAAGAGGTAGGCGGCGCTGCGCACCATGCGTTCCCGGCTGTCGGTGCCCATGGCCCCGATTATGACATTCATCATAGGCATCGCGGGTCGATCATGACGATCGTCATAAGAACCCTCGTCTATGCCGGACGTCCTACCGAAGGGGTGCCCCTCGTCGCGCCGCCGAGGCGGGAGTACGTTACGTTCGGCTTGAATCGGATTCGGTCATGGGAGGACCCGTTGCGCATCGGGATGGCGCTCAACTACGCCGGCGGTTTCAAGGAGACCGTCGAGGAGCTCGCCGACTACGAGAAGGCCGGGCTCGACATCGTCTACGTCGCGGAGGCGTACAGCTTCGACGCGGTGAGCCAGCTCGGCTACATCGCCGCGAAGACCGAACGGCTGGAGATCGCCTCCGGCATCATCAACATCTTCTCGCGGACGCCGACGGCGATCGCGCAGACGGCCGCGGGCCTGGACTACGTCTCGGGCGGACGGTTCACCCTCGGCATCGGCGCGTCCGGGCCGCAGGTCATCGAGGGCTTCCACGGCGTCCCCTACACCGCGCCGCTCGGCCGCACGCGCGAGGTCATCGAGATCTGCCGCAAGGTGTGGCGGCGCGAGCGGGTCCAGCACGACGGCAAGTACTACAAGCTGCCGCTGCCGGAGGGCCAGGGCACCGGCCTCGGCAAACCCCTCAAGATCATCAACCACCCGGTGCGGGCCGACATCCCCATCATGGTCGCCGCGATCGGCCCGAAGAACGTCGAGCTCACCGCGGAGATCGCCAACGCCTGGGAGCCGATCTTCTACGTGCCGGAGAAGGCCGCCGACGTGTGGGGCGCCTCCCTGGCCGCGGGCAGGGCCAGGCGCGACCCGGCCCTCGGGGAGCTCGACATCGTCGGCCAGTCGCCGCTCGCCATCGGCGACGACGTGGAGGGCTACCTGGAGTTCGGACGCCCGATGGCCGCGCTGTACATCGGCGGCATGGGCGCCAAGGGCAAGAACTTCTACAACGACCTCGCCCGCCGGTACGGCTACGAGAAGGAGGCCGAGGAGATCCAGGACCTGTACCTGGACGGCAAGAAGGACGAGGCCGCCGCCAAGGTCCCGCGCGAGCTGCTGGAGAAGATGTCGCTCATCGGCTCCGAGGGCCACGTCCGCGAGCGGCTCGCCGCGATGAAGGAGTCCGGCGTCACGACGCTGAACGTGACCCCGATCGCGGGCGACCACAAGGGCCGCGTCGCCCTCATCGAGAAGATCAAGGAGATGGCCGCCGACCTGTAGGGGCTCGGGACCCGGCCGTCCGCGTCGCGCCGCGGCGGCCGGACCCGGGCCGTGCCCGTCGAAGACCCGTCCGAGAGCGGTGTCAGAGGGCGGCGTCCACCTCCTTGGCGACGCGCTCGCCGGAACGGACGGCGCCGTCCATGTAGCCCGTCCAGAAACCGGACGTCTCGGTGCCCGCCCAGTGGATCGGGCCGCACGGCTCGCGCAGGGCGGGACCGAACGCGGTGAGCGTGCCGGGCGGCGCGATCCCGGTCGGGCCGCCGCCGCTCCACGTCTCGTTGTCCCAGCGCTGGATCGCCGTGAAGCGCGGCCTCGCCGCCTTGTCGCCGAAGAGCCCGGTGAACGAGGCGAGGCCCGCGGCGCGGATCTCGTCGTCGGACGCGGCGTCCAGCCTCCTGACGGCGGCCTGGTTCATGAACCCCATGAGGATGCCGCGCGACCCGTCCGGCGGGCTGTTGTCGAACGTCGTGTCGATCGCCCCGCTGTCGGCGATGGCCTGCCCGGTCAGGCCGTCCTCGCGCCAGAAGGGCGTGTCGTAGACGCCGACGAACTTGGCGACCGAGCCCATCGGGTAGCGCTGCATGAGCTGGGCCCGGCTCGCGGGCAGCCCCGGCGAGTGGTCGATCTTGGCGGCGATCGCCGGGGACATCGCGACCACGACCCGCCTGGCCGACACGGTGAGGCCGTCCGCGGTGACGGTGACGCCTCCCGGACGAGTTTCGATCGCCCGCACCGGAGCGTTGTAGCGGACGCGGTCGCCGAGCCTGGCCGCCAGCCGGTCGGGCACCTGCTCCGGGCCGCCCGCGAACCGCGACTCCTGCGCGCCGTCCTTGGTGTTGACGAGCCGGTCGATCGTCCCCGGGTTGTCCTCGTTGCCCGCCGCGGCGGCGTAGTGCAGCACGTAGAGCAGCGACACCTCCTGCGAGCGGATCGACAGCGTCGCGGAGGCGAAGGCGTCCATCAGGAACCGCGCGCCGGAGCTCAGCGAGTTCGCCCGCGACCAGGTGTGGAGGGTCTGGGCGTCCCACTCCTCGGCCTTCGGGGCCTTCCACGGCTCGCCGACCGGCACCTCCTTGATCATTTCACCGATCCGCAGCAGCGCGATCTCCAGGTCGATGACGCCCCAGTCCGGCGGCACGGCGCCCAGGACGCCGTCGGTCTCGTACAGCGTCCGCCTGCCGTTGCGGAAGTAGACGTTCTTGCCGGTGTTGTAGGTCGTGAAGGTCTCCACGCCGAGGTCGCGGGCGAGCGCGGCGATGCGGTCCTGCGTGGGGCCGATGAACTCGGCGCCGCCCTCGCTGGTCGTCCCGTCGGGGAGCGGCAGCCCGTAGACGCGTCCGCCGGGCCGGTCCCGCGCCTCCAGGACGATCACGTCGCGGCCGGCCGCGACGAGGTCGCGGGCGGCGGTCAGCCCGGCCAGGCCGGCGCCGACGACCACCACGTCGGCGGAGGCGGACCTGGTGCGGGCGGCCGCGGACGGCGCCGCGGTCACGGAGGCCGCGGTCGCGGAGGCGGCGGCACCGGCGGCGAGCGCGCCCGCGCCGAGCAGTCCGCGGCGGCTGACTCCGGTCACGGGATCCTCCAGGGGTCCGACGGCGGGGACGGACGGTCACGCTAGGCCGGCGAGCCCACAAAGTCGAGAGCTATTCATGTTTTGTGATGGCGGGCGCCGCGCCATCGCCGGGGACGGACCCGCATCCGGCGGTGCTCTAGAGTCCTGGCCATGGGGGAGACGCACACCGAACGCCGGCGCCGCCTGGCCGCCCTCGCCGCCGAGCACGACGTCGACGCCCTGCTGGTGACCCGGCTCGTCAACGTCCGCTACCTGACCGGTCTCGACAGCTCCCGGGCCGCGCTGCTCGTCCCGGCCGACGGCGAGGCCGTCCTTGCGACCGACGGCCGGTACGCCGGCATGGCCGCACAGGTCTGCCCGGAGATCCCCGTCATCGTCGACCGGCAGGTCGCGGCCGCGCTCGTGACCCGGGCCGCCGCCGAGGGCCACCGCCGGCTCGGCTTCGAGGCCCACGACGTCACCGTCGAGCTGCACGCCGAACTCCGCGAGCAGGCCGACCTCGAACTGACCGCCCCAGGGCACCTCGTCGAACGGCTCCGCCAGGTCAAGGACGAGGAGGAGATCGCCCTCCTGCGCGAGGCGTGCGCGATCACCGATCGGGCGTTCGAGGCCGTGCTCCCCGAGATCCGCGCCGGGGTCACCGAGCGCGCCGTCGCCGTCGCCCTCGAACGCGCCATGGTGGACCTCGGCGCCGAGGGGCCCGCGTTCGCGTCGATCATCGCCTCCGGGCCGAACGGCGCCGTCCCGCACCACCACCCCGGCGGACGCGAGCTGCAGCGGGGCGACCTCGTGACGATGGACTTCGGCGCCCGGTACGGCGGCTACCACGCCGACATGACCCGCACCGTCGCGATCGGGGAGCCCGCCGGCTGGCAGCGCGACCTGTACGACCTCGTCCACCGCGCGCAGCGCGCGGCGCTCGACGCCGCCGTCCCCGGCGCCGCCACCAAGGACGTCGACGCCGCCGCCCGCGACGTCATCAAGGAGGCCGGATACGGCGACGCGTTCACCCACGGGCTCGGCCACGGGGTCGGCCTGGAGATCCACGAGGCTCCGCTCATGGGGTACGACAGGACCGGTAAACTGATGGACCGAGTTCCGATCACGGCGGAGCCGGGGGTCTACCTCCCGGACCGAGGCGGGGTCCGCATCGAGGACACGGTCGTGGTGCGCACGACCGGTCCGGAGCTCCTCACCACAACCACCAAGGACCTGCTCGTGCTCTGAACGCGCGGGCCGCGACGGGAGAACACGCAAGTGGCGACGACGAACGACCTGAAGAACGGCATGACGCTGAACCTCGACGGCCAGCTCTGGACCGTCCTGGAGTTCCAGCACGTCAAGCCAGGCAAGGGCGGCGCGTTCGTCCGAACCAAGCTCAAGAACGTCCTGTCCGGCAAGGTCGTCGACAAGACCTTCAACGCCGGCACCAAGGTGGACGTGGCGACCGTTGACAAGCGGGAGATGCAGTACCTCTACCGCGAGGGCGACGACTACGTCTTCATGGACACCGAGACCTACGACCAGCCCCACATCCCGAGCTCGGTCGTGGGCGACGCGGCCAACTACCTGCTCCCCGAGCAGAACGCCACGATCGCGTTCAACGACGACACCCCGCTGTACATCGAGCTGCCCGCCGCCGTCGTGCTGGAGGTCACCGAGACCGAGCCGGGTCTGCAGGGTGACCGTTCCACCGGCGGCACCAAGCCCGCCAAGGTCGAGACCGGCGCCCAGATCCAGGTGCCGCTGTTCATCACCACCGGTGAGAAGATCAAGGTCGACACCCGCACCGGCGAATATCTCGGTCGCGCCTGAGGTGAGCGACGCGAACCACAGAACGGGGCGAGGCAGATGAGTGCTCGCACCAAGGCGCGCAAGCTCGCGCTCGACATCCTCTTCGCGGCCGAGCTGCGCGAGGAGGAGCCGACCGCGGTGCTCGCGGCCCGGGGCCGCCCCAACCAGGACGAGATCGCCGAGTACCCCCACGCGGTCCGGCTGATCGAAGGCGTCCAGGAGCACCGGGAACGCATCGACGAGCTGCTCGCCACCTACGCCACCGGCTGGACACTGGACCGCATGCCCGCGGTCGACCGCAACATCCTGCGGATGGGCGCCTTCGAGCTGCTGTGGGTCGACGACGTCCCCGACGGCGTCGTCGTGAGCGAGGCGGTCGCGCTGGCCACCGAGCTGTCCACCGACGAGTCCCCCCGCTTCGTCAACGGGCTGCTGTCACGCCTCCAGCAGCTCAAACCGTCGCTCAGCCTGTGACGTCGTCTGTGACGTCCCCGTCGTCCCGGCCCCGCGCGAGGGTCGCGGGCGGCTAGGCTGGGCGGCGATGAGCGACGTAAAAGGAGCCGCCGTGACCGGCCGGCAGCACAAGCGGGTACGGGGCGGCAGCCGCGTGCGCACCGCGGTCCTGTGGGACGCGTTGCGCGGCGTCCTCGACCGCATCGCCCCGCAGGCGGGCCAGAGCGAGGTCGTCGACGTCGGCGGCGGGACCGGCGGCTTCGCGGTTCCGCTCGCCGAGCTCGGTCACCGGGTCACCGTCGTCGACTCCAATCCCGACGCGCTCGCGGCGCTGGAGCGGCGCGCCGCCGAGTCGGGGGTCAGCGTCCGCGCGATGCAGGGCGACGCCGTCGACCTGCCCGACCTGCTGGGACGCGACGCCGCCGACCTGGTGCTGTGCCACAGCGTCCTCGAGTACGTGGACGACCCCGCCGCGACGATGGCGGCGCTCACCGCCACCGTCCGCCCCGGCGGCTCGGTCAGCATCCTCGTCGCCGGGCAGGTCGCCGCGGCGCTGCACCGCGCGGTGGCCGGGCACTTCGACGAGGCCCGCGCCGTGCTCACCGACCCGTCCGGGCGGTGGGGCGAGGGCGACCGGATGCCCCGCAGGTTCACCCGGGAGACGCTGTCGTCGCTGGTGCGCGGCGCGAACCTGCACGTCGCCGAGCTGCACGGCGTGCGGATCTTCGCCGACCTGGTGCCCGGCGGGATGCTCGACGGCGACGCCGACTCGGCCGACGCGCTGATCGCGCTGGAATCGGTCGCGGCCGTCCACCCCGTCCTGCGGGACCTCGCCACCCAGCTGCATCTGGTGGCCGACAAACCGGCGGCCTGAGCGGTGAGCCGCAAGCAGCAGCTCCACCGGCCGGGGCCGCGTCCCGGCCCGCCCGCCGACGACACCGGCTGCACGATCCTGCACGTCGACATGGACGCGTTCTTCGTCGGCGTCGAGCTGCTGGAGCGTCCGGAGCTGCGGGGCCGCCCCGTCATCGTGGGCGGCACGGGGCCGCGCGGGGTGGTGTCGTCCGCCTCCTACGAGGCCCGCCGGTACGGCGTGCACTCGGCGATGCCGATGAGCCGTGCGCGGCGCCTGTGCCCGACGGCGGTCGTCCTTCCGGTGGACCACGCCAAGTACGCGCGCGTGTCCGCTGCGGTGTTCGAGATCTTCCGGTCCGTCACGCCCCTGGTGGAGGGCCTGTCGCTGGACGAGGCGTTCCTCGACGTGGCGGGCGCCCGGCGCCGTCTCGGCCGGCCCGCGCGGATCGCCGAGATGATCCGCGAGCAGGTCCGCGACCAGCAGGGGATCACCTGCTCGGTCGGCGTCGCGAGCACCAAGTTCGTCGCCAAGCTCGCCTCGACCCAGTGCAAACCGGATGGGCTGCTGGTGGTGCCCGCGGACGACGTCACCGGCTTCCTGCATCCGCTGCCCGTCGCCTCCCTGTGGGGTGTCGGGGAGCGGACGGAGCAGACCCTGGCGCGTCTCGGCCTGCGGACGGTGGGGCAGCTCGCCCGGGTCCCGCTCTCCGACCTGCAACGCGAGCTGGGGCGGGCCATGGGCGCCCGCCTGCACGATCTGGCGTGGGGCCGCGACCCCCGCGAGGTCGTCCCGCACACGCCCGACAAGAGCATCGGCGCGGAGGAGACGTTCGACACCGACGTCGACGATCCCGGCGTCGTCCGCCGCGAGCTGCTGCGGCTGTCGGAGAAGGTCGGCGCCAGGCTCCGCGCGAGCGGGAACGCCGGGCGGACGGTGAGCGTCAAACTGCGCATGGCGGACTTCAGGACGATCACCCGGGCGCGGACCCTGGACGAGCCCACCGACCTCGCCCGTGTGATCTATGTCACAGCCCGTTCCCTCTACGAGGGGACGGGCCTCGCGGGGGTACCTCTCCGGCTGGTCGGGGTCAGGGTGGAGAACCTGGACCCCGCCGGCGAGGCCCCCCGTCAGCTCGCCCTCGACGAGCCCGAACGCGGCTGGCGTGAGGCCGAGCGCGCCATGGACCAGGTCGCGCACCGGTTCGGCCGCGGCGCGGTCCGCCCCGCCGCGCTCGTCCCGCGTGCCGACGGTGACGGACGTGACGGCAGGGACGGGAGTCAATGAGGGAGAGCAGAGAGGCGGTCGGCCCCGTGCCTTCGGCGGGGTGGTCGCTTTCGCCCGTAAGACACTGCTCGTATTCTGGGCATATCACCGTTGACGTTCGCGTCCTGCATCGGAGACCCCGCCGCGGGGCTGTCGTTGGGAGGTGCCGTGCCGCTTTCTGAGCACGAGCAGCGCATGCTCGAACAGATCGAATCGGCGTTGTACGCCGAGGATCCCAAGTTCGCTCACGCGGTTCGCTCGACCAACCCGCAGGTCCACTACAAGCGCCGGATCATCAAGGCCGCCCTCGGCTTCGTCGTCGGTGTCTGCACCCTGATGGCCGGTCTCGTGATCAACGCGGGGACCGTCACCATCGCGGTCAGCGTGACCGGATTCCTGCTGATGGTGGCCTGCAGCGTCTGGGCCCTGTCGAGCTGGAAGCGGATGACCGGCATCGGAGGCGAGCCCGCACCGGGAGGTGCAGGAACGGGCCGCCCGAGCGGCCCCGCCAAGTCGAGCTTCATGGAGCGCATGGAAGAGCGCTGGCGCCGCCGCACCGAAGGCGACTGAAACCGCAGGCGTCACCGGACGCGCGCCGATCGTCCCGGCGCCGCGGCGCCCCCGGCGCACGGGCCGGGACGAACGGGCCCGTCCGCCGAGTCAACGGTCACCCCGCCTCCGAGCCGTCTCCGAGGCAGGCCGCCCGCGGTGAACCCCGCGCAGCGGCACCCCTCCCGCCCCCGGCTCCCGCGAACCTCTCGGCGCCGCACACCATGGCACAGAGCCCTGTGGCGCTGTCCCCTGCGCCGAACCCGGCGGCACGCAGACCCCTGACCCCGGGGCCCTGATCACCTGCGGCGCAGGCGGGCCGGCAGCCCGTTCACCCGCTCGTTCACCCGCGCGCCCCATTCGAACACCCGGTCGGTGGCCGCCCTGAGCGTCTCCCGCGTCTGCGCCATCGTGGACGGCGGCAGCAACCGGGCCCGCAGCCTCGCCCGCCGCCCCACCGACGCGGCGAGCGCCTCCCGGACCGTCCGCACGTCCGCGCGCAGCCGCTCCGGCGGATCGGGAGAACGCGACAGCGAGTAGCGGGCCAGCTCCTCGGCACGGGCGATCCGGGTCAGGGCCCGCGCCCCGTCCGCGTCCAGCTCCAGATGCTCCCCGAGACGGCGGGCCGCGGCGCGCGGCGAATCGCTGGCGCGCCACTCCAGCCCGTAGTCGAGCGCGTCGGCGCGCAGCTCCCGCCACGCGGCGTGCGCCGCGTCCGCCGGATCGACCGGCCATTCCACCCGCCCCCACGGATCGGGCCGCGACCCGGACCGTCCCCGCGGCGACGCGCGTTCGGGCCGGCGCGGCCCGGTCAGCGCCGCCCAGCGGCGCCAGCGGGTCAGCGCCCGCAGCGTCATCGGCACCGCCATCAGCAGCAGGACCAGCAGCCCGGCCGCGAGCCAGGGCGTCGCGGAGAACCCGTCCTCCTCGCTCTCCTGCGCGGCGGCGCCCGTCTCGGGGCCGGTGTCGTCACGGTGACGGGCGGACGCGCTCGGCGTGGGGGAGGCCTCCTCCTCGGGCGACGACGGCCGCGTCTCCGTCTCCGACCCGCCGTCCGGGCCGCCGCCCGTCGTGACCTCGGGCAGGCTGTAGAGGGGAGTGTCGGCGGTGCCCTGCCCGGCGAGGCCGGCCGGGGTCGGTTCGAAACGCACCCACCCGGTGCCCTGGAAGTACAGCTCCGGCCAGGCGTGCGCGTCGCGCGACCGGACGACCCACTCGCCGGGCCTGACCTGCGTGCCGGGCGTGTAGCCCATCGCCACCCGCGACGGGATGCCGATGATCCGCGCCATCAGCGCCATCGACGCCGCGAACTGCTCGCAGTAGCCGCGCTTGCTGTGCAGCAGGAAGTCGACCAGGTCGCTGCCGTGCTGCGGTGCCGGCGCGGACAGGTCGTAGGTGAACCCGCCGTCCTGGGTGAACCAGCGCTGCAGCTTCACGGCCTGCGCGAGCGCGGTCGTCGACCCCTCGGTGATGGTCTGCGCGAGCCGCCGGACCTGCAGCGGGATGTTCCTCGGCACCGCCGTGTAGCGCGAGACCACCTCGGTCGGGTAGTTGCCGGCGGCGGCGAGCTGCTCGGCCGTCGGCTCCACGCGCAGGCTCTCGACGGTGTAGGACCGCCCGCCCGCGGAGTCCCGCAGCGAGTAGATCATCAGCGACGCGTCGTGCACCCGCCAGTCGCCCTTGATCGACACCTTGGACGGGGCGTACGGCACCGGCAGGAAGGTCATGTTCCTGACCTCGGGCCGCACCTCCACCCGCGTCGTCACCCTCCTGTAGGGGGCGTTGGTCAGGCCCGGCGGCGACGGCAGCTCGTCCCCTGTGATCCGGTCCCTGGAGCTGCTCTGCAGCGGGCTGTAGGTCCACCGGTCGCCGTCGAACCGGTCGAGGGCGTACAGGCGCAGGTAGTCGGGTCCCTGGGGGTCGTTCGTCCGGTAGGTGAGGACGACCGAGTCGTCCAGACGGGTCAGCTCCCGTTTCAGGCTCACCAGCGGGTCGGGCGTCGTCACCGTCTGGGTGCCTTCCCCCTGCCCGTTGCCGAGGTTGAACACGCCGCGCGGGTGCAGGCCCGGCACGGCCGCCGGCACCAGCACCGCGACGGCCACGGCCGCGGCCGCGATCCGGCGGCCGCTGGCCGCCAGCGCCGTCGCGTCGAGCTCGGTGGGCGTCTCCCCGGGGCGGGGCTCGGTCCCCGCCAGCGGAACCTCGCGCTGGCGCCGCCAGGTCGTCACCGTCCGTCCCCAGGCGCCGACCTGCTCGCGGGCGTCGGCCATCAGCAACCCGAGGAACCCGAGCGCCCCGATGCCGAACGCCGCCCAGCTGACGCCGTCCTCGCGGACCGCGGCGGGCACGCTGTACATGGCCAGCAGCGGCAGGCCGGCGGGCGCGGCGCGGCGCAGCCGGACCGCCAGCAGGTCGACCATGACCGCCACCAGGCCGATCCCGGCGGCGGTCATCAGCGAGATCCCGGGCAGCAGCGGAACCGGAGCCGCGTACCGGTTCGCGGCCTCCCACCCGGACTCGTAGAGGGCCAGCAGGTGGCCGACCGACTCCGGCGACGGGAGGAGCACCAGCCACGCCTTGTCCGCCGCGTAGCTCACGTTGAGGAAGAGCACCAGGGCGAGAAGGCCGAACAGGGCGTTGAACGGGGCGGCCAGCCGCAGCCGCCGGGACAGCAGCCCGCCGCACGCGACGGCGACCACCGCCCCGACCCCCGCGGCGAACCAGGCGTGCTCCTCGAACAGCGGATACAGGCCGATCGAGCCCGTGACCGTCGCCAGGCCCGCCATGACCGTCATGCGTGTTCTCATGCGCCGTCCTCGACTGCGCTGTTCTCCAC
>DATCLF010000191.1:0-3174 GCA_036564055.1 Spirillospora sp.
GCACCCACACTCCGCGTCTGGATGACAAGGGTCGGCTGATACTCCCGGCGAAGTTCCGAGACGAGCTGGCGGGAGGTGTCGTGATCACGAAAGGGCAGGAGCGCTGCCTCTACGTCTTCCCGACAGCCGAGTTCCAGCGCATCGCCGACCAGTTGCGCTCGCAGCCGATGACGCACAAGGCCGCGCGCGCGTACAGCCGGGTGTTCTTCGCCAGCGCACACGACGAGGTGCCCGACCGGCAGGGCCGGGTGACCATCCCGGCGCATCTGCGGCAGTACGCGGGGCTTGACCGCGATCTGGTGGTGATCGGGGCGAGCACCCGAGTGGAGATATGGGACAAGCAGTCCTGGGAGACCTACCTCGCGGAGAGCGAAAGGGAGTTCGCGGAGATCGAGGAGGGGGTGCTGCCCGGCGGACTGTAGGTCCGCGCCCGCTGTGCCGCGAGATCTCCACCCGCTCGACGCTCCTGGCGTCTCTTCCCCGGCGCCAGGCGCTGCCACCGTCCCCGGCGGATGTGGCCAGGAGCGGATGGGGATCTGGCGGCACGGCGGCGGGGAGGAAGCGGCCGGGAGCTTAGCGCAGATCGGACGACAGGTTTTACTTGGGGGTCGACATGGGGGAGCCGCGCGGCACGCACGTGCCGGTGCTGCTTGAGCGGTGCCTCGAGCTGCTCGCCCCCGCGCTCGACCGCGGTGACCAGCCGACCGTCTACGTTGACGCGACCCTGGGACTCGGCGGGCACGCGGAGGCCGTGCTCGCCGCCCACCCGCGGACGATCCTGGTCGGTCTCGACCGCGATCCCCAGGCGCTGGACGTCGCCCGGTCCCGGTTGGCCCGGTTCGCCGACCGCGCGCACCTGGTGCACGCGGTCTACGACGAACTGCCCGAGGTGCTCGCCCGGCTCGGCTTCCGGCGGGTCGACGGCGTGCTGTTCGATCTGGGTGTCTCGTCGTTGCAGCTCGACCTGCCCGAACGCGGGTTCGCCTACGCGCAGGACGCCCCGCTCGACATGCGGATGGACCAGACCCGGGGCGTGACGGCCGAGGAGGTGGTGAACTCCTACAGCGCCGCGGAGCTCACCCGCGTGCTGCGGACGTACGGGGAGGAGCGGTTTGCGGCACGGATCGCCGGCGCGATCGTCCGGGAGCGGGCGCGCTCCCGGATCACCTCGTCGGCGCGGCTGGCCGAGCTGGTGCGGGAGTCGATTCCGGCGGCTGCCCGGCGAACCGGCGGGCATCCGGCGAAGCGGACCTTCCAGGCGCTGCGCATCGAGGTGAACGGGGAGCTGGCGGCGCTGGAGGCGGCGCTGCCCGCGGCGGTGGACGCGCTTCGACCGGGCGGTCGCGTGGTGGTGCTGTCCTACCACTCGCTGGAGGACCGGATCACCAAGCAGGTGTTCGCCGCTCGGGCGCGTTCGGGCGGGCCGATCGGGTTGCCCGTCGAGCTGCCCGGGACCGGTCCGACGCTGCGCCTGCTCACCCGTGGCGCGGAGAGACCCACGCCGGCGGAGGTGGCAGCCAACCCGCGTGCGGCTTCGGCGCGGCTGCGAGCGGCGCAGCGTCTCGGTCCGGAACAGGGTGAGCAATCAGGTCCGGAACAGGGTGAGCAATCAGCGGCCGGCCCTGACGGGGGGCGGCCCGGGCTTCGATCGGCGTCGCCGCACCCGCCCGTGGCGGCGCGATCGGAGCCGGAGACAGGAACCGGCACGACAGAACAGGGGGAGGGACGATGAACGTCGAGGAGCGCGTGCGCCGGGTCGCCGGCGTGCAGCGCGGTGCGGCGCACCAGGCGCCACGGTCGGGGGGTCGGACCGTGGCGCGGCGGGCGGCGCGACCGGGCATCGGCAGCGTGGCGGGCCGGGACGCTCGCGACTGGGGGGTGCGCGAGTTTCCCACGCAGGGCAGCGTCGCGCTGCGTCCTCGGGTCGAGGCCGAGCAGCCGGCGCGGGACTGGGAGGAGTCGGCCTCGCGCAGGCGTCCGGCGGCCACCCGTCCGCCGCGGCTCAGGGTGGCTCCGCCGCCGCCGGTCGCCCGGCCCCACGCCCCGTTCGTGGCGCTGATCCTGCTGCTCGTGGTCGGCGGAGTCGCCGGCATCCTCGTGGTGCAGACGAAGGTCAACGAGAACGCCTTTCGGCTGGACCAGCTCCGGGAGCAGCAGGTCGCGCTGAATCTCGAGGAGCAGCGGCTGAGGAAGGAGATCGCCGAGCACGAGGCGCCGGGCAACCTCGTCGCCGAGGCCCTCAAGCTCGGGCTGGTGAGGTCCGGACCGCCGGCCTTCATCCGGCTGCCGGACGGGCGGGTGATCGGCGTTCCGCAGCCGGCCCAGGGTGAGCCCTCGATCACCAGTCAGCGAGGTGGCTGAATGACGCCGCGATCCGACGACCCGCGCCGGGACGCGTCCCGGCGCGGGTTCCGTGCCCCGGACGCGTCCGACCGAAGCGGCGACAGCCGGCGTCGCGCAGGTGGCCGGGACGGGACGGAGCAGTCGGGTGCGCGGCGTGACGGCTCAAGGCTGACCAGCATCTCCGAAGCGCGGGCGTACAGCCCACGGGCGCGCACGGTCCGCGAGGCGCCCGAACTCCGCGCCCGCGGCTCCGCCGCCCGGCAGGCGAGAAGCCGGGCGGCGGAGCGGTCCAGGGACCCGTTCCGTCCCGCGCTGCAGGTGCTCGACGGTGGACGGGCGTCCCCGGCTCGCGGCGTCCGTTCCGAGGTGCGGGTGGTGGGCGCGGCCCGCCGGACAGGGAAGCGCCACGGGGCCGACGTCGCCGGTCCGGCCGTCCGCCGCGGCGGTGGAGGCGGCGGCAACACCGGTCGGCCCCGCCGGCCGGCCCGCCGATCGGTCCGCCCGCCACGTCCTCCGCGGCTGGCCGACCCGCGGCGTCGGCTGCGTCTGGCCACGGCGCTCACGCTGGTGCTGTTCGCCACCATCGCCATTCGCCTGGTTGCGCTCCAGGTGGTCGACGCCCCCGCGTACGCGGACGGCGGGTTGGCGGACCGGTTGCGAACCGTGACGATTCCCGCGCCGCGGGGCGCGATCTACGACCGGACCGGCGCGGCGCTCGCGCTCAGTGTGGAAGCCCGGTACGTCTACGCCGACCCGGAGCTCGTGGAGGATCCGGAGGCGACTGCCGCGGTGCTCTCCCCGCTGCTCGGCATCCCGCGCTCCGAGCTGGTC
>DATCLF010000192.1:0-21087 GCA_036564055.1 Spirillospora sp.
GGTAGGAGAAGCGCTCCATCCGCTTGAGGTAGTTCCAGTCGTTCTGCATCACCGTGATCGCGGCACGGTGGGGCTCCAGGCTCGCGAAGGCGACGCGGACCAGCCCGGCGATGGTCTCCCGCGGGTTCTCGCCCCGGTCGAGCACGGCCCGGTATGACGCCATGATCTCGTCGAAGAAACCGGAGAGGATCTCGTCGACGATCGACTCCTTGGAGTCGAAGTGGTGATACAGGCTGCCCGAAAGGATGCCGGCCTCGTCGGCGATGTTGCGGACCGTGGTGGCCTGGTACCCCTTCTCGGCGAAGAGCTCCGCGGCCAGCTTGACCAGGTGCTCACGCCGTTCCGACGCCAGCGCGGCGGACCCCTTGCCGCGGCGGTTCGCCGCGGCGGCGCGAGTTCTGGATCGCCCGGAATCGGCGCTCGTCGTCGTCACCCCCTCATTATGCCCGTGCCGCCCGGCTCTCGATCGTCGGCCGTGCCGGCCGCACCAGCGTACGGCCAACAGCAAGCGCTTGCTACGCGGTCGGCGCGGGACCTCCGCGGGTCCTTCGGCGAAGGCGTGACGGCGGGCCGGCCGTGAGGCTCGCCACGGACGGCCCGCCGCACGGGGTCCGGGCGGGTCCGGTGGCCCTCGCATAGGCTCGGGCCATGGCCGACGTGATCGTTTTCGACCTGTACGGAGTGATCGCCCGCACCCAGTCCCCGGAGGCGGTGCGACGGATCGAGGAGATCGCGGGCGACCCGGGTCCGGCGTTCTGGGACGCCTACTGGGCCTGCCGACCCGCCTACGACGCCGGCCAGGAGAGCACCGCGTACTGGGCCGACGTCGCCGCGCGGCTCGGCACGCGGTTCCCGGACGTCCCGGCGCTGATCGAGGCCGACCTCGACAGCTGGACGGAGATGGACGACGCCATGGTCGCCCTCGTCCACGAGCTCGCCGACGAGGGACGCAGGCTCGGGCTGCTGTCCAACATCATCAGCGATCTCGTCCCCCGCATCGAGGCCCGCCACGGCGCCCTGCTCGGACGTTTCGAGGCGCTCACCTACTCGTGCCGCATCGGCGTGGCCAAGCCCGACCCCCGCGCCTACGAGATCTGCGCCGAGCGTCTCGGAGTGCGGCCAGGCGACATCCTCTTCTTCGACGACTCCGAGCGCAACGTCATCGCCGCTCGCCGGACCGGTATGCGCGCCGAGGTCTTCGTCTCCCCGGACCAGGTCCGGGCGCTCACCGCCTGACCGGCCTCTCCCGGACGGGCAGAGCCCCCGCGGAGCCGCAGACCCGCAGACCTGAGAAGCCGCGGGCCCAGCGGGCCGCGGGTCAGGACGGGGGTCTGGGAGGGGGCGGCAGCTCGCCGCCCGCCTGCGCGGCCTCGGAGAGGCGCTTGCGCAACGTCCGCACCAGCGCGTCGCTCTGCTCGGTCAGCCGCTCGATCGCGGGCAGCGCCAGGTCGTCGCGCACGGTGTCGGCGATCAGCTCGTCGTACTCGCGGGACTTCTCCGCGATGGCCTCCAGGTGCCGCTGGGCGCGCAGCACCTCGTCCGCCGACCTGACCCGGTCCGCGTAGCGTTCGAGCGCCTCCACGCGGCGCGTGACCGCCTCGACGGACAGGGCGAGCTTCTCGCGCAGCGGCTCCAGCGCCGCCTCGACCTCGGGCAGCCGCGCGCCCTCGGCCATCGTCTCCTGCTCGGCGCGCAGCTTCGACTGCCGCGCCAGCACCTGCGCGATCTCCCACTCCTGGCGGGGCAGCGTGACGGCGTTGTCGACGGCGTCGAGCAGCCCCTCCCGGTTGACCTCCGAGTCGCGGACGGTGTCGATCGCGGCCTGCACGCGGGCGAGCATCGCGCGGCCCTCGTCGTCGAAGTCCTGCGGGGTGAGGTAGCGGTCGCGGCGGCGTTCGAGCTCCCGGGCGCGGCGCAGGTCGAGCGAGACCGACGGGGTGCCGAGCGCGACGAGCACCGCCAGCATGCCGAGGCCGATCAGCCACAGCGACCCGAGCAGCGGCGCGCCGAGCAGCCCGACGCCGAGGACCGACAGCGGCGCCAGCCACAGCAGCGGACGCCGCCGCGCCACGATCGTGTCGAGCTCGGCGCGCAGGGCCGGGTCGGCGACGGGACGCGGCTCGGCGGGCGTCCCGTCCTCGGGCGCGGACGGCGGCGCGATCCGCCGCCAGTAGGTCGACACGTGCGTCTCGAACGCGAAGTCGGTCTGCTGGATCTCGATCTCGGTCGGGCCCGGCGGCAGCGGCCACGAGCCGACGGGATCACCCCCGCCGGGCCCGGTGAAGCGCACCCACCAGCCGCCCTTGCCGTCCTCGCACCGGTAACGCCCCGGAGCCACGTCGATCCCGACGAAAAACGTTCCGATCCCCGGTATGGAATCGTTCCACGCGCCACTGGTCACGGGTGACCTCCGACCCGACTTCTCCGCCGTGTCTCCCCGCCCCCGGGAGCGGGGACCGTCCGGCCCCTCGAAGGAACGACGTCCGGGGGACGGTATGAGTTGCAGTACCCACATCCGTCCCGGGGTAGCCGGAACGGGTTTGGAATACTCCCCACGTGCGACCTGACCACGCTCCCTTCCACGACCCCCTCGACGATCCGCCGTGGGCGATGCAGTTGGTGGTACGTGCCGAGAAGGCCGATCCGCCCAATCACCGCGCCGTCTGTGAGGCGGCGGCGACCGCGGTCGTCGGGGTGCTCACCGATCCGCGGGCGACCGAGCCGGACGGGGAGTGGCACGACGCCGTCCGCGAGTGGGAGGCGCGCCGCATCCGCAAGGTCACGCGGCGGGCGCGGGGCGTCCGGTGGAGGGCGGCGCAGGCACTGCCCGGCGTCACGGTCGAGCATGCGGGCGCGCAGGTGCGGGCGTTCCCGCCCTGTCCCGTGGCGGACGTCCCGCCCGAGCTGGCCCGGCTGCAGGTCGCCGGCCTCGACCTTCCCGACGTCGCCGAGCCGGGGTCGCCGCCCGAGCCCCCGTACGCGGCCCTCGCCCTCAACCCGGACGTGACGATGACGACCGGCAAGGCCGCCGCCCAGTGCGGGCACGCGGCGCAGCTTCTGCTGCGTCAGGGCCGCCGCGAGGACGTGGCCGCGTGGGTCGAGGGAGGGGCCGCCGTCCATCTGGTCGGGGACGTGCAATGGCGGCGATGCGTGAAGGAGGCGACGGTCGCGGTCCGCGACGGCGGCTTCACCGAGGTGCCGCCGGGCACGATGACGGCCGTCGCCTGGATCGTGCGCACGTGACCCCCGCCGTCGCGGCGTGCCGGACGCCGGCGTGATCCGCCTGCGCTCGGCCGGGTCCGGCACTCCGCACGGTCAGGACGTCACGTCACGCCCCACGTCACACTCCGCGGTCAGGGGAGGGCGACGGCGACGGGGTCGATCCCCGCCGCGGCGATGAGGGACGGCAGCCTGCGCGCGAACGGATGGTGGTCGGCGGACAGGCCGCGCGGGTTGTCGACCACGTAGTGGACGACGCCCGCGCCGCGCCGCTCGGCGTACGCCGCGCCCACCGACCGCAGCACCGACGCCGCACGGGCCGCGTCCGCCGCCTTCACCGACACGCGGATCGGCGACTCGTGCGACGGCAGCCGCGCCGTCTGCTGCGCCGCCTTCGCCGCGGCGCCGGCCTGGACGGGCGTCTCCCGCTCCGGGTCCGGGCCGAGGATCGCGTTGCGGAGCAGCTTCGCGGTCCCGTCGGTGAACGCCCGGAAGTTGGGCTCCGCGGCGAACAGCACCGAGCGTCCCTCGCCGACCGGCTGGTCCACGACCGCGGCCGTGCCGCCCAGCTCGGACGCGCCCCGCTCGAAACCGGACACCGCCCAGTCGGGCGATCCCGCCTCCGGGTAGGCGACGGCGACGCCGCTCGACGCCTTCATGACCATGTCGTACGAGGTGAAGTTCCAGACCGTCTCCCCGACGTCCTCGGCGAGCGGGCTGCGCTCGTCGACCTTCGCGCGGATCAGCGTGCCGGGGATGTCGGACGTCGGTTCCGACAGCGTCGCCGTCGTCAGGCCGAGCCGCGCCGCGAGCTGCGCCCCGCCCTGCCAGCCGACGTAGCGGCCGCCGCCGCGCGTCCACTCCTGGAGCGCCGTCCGCCCCGCCTCGCCGAGCGCGTCGTAGGCCGTCGCGGCGGGCCCGTCCGGGGCGAGCAGGACCTCGATGCCCGACAGCCTGCCCGCCGCCACGTCCTGCGGGGTCAGCAGGGTGAACGGCAGCCTCCAGTCGCGGTCCAGGCGGTGCCGCAGCCACCCCGTCGACTCCCGCGCCGACGACGACGTCGCCGAGAGCTGCAGGACACCGACCTTCGGGGCCTTGCCCACGTGCCGGGTACGCGGCGCCGGGAGCGTCTTCACCGGCACCGCCCGCGGGCGCAGCGCGGCGCCCGACGACCCGCCGGACACGTTCGCGAGCAGCGGCAGGCTCCACGCCGTCACGTCGTAGAAGTAGGGGAACGGCGTGTAGGAGTCCTCGTTCAGCATCGCCTGGATCCAGTGCTTGCGGCCCTGCGCCATCGAGATCCAGTACGTGCCCGCCGGCAGCGTCGTCCTCGTCTCGTCACCCCCGTACGGCTTGTAGTCCGGGACGGTCAGCGGCCGGACGAGCCGCTCGACCCGCACGCCCATGCGCTGGAGCCTGCGCACGATGGTGCGGACCTCCTCGCGCTTGGCCGGGTCGTCGTCCCGCAGGAAGTAGTGCCTCACCTTCCGGTCGGGCACCTGCCGGTCGATCTCGTTCGGCGGGTTGTAGATCTGGTTGGGCTCCAGCTCGCCCGCCTTGCCCTGCTCGTAGGCGTCCACGGTCATCCGGCGCCACTCGGTGAGGACGCGCTGCCGGGAGCGCGCCGCCGTCGACAGGGTGACCCACTGGGTCAGGTACTGCTCTTCCACCCGCTCCGGGTACGGGCTTTCGTCGCCCTTCTCGAACGTCATCCCGGCGGCGTGGAACGCGGTGGTCGGGACCGAGTCCCCGTAGCCCTGGTAGAAGAGGTCGTAGACGTCGCGGTTGAAGTAGTCGATGCCGCGCCGCGTGAACTCGGCCGCCATGGCCGCCCCGTAGAGGTCGTTGATCCAGCCGATCGCCTGCTCGGGCGTCTCGTGGTAGATCGGGTCGGCGTTCGGGGGGAAGAAGTACGACGTCCCGCCCATCTCGTGCGCGTCGATGTACAGCGCGGGCGGGTACCGTCCGAGCATCTCCAGCTTGCCGTCGGTCTCCGGCTGGGTGCGGGCGAACCAGTCCCGGTTCATGTCGAAGCCGTAGGCGTTCTGACGGGTTCCCGCCTCGCGGCCGTCGGGGTTCTGCGTCGGCAGGATCACCACGAGCGCGTTGTCGAGGATCGTCCGGGCGGCGCAGTCGGAGCGGTCGCCGAGGTCGCGCAGCACCCGCAGCGCCGCGTCCGTGCCGCTCGGCTCGTCGCCGTGGACGTTGCCGCTGACCCACAGGATCGGCACGCCCCGCTTCGTGATCTGCTTCGCCAGCGCGTCCGGGGTGCGGGGGTCGCGCAGCAGGGACGCCTCCTTGCGCACCTTCGCCAGCCCCGCCTTGGAGATCAGCCCGGGCCGCCCGACGATCGCGTACTTCAGGGGACGGCCCTGCGCGGAGGTCGCGAGCGTCCCGGACACGACCCGCTCGCTCTTCGCGGCGACCGTCTCCAGGTACGTGTCGGACTGGGCTGCGGTGACCGGCCGCTCTCCGAGCTTGAAACCGAGGACCTTCTCGGGGGAGGGGACACGGCCCCGGTAGACCGGTGTGGTCTGCGTCGGGTCGCAACCCGCGGCGGGCGCGGGCGGCTGCGCGGCGGCCGGCGCGGCCGGTGCCGCGGGCAGGACGAGGGACGTGGCCAGTGCGAGCGGCCACGCCAGTCTTCGGGCTCTCATGCGCCACAACGTGGCATCGGGCGCGCGGCCCACCAACGGCAACATCTGCCAAGATCGCGGGCATGCGGACGGGGCCGCGCACGGAGCGCTCGCCCGGCGGGCCCGAGGCGGGGGATCGCCCGGGTACCGCGGGCGGCGCCGTCAGGGACGGGGAATCCGGTCGAGCGTCTGGACGGCGAGCTTCTGCAACCGGTTGAGCGACTGCGCGCCGGACGGCCGCCGCTCGTCCGGCTCCGCCGCGCCGTCCTGTGCCGTGTCGCCCTCGGCCGCGCGCGCGAGCTGGACTTTCGTGCTCAACCCGTAGGACAGGAACAGCAGCGCGACGAACGCCGCAAGGTAGAGCGCGTGCTCGCCCAGCTTGCCCCACTGGCCGGTGAAGACGTCCAGGACGGCGAACGTCGCGAACCCGGCCATCCAGCCGACGACCGGAGGTACGAGCAGCGCGTCCCGGCGCAGCGCCAGCCCCGCGGCGGCCGAGGCGACCAGCGCCACCTCGATCAGCTTGACCAGCACGAGGACGGCGGACGCGGGCAGGGCGCCGAGGTAGACCTCGGCCTCGTCCTGCCGGTCTCCCCACATCAGCACCGTGCTGAGCAGGCCGGTCACGCCGTACGCGACGAGGAAGACGCCGACCGCGTAGTGCAGCCGGTGCCACGTCGCGGACGGCGCCGGCACGCGCGCCCCGGCGAACGGCCCGGTGCCCGTCGTCGGCCGCGCGGGCGTCTCGGGCGGGATGCCCGGCTGCGGCCGCGGCTCGCGCGGGACGTCCGCCTTGGGCGGTGTGTCTGGCTTGGACGGTGTCTCGGGCTCGGACGGTGTCTCGGGCTTGAGCAGCGAGTCGGGTCGCGTCTCCGCCCACGACGGTGTGTCCGGCCGCGTCTCCGCCGCCGCCCGCGCGTCCGCCTCGGCCTGCTCGTCCTCCTCCGCCTGTTCGCCTGACCCGGCCTGTTCGTCCGGCGCTGCTTGTTCGTCCGGCGCTGCTTGTTCGTCCGACGCCGCCTTTTCGCCCGGCTCCGTCTGCTCGTCTGACTCGGCCCGGCCGTCCTGTGCGTCCTCTGTCCGAGTGTCCGCCTCGGCTTGCGCGTCCGCCTCCGGCGAGGAGCCCGCTTCGGGCGGGGAGCCGGGTTCCGGCCGCAGGTCGGGCTTGGTCCCCACCCCGGAACCGTCGGCCTCGTCGTTCGTCTCGGAGCCCGTGGCCGCAGCGACCTCCGCGTCCGCGTCCCCGCCGACCGTCATCGTTCCCCCACATCGCGTTGGTGCCATCGCGGTTGTGCGCTCAGCCGCAACCTATCCGGATGAAGCAGGTCTCGGACCGTCTTCGGGCGCGCGCGTTCCGCCGCCACGGCGGCGCGCCGGGACGCCGCCCTCGCCCCGGACGCGCGGACATCCGGCTGACCAGGCGGAAGAACTTGCATGCGGGCAGGTGACGCGGGAGGCTGAGGTCTCGTCGGGCCGCGCGGAGTCCGTGAGGAACTGAGGATGACGCCTGACGAAACGGGAACCGCCGCGCCGTCGAAGACGCGGATCGAATATCTTGAAGAACTCGGCGACGAGCTCGTCAAGCGGGGCTTTCGGGTGCGCCTCACCCTGCCCCGGGACCAGTCTCCGAGCCTGCACGTGCTCAACCCGGACGCGACCGCCCTCACGGAGAACATCCTGGCGGAGCAGGGCGCGGACGGTTGGTGGTACTGGTGGTCGTGGGCCGAGCGGATCGCGGCCGCCGACGACGTCCGCGCCGCGGCGGACCGGGTCGCGCTGGTCCTCGCCGCCCGCTGAGACACGCCCGCCGGGGCACACCCGCCGGGACGCACACACCCGCGCCCACGGCCGGGGCGGTCTCCACGCCGCCCCGGCGCCGCGCCGGAACCCGTCCGCACCGCCGTCGGTGCGCTCGCCCGACTGCGCCCGACCGGCGCCCGCGCGACGCCGACCCGCGTTCTGAGGCTCGCGTCCGCGTCCGCACCTGCGCTCCGGAACCGGTGCCGCGGCCCGAGACCGTGCCCGCCCTTGCGGCCGCGTCCGAACCCCATCTCGCGCGAACCCGCACCTGCGTCTGACCTTCCCGCCCGCCTGGAAACCCGTGTCCGGCAGGGGCGGCGCCCAGCGTCCGTGCCCGTGCCGGCGCCCACGTCGCTGCTCGATCCCACGGGTGGCGCCGAACACGCCGCCCGAACCCGCGACGCGTGCTCGCCCGCGATACGAGGCCGCACCGGGACCGTGTCCGCGTCGGACCCGTGTCGTGAGCCGAGGGCGGAACGCGGTCCCCGAAAGGACGGGCCGTGTGTCCCGCTGGAGTGCTCGACGGGGGCGTGTCAAGGGCGCGACGCGCGTCCCCGGCCGGCGCTCGGTCGGGGTGAATGTTGATGCGCCGAACATACCCCCCTCCGGCCGGCCCCGGCGGCCGCCCGCGCACGCCCGGCTCCCGACCCGCGTCATCGCCGGTTTCCCCCGTGTTGATCACGCGTTACGTGATTGTTACCACTGACAACAAATTGACCCCCTCTTGGGTCTGGCGCAGCGGGCGCGACCGACATAAGTTGCGAGGCACAACATTCACACCGGTGATCGTGTGATCTTGATCACCGGTTGGCGACCCCCTCGGCCGCGCCATGGCGGCCCACCCCAAGAAAGGACCCAAGCTATGCGCAAGGGGATCCTCAGCCTCATGGCCGTGACTACGGCCGGGGCGCTCACCCTCACCGCCTGCGGAGGAGACGACTCCGGCAACGGAGGCTCCGGCGAAGCCAAGGGCAAGGTCGGCGTGATCATGCCCGACACCGCCTCGTCGGACCGCTGGGAGAGCTTCGACCGGCCGTACCTCAAGCAGGCGTTCGACGCGGCGGGTGTCGAGAGCGACATCCAGAACGCGGAAGGCTCGGCCCAGCGGTTCCAGACGATCGCCGACCAGATGCTGACCAGCGGCGTGACCGTCCTGATCCTGACCGGCCTCGACTCCAACTCCGCCGCGGCCGTCCAGCGCAAGGCACAGTCGCAGGGCGTCAAGACGATCGACTACGACCGGCTGACGCTCGGCGGCGTCGCCGACTACTACGTGTCGTTCGACAACGTGAAGGTCGGCGAGGAGCTCGGCAAGGGGCTCCAGAAGTGCCTCGGTGAGGACAAGAAGGCCAACATCGTCTACCTGAACGGCGCTCCGACCGACAACAACGCGACCCTGTTCGCCCAGGGCGCGCACAACATCCTCGACAAGAACAGCAACTACACGAAGGTCGCCGAGCAGCCCGTCCCGGACTGGAGCGCCGAGAAGGCTGCGACGATCTTCGAGCAGATGTGGACGGAGCAGAAGGGCAAGATCGACGGTGTCCTGGCCGCCAACGACAACCTCGGCAACGCGGCCATCTCGATCCTGAAGAAGAACCAGGCGGCCGGCAAGGTGCCCGTCACCGGGCAGGACGCGACCGTCCAGGGCCTGCAGAACGTGCTCGACGGGACCCAGTGCATGACGGTGTACAAGCCGGTCAAGCAGGAGGCCGAAGCGGCCGCCAAGCTGGCCATCTCCCTGCTGAAGGGGGAGAAGGGCGAGACCAACGGCACCACCAACGACCCCGAGGGCAAGCGCGACGTGCCTTCGGTCCTGCTGACCCCGATCGGCGTCACCAAGGAGAACATGAAGCAGGTCGTCGACGACGGCTTCGTCAAGGCCGAGGACCTGTGCAAGGGCTCCTACGCCGAGAAGTGCAAGGACGCAGGCATCCAGTAGGCAGCTGCCCCCGCTGACCTCGTGGCGGGCCCCTCTCCCCGCTGAAGGCGTCCCAGACCCCCGGACACCCCCGGACGCCCGGGGGCCCGCCACGGGCAAACCTGGAAGGAACTCACGTGGCTGAAAACGGGAACGCCCCCGTCCTCCGCATGACAGGGGTCAACAAGAGCTTCGGTGCCGTCCATGTGCTTCACGACGTGGACTTCACCCTCCGGCGCGGTGAGGTGATGGCCCTCGTCGGCGACAACGGTGCCGGAAAGTCCACCCTCATCAAGTGCATCGCCGGCATCCACCCCATCGACTCCGGACAGATCGAGTTCGAGGGCCGCCCGGTCACCATCGACGGGCCGCGCACGGCGGCCGAGCTCGGCATCGAGGTCGTCTACCAGGACCTCGCCCTCGCCGACAACCTCGACATCGTCCAGAACATGTTCCTCGGCCGCGAGCGCCGCAGGGGCCTCGTGCTGGACGAGTCCTCGATGGAGGAGGCCGCGCGGGAGACCCTCTCGCGGCTGTCGGTCCGCACCGTCAAGTCCGTCCGCCAGCAGGTGTCGAGCCTGTCCGGCGGACAGCGGCAGACCGTCGCCATCGCCAAGGCCGCCCTGTGGGACAGCAAGGTCGTCATCCTGGACGAGCCCACCGCCGCGCTCGGCGTGGCGCAGACGCGCCAGGTGCTCGACCTCGTCCGGCGGCTCGCCGACACCGGGCACGCCGTGGTGCTCATCTCGCACAACATGAACGACGTGTTCGAAGTGGCCGACCGCATCACCGCGCTCTACCTCGGCCGTGTCGCGGCGGACGTCTCCGCTAGCGAGGTGTCCCACGGACAGGTCGTGGAACTCATCACCGCCGGCCGTTCCGGCGATCTCGGCCTCGCGCCGCAGACCGCCGCCGAGAGCATCTGAAGGGGGCCCCCGTGTCGACTGACATCCCCGAGAGCAAAGCACCCGCCGTGAAGCTGGCGGATTCCGACTTCGCGAAGGACCTGCAGCAGCACGACCTGAAGTCCGCCCTGGCGGACTACTGGGAGAGGGTCAAGGCCGGCGAGCTCGGCGCCCTTCCCGCCATCCTGGGCCTCGCCTCGCTGTTCGTCCTCTTCACGATCCTGAAGCCGGACACGTTCCTCAGCACCGGCAACATCGCGAACCTCTCCGTCCAGGCGCTCCCCATCAGCATCCTCGCGATGGGCCTGATCTTCGTCCTGCTGATCGGCGAGATCGACCTGTCGGCGGGTGTGGCGAGCGGTCTCAGCGCGGCCGTGATGGCCAAGCTCCTGGTCGACAGCGGCCAGCCCTGGTACGTCGCGATCGCCAGCGCCATCGCCGTCGGCATCGTCATCGGCGTCTCGATCGGCTGGCTGGTCGCGGTCCTGCACATCCCCTCGTTCGTCGTCTCGCTCGCGTTCTTCCTCGGCCTGCAGGGCTTCACCCTGTGGCTCATCGGCGAGGGCGGCACCGTCCCCGTCCGCGACGAGGTCATCGTGGCGCTGGCCAACAAGAACATGCCGGTCTGGCTCGGCTGGGTGCTCTCGATCGTCTGTGTCGCCGGGTACACCGCCACGCAGCTGCTGCGTTACCGCCGTCAGCAGGCCCGCAACCTGCACGCCAAGCCGTTCCAGCTCGTGGTCGCGCAGTGCGTCGCCGTCGGCGTCGTCATCCTGGGCGCCACCTACGTGCTCAGCATCGACCGCGCCCCCAGCCCGGTGGTCACCCTGGCCGGCATCCCGTGGGGCGTGCTCCTGGTCGCCACCCTGCTGATCGTGTGCACGTTCGTCCTGAGCCGCACCTCCTTCGGGCGGCACATCTACGCGGTCGGCGGCAACGCCGAGGCCGCCCGGCGCGCCGGCATCAACGTGACCCGCATCCGGATCTCGGTCTTCATGATCTGCTCCGCACTCGCGGCGATCAGCGGCATCGTCGCAGCGTCCCGGCTCAGCTCTGTCGCCACCAACGCCGGAGCCGGGAACACGCTGCTCTACGCGGTCGGCGCCGCCGTCATCGGAGGCACCAGCCTGTTCGGTGGACGAGGCAAGGCCCGCGACGCGATCTTCGGTGGTCTCGTGATCGCGACCATCGAGAACGGTCTCGGCCTCCTCGGCACCAAGGCATACCTTAGCTTCCTCATCACGGGTCTGGTCCTGCTGCTGGCAGCCAGCATGGACGCCCTGGCCCGCCGCCGGCGCACCACCGCCGGACGATGACGCCGTAGGCACGGTGATCCCGTGAACACGGCCGGGGAAGCCTGGGAGCCGGTGGCCCGCACCACCGGCTCCCGGGCCCTGCCGGACGGCCCCGTCCGGCCGTTCGGCGGTTTCGGATGGACGAGCTCTGCTGATATTCTGCCTGGCCACGACCGCCTGCCGCGCGGCGGCGGTGCGGCACGGTGGGAGCCCCTCGGCATGTCAGTGACGCCAGCCCTGGACCTGCGGGGCATCGAGAAGAGCTTCGGTTCGGTCAAGGTCCTGCACGACGTCGCGTTCTCCGCCTATCCCGGTGAGGTCACCGCTCTCGTCGGCGACAACGGCGCCGGCAAGACGACGCTGGTGAAGTGCATCGGCGGCATCTACAAGATCGACGCGGGGGAGTACCGCTTCGAGGGCCGGCGGGTGCGGGTCGCCAGCCCCCGCGACGCGAGCCGTCTCGGGATAGAGATCGTCCACCAGGACCTCGCGCTCTGCGAGAATCTCGACATCGTCGAGAACCTCTTCCTCGGCCGTGAACGGCGTCGCGGCCTCGCCCTCGACGAGGCCGAGATGGAGGACGAGGCGCGCACGACGCTGTCCGCCCTCGCGGTCCGGACGATGGGTTCGGTCCGGCAGCGGGTGTCGACGCTGTCGGGCGGGCAGCGGCAGACCGTCGCGATCGCCCGCGCCGTCCTGTGGGAGAGCAAGGTCGTCATCCTGGACGAGCCTGCCGCGGCGCTCGGCGTGGCCCAGACGCAGCAGGTGCTGGAGGTCGTCCGCAGGCTCGCCGACAAGGGCCTCGCGGTCGTTCTGATCTCGCACAACATGAACGACGTCTTCGCCGTCTCCGACCGGATCGCGGCGATGTACCTCGGCCGGATGGTGGCCCAGGTCAGGACCGCGGACGTCACCCACCGGCAGGTCGTCGAGCTGATCACCTCGGGCGCCAGTGGAGAGCTGGGACTGCGCCGATGATGAAGGGCGGTCCGTCACAGGAGGACATCCGGCGTCACAACCTCGGCACCCTGCTGCGCTTCGTCCACCTGCGGGGGCCCGCCTCGCGCGCCACGCTCGCCGAGTCGCTCGGCCTCAACCGCAGCACGATCATGGCGCTGACCGCCGACCTCACCTCCGCCGGACTGGTCCGGGAGGAGCTGCCCCGGCGTGGCGTCCGGGGCCGCGCCGGACGCCCGTCCCTCGTCGTCCGGCCCGAGTCCACGCGGGTGTACGTGCTGGCGTTCGAGGTCGCCGTCGACAGGTACGTCGTCGCGCGCGTCGGGCTCGGCGGCGTCATCCTGGACCGCCGGGAGGGCGTGCGGGCCCGCGGGTCCGCCCCCTCCGAACTGCTCAGCGATCTCGTCGGGGCCGCGCGGTCCCTCATCCGCAAGGCCGAACGCGACGCCGTCTGCGTCGGCGCCGCGCTCGGCTTCCCCGGCACCGTCCGCCGCTCCGACGACACCATCATGTTCGGGCCCAACCTCGACGTCGGCGACCTGCGGCTCGGCGACGCCCTGTCGCGCCGGCTCGGGCTCGGCATCCCCGTGTCGGTCTGCAACGACGCCAACCTCGGCGCGCTCGCCGAACACGAACGCGGCGTCGGCGTCGGCTGCGACAACCTCATCTACCTGCACGGCGACGTCGGGGTCGGCGGCGGGATCATCGCGCACGGACGGCTGCTCGCGGGCGACGAGGGGTTCGGCGGCGAGATCGGCCACATGATCGTCAATCCGGGCGGCCGGGCGTGCGCCTGCGGGTCCAGGGGCTGCCTGGAGGCCGAGGTGGGGGAGCGGACGCTGCTCGCCCACGCCGGCCGCGAAGAGGAACCCGACCAGCCGGGCCGTGACGCGGTCCGCGCCGTCGTCGCCGCCGCCGACGCCGGCGACGTCGCGGCCAGGGAGGCGCTGCACCGGGTGGGAGGCTGGCTCGGGCTCGCCGTCGCCAACCTCGTCAACATCTTCAACCCCGGCCTCGTCGTGTTCGGCGGGACGCTCCGCGACATCTATCTCGGCGCCGCCGCGCAGATCCGCAGCGTCCTCACCAGCGGCGCGCTCGCGGCGCCCCGCGAGAAGGTCAAGCTCCGCACCGCCTCCCTCGGCGACGACACGACCCTCGTGGGGGCCGCCGAGTTCGCCTTCGCCGAGGTCCTGTCCGACCCCGTGCAGGTCCTCACCCGGCTCCGGACCCCGGAGAGCACCCTGTCGACTCGGTAACGGGTCGACTCGGTAACGGATCGGCCTCGCCTCAGGGACGGCGGGTCGGGTTCACCGCGTCGGACTCCGCGGGCGCGTCGGAACGCGGCCGCTCGTCCTCGCCCTTGCGGGCGACCCGCCGTTCGTACTCGGTGATGCCGAGCCCGTCCCTGTTCTCCGGTTCTTCGATCACCAGGTCCTCGGGCGGGTCGGTGACGTACTCCTCGGTCAGGCTGATCTCCACGTCCTGGTCGTCGTCGCCCATCTCGTCCATGTCGCCGCGGAAGTCGCGGCTCTCGCCGGGCTCGCGTGCTCTCATGCCGTACTCCTCGCCGGTCTCGCCGGGTCGTCTCAGTCATGTCGACATGTGCCGATCAGACCGGTATCCCCGCCGTGCGCCGCCCTACTCGCGCCTGCGGCATCCGTGAGCCGTCCGCGGCCAGGAGGCGCGGTAAGGAAGTGGTGCCGTGCCGGAGACGATCATCCGGCGCGCCTGAATGGTTACCATCCGGGGGCATGGGCGTAGAAGCAGTGATCTTCGACTGGGCCGGCACCCTGACCCCCTGGCACGACCTCGAACTGGCCGACATCTGGCGCGCGATCTGCTCCGCCCATCTCCCGCCGGACGACGTCGAGAGGGCCGCGACGGCGCTCGCCGAGGCGGAGCTGGAACTGTGGCGCCGCGGCACCGACGAGCACCGCAGCGCCACCCTCGACGAGGTCTTCGCCATGGCGGGCGTCGAGCCCACCGAGGAGCTGCTGGCGACCCACTTCGAGACCTGGACCCCGCACACGTACACCGATCCCGTCGTCCCCGGCCTCTTCCAGACCCTCCGCGGCCGCGGCATCAAGATCGGCGTCCTGTCCAACACCATCTGTTCCCGCGAGTGGCACGAGCGCGTCTTCGCCCGCGACAAGGTCCTCGACCTGCTCGACGGCGCCGTCTACTCCAGCGAGATCCCCTGGACCAAGCCGCACGTGAAGGCGTTCCGCGCCGCCATGGACGCCGTCGGCGCCGACGACCCCGCCTCCTGCGTGTTCGTCGGCGACCGGCCCTACGACGACATCCACGGCGCCAAGTCCGCCGGGCTCCGCGCCGTCCAGGTCCTCCACCAGACCACCCGCGCCTTCGAGCGGCCCGGCCTCGCCCCGCCCGACGCCAAGATCAGGCGGCTGGACGAGCTGCTCCCGCACATCGAACGCTGGACCTGACCGGGATCCGCGCCGGACGTCCCGGCCGTGCCCGCCCGCGCCCTAGCCGGCGGGCTTCTGAGCGGTGATCAGGTCGCGTGAGATGGACTGGTCCACGCGGTGCCGGAACGCGCGGTGCGCCTCGGAGTCGTGGACCCGCAGGCCGTTCGAGGCGAGGATCTCCGCCAGGTCCTCGCGGCGGCCCACGAAGGTGTTCCACGAGATGCCCACGGCGCCCCCCGGGCGCAGGAGCCGGACCCACCCGGGCACGGCCGCGGCCAGCAGCTCGACCGGGCTGCGCGACAGCCGCTGCCCGCCCCTCGGGCCCGGCCCGCCCTTCCTGGGACGGCTGGCGTGCTGGACGCCGTACGGGGCGTCGGTGACGATCAGGTCGAAGGAGGAGGGACGGAAGAACCGGCCGGCCTCCAGCGCGTCGGCGTTCACGAAGGTGATCTCCATCGTCTCGCCGCTCTTGTAGAGCTCCTTGGACGCGGCGAGCGTGATGTGGAGGCGGCGTCCGATGACGGCTTTGTCGCGGCGCACCACGCTGCTCTCGGCACGGTGCTTGATCCGGTTGTTCCTCAGCCAGGTCTTGATGAAGGCCGTGTAGGCGTCGAAGTCCTTGCCGTCGATGTCCATCCCGGCGGAGTCGAGCCCGTACATCATGGCCTGGTTGAGGGTGGTGCCCCGTCCGCACATCGGGTCGAACACGCGGGGACGGCCGGTGACCAGGTCCATGGGGGAGTCGGTCGCCATGGCGGTGACGTTCAGCAGAAGCTTGGTGAAGTGCTCGTTCGTCTTGCCGGAGTACTTCTGGATGGTGAGGAGGTCACTGCCGAACAGGTCGAGGGGCTGGAGCGTGACCGGCCGCAGCAGACCGTCCTCGAGCCGGAACAGCGCGTAGAGCGACGACAGGTTCGACAGAAGACGGACGTCCTGGTCCGTCAGGTCGTCGGCGGAGAACGTCACGTACGGGACGCCCCCGATCTCCGTTTCCTCGATCGCCCGTATGCGTCCTCCGAGCGCCCGTTCGCTGAACACCGTCAGCTCCGCTTTCACGAGGCCGCCGGCGGCACGGGCGTAGACACGGTTGTGCGAGGGGGAGACGAGAAGGGCGTACGCGGTCACCCGCAGCAAGTTAACACCGTCGTCCGCGGGACGTTGAACCGCCGTTCGCGGGACGTCGACCACCGGATGGCAGCGGGCCGGCGAGAGGCCGTGCGACGAACGAGGAGGCCGCCGGAGCCGGCTCCGGCGGCCTCTTACGGCGCGTGTCCGCCTGTTCTCGTGTCCGCCTGTTCCAGGGGCGGCCGGTCAGGCGGCCCGGGCGGGCTGTGTCTCATCGTCGCCGGACTCCGCCGCGGCGGGCAGAGCCCGTCTGCCCGCGGGGAGCTCCGAGGGAGCGGGCGTCTCCTCCACCGGCTCGAGGTCGGGAAGGTGACGGGCGGCGGCGTTCAGCAGGCGCTGGACGCTCGCCTTGAGGCTCGCGAGCTCGGCGCGTGCGACGTCGGCCTGGGCCTGGGCGATGCGCGCCTGCCTGCGCGCCGCGTCCCGTTCCGCCGCGAGCAGGACCAGCTGCTCGTGGTAGGCGGCCCGCAGCTCCTCGAGGGCGCTTCCCTTGGGCACCTGTGGCAGTGGTGTGCTCATGCTGATCAGGACTCCTCCCCCGAACGATCCCTGCGAAGAGACCAACGCCACTGATCGTTCGCTTCGTTCCCTCGGGTGCGCAAGATCACTCGCCGGGCACGGGGCGCGGCGACCGCGCGGCCGGGGGAAGGCCGGGGAAGGGGTCCCGCGGCACGGGGAGCCCCGTCCGGGAGCGCCAGGCGGCCGAGCGCGCCCGGGCCCGCCGCGCGCCGTCCGCCGCGAAGGCGCGCAGGTCGGGCGCGGCGACGCCGGCCAGGCCGATGTAGGCGGGCACGAGGGCGTCCTCCAGTTTCGCCGCGAGCTCGGCGGCCGAGCGGACGGAGGTGACCCTGACCGGCAGCCGGTAGGCGGCCGCCCCCGCGACCGGGGAGCCGGACCAGACCGCCGTCAGCGTGTCCCGCCGCGCACGGTGGTCGTTCCAGACGGCCTGCGCCGTCTGCCTGAGCGGTCCGCGCAGGCGGGCGCCGAGCACCCCGTACCCGTAGACGGCCGCGTGCTCGGCCTCCAGGACCGCCCGGACGGCGTCGGCGTCGGAACGCGACCGCACGACCGGCGGCTTGCCCGTGGCCATCATCGCGTGGCCCGCCTCGCAGGCGCCGATGCTCGCCAGGAGCTGGGCGAGCCCCGGCGCGGCCTCCGCCGCGTCGGCCGTCCGCGCCATCGCCGCCCGGTCCTCCGCGGCCCGCAGCGCCTTGAGGACGTCGGCCCCCTCGGGGATCGGGACGGCGCTCGGCGCCGGGATCGCCCCCCCGCCCTCGTGGGCCCTGTCCCCCGAGCCGGGCACGTGATGGCGCTTCAGGACGGCGAGGTGCTCGCGATGACGGGCGAGGACGGGGTCGAGCCGCCCGGCGAGGGAGGCGTCGGCGGACCTGGCGGCCTCGTAGGTGGCGATCAGGTTCTGCTCCGACGTGATCGCCCCGGTCAGCGTCGCGACGTCCTTGTGCGGGACGGCCTCGGCGTCACAGCCCGTCGTCCACGGCGACAGGAACGCGACGCCGCCCAGCACGGCGCCGCGGCCCAGCAGCGTGCGGCGTGACACCGCTCCCGGCAAGCGCGGCACGGCCTCTGGCAAGGGAGTCTCCTCACCCGACGGTCTGGTGGTCGCGGCCCGCCGCGGTCCCGGTCCGCGGACGCGCCCCTCGGGCCGGCTCAAGCATTCCATATCCGCCGCGCCGGTGAGGCGTCCGAAAAACCGCCGAGGTGTCCTGCTGTCGATAGTCTTGAGGGTGCCGGCGCACGCGGCGGCGCCCGTGGTCGCGGCGGCAGGTCAGCGGTACGGCGGCACGGCAGACGACACGACAACAGGGAGAGGCCCATGAGCGTCGAGTCCCGCGGTGGCCGCGCTCACGGGGGGCGCGCGGCCACCATCGCCCGCCTCACCCGGCTCCTCGCGCCGGCGGTGGACCGGGCGGGCTTCGACCTGGAGGAGATCGACGTGCGGCCCGCCGGACGCCGCCGCCTCGTCAGGGTCGTCGTGGACGCCGACGGAGGGGTCGGCCTCGACGACATCGCCCGGCTCAGCGAGACGGCGTCCGGGCTGCTCGACGAGTCCGACGTCATGGGCACCTCGCCGTACGTGCTGGAGGTGACCTCCCCGGGAGTCGACCGCCCTCTCACCGAGCCGCGGCACTGGCGCCGCGCCGTCGGCAGGCTCGTCGTCGTCCCGCTGGTGGACGGGGGTCAGGTCGAGGGTCGCGTGGTGGCGGCCGACGACGAGTCCGTCGAGATCGACGTCATCCAGAAGCGCCGGAAGAAGGGCAAGGGGGCCGGCGCCGGGGACGCCGGGTCCGCGGGGTCCGCGACCTCCCCCGCGCAGAACGGGGGGTCGTCCCGCCGGAAGGGCGGGACCCCGGGGTCGAAGACCGCCGGCACCGAGACCGTGCGGCGCAGGTTCGGCCTCGGCGAGCTGGGGCGCGGCCGCGTGCAGGTGGAGTTCAAACCCCCTGAGGGGACCGGGAAGCCGTCGCCCGGGCAGGAATCTCCCGCCGGGGCCGAGGAAACGCGTTCTCCGGCTGAGCCGGACTAGAGGGGGGAACCTCGTGGACATCGACATGGCCGCCCTACGGGGCTTGGAAAGCGAGAAGGACATCTCGCTGGACGTGGCCGTCAAGGCCATTGAGGACGCGCTGCTGATCGCCTACCACCGGACGGAGGGCGCGGCGCCGAAGGCGCGCGTCGAGCTCGACCGGCAGAGCGGGCACGTCACGGTCTGGGCCGCCGAGACCGACGAGGAGGGCAACGTCGTCCGGGAATACGACGACACCCCGACCGGTTTCGGTCGCATCGCGGCGACGACCGCCAAGCAGGTCATCCTGCAGCGCCTGCGGGACGCCGAGGACGAGCTGACGTTCGGCGAGTACGCCGGACGCGAGGGCGACATCGTCAGCGGCGTCATCCAGCAGGGCAAGGACCCGCGGAACGTCCTGGTCGACCTCGGCAAGATCGAGGCCGTGCTGCCGCCGCAGGAGCAGGTCCCCGGCGAGCGCTACGAGCACGGCGACCGGCTGCGCGCCTACGTGGTGCAGGTCCGCAAGGGGCACCGCGGTCCCTCGGTGCAGCTTTCGCGGACGCACCCGAACCTCGTGCGCAAGCTGTTCGCGCTGGAGGTCCCCGAGATCGCCGACGGCACGGTGGAGATCGCGGCGATCGCCCGCGAGGCCGGGCACCGCACCAAGATCGCGGTGCGCTCGCGCAAGGCGGGGGTGAACGCCAAGGGCGCCTGCATCGGTCCGCTCGGCAGCCGGGTCCGCAACGTGATGGCCGAGCTGCGCGGCGAGAAGATCGACATCGTCGACTGGTCCGAGGATCCCGCGGAGTTCGTCGGGAATGCCCTGTCGCCCGCGCGGGTTTCGTCAGTCGAGGTCGTCGACGCCGACGCCCGCGTCGCCCGGGTCGTGGTGCCCGACTACCAGCTGTCCCTCGCGATCGGCAAGGAGGGCCAGAACGCCCGGCTCGCGGCCCGCCTGACCGGCTGGCGGATCGACATCCGGTCCGACACCGAGCCGGAGCAGGCGGCGGCGGAGCGGACGGGCGCCGAGCCCACCGGGACGGACGACACAGGATCATCTCCTCCGGAGGCCCATGCGACCGGTCCCGCCGACGCGTCGGCGCGGTAGACTCATGAGACGTGGCCGGGCGGCCCCTGTCCGCATGTGCGTGGGCTGCCGGGATCACACGGTCAAATCCGGCTTGCTGCGCCTGGTGGCGGTCGAGGGCGCCATCGTCCCCGACCCCCGCGGGCGGCTGCCGGGGCGGGGCGCGTATCTGCACCCCGACCTGGGATGCCTCGAGCTCGCAGAGCGGCGTCGGGCGTTCCCGAGGGCGTTCCGCGTCCAGGGGCCGCTCGACGACGGTGCCCTGCGAGCGTGGCTTGCGGAGCACGGCGAGCGGCAGCAGGATGGCCGAATGATAAGCGACGCCTAGTCGGAAGCAGGTCGAGATTGCTATGAGCGCTCGATGAGCACGCCGCGATGAGTACGGCAAGCTAGCGACGGTCCGGAGGCCGCACCCCCGGACCGAGTAGGGAGTGCAGTGGCGAAGGTCCGGGTTTATGAACTCGCCAAGGAGTTCGGAGTCGAGAGCAAGGTCGTCATGGCCAAGCTCCAGGAGATGGGCGAGTTCGTGCGGTCGGCGTCCTCCACGATCGAGGCGCCGGTCGTTCGCAGGCTGACAGAAGCCTTCTCGAATTCCTCCCCCCAGAACGACAAGCAGGGGGACAAGCAGACACAGACACAGACGAAGACGGAGTCGAAGCGACAGCCGGCTCCGCGTCCCGCCGCGCCGCGTCCGGGTCCGCCCGGCGGCGGTGCGGCCGAGTCACGGGGTGCGCGGCCGCAGGCCCCCAAGCCGGCCGCGCCGCGTCCGGCCGCGCCGAAGCCCGGCCCCGGCGGCCAGGCGCCGAAGCCGGGTCCGCGTCCGCCGGTCCCGCCGGCGCCCGGCACGCAGGTGGACGCGCCTGCGGCGCAGGGGCCCTCCGCCCCGCCCGCGTCCGGCCAGCCGGGTCAGCCCGGCCAGGCCGGTGGCCGCGCGGCCGCGCCGAAGCCGGGTCCCCGTGCGCCCAAGCCGGGTCCGCGTCCCGGCCCGCGCCCCGGTGCCGGCGGCCCGCGTCCCGGCGCCCCGCGTCCGGGCAACAATCCGTTCAGCTCCACCGCCAGCGGCATGGGCCAGGCGCCGAAGCCGGGTCCGCGTCCCGGCCCGCGTCCGGGCGCCGAGCGTTCCGACCGCGGTGACCGTCCCGCCGGCGGCGCCGGCGGTCCGCGTCCCGCGCCTCCGCGTCCGGGC
>DATCLF010000193.1:0-3454 GCA_036564055.1 Spirillospora sp.
GGCCTCGGCCCCGGGTTTCGGCACGGGGAGTTTCGGACTGACCACGGTGAGCGAATCGCCGGGTCCGGACACAGCGATGTAGACCGTTCCCACCGGCCGGCCGTCCTGCGGGTCGGGTCCGGCCACTCCCGTCACGGCGAGCCCGTACGTCGCACCGAGCGCGTCCCTCACACCCGTGGCCATCGCGGCGGCGACGTCCGGGTGGACGGCTCCGTGCTCGGCCAGCAGTTCCGCCGGGACGCCCAGCGCCCGCTGCTTCACCTCGGTGGCGTACGTCACCACGCCGCCCGCGTACGTGGCCGACGCCCCGGGCGCCTGCGTCAGCTCCGCGCCGATGAGGCCGCCGGTCAGCGACTCGGCGGTGGCGACCGTCTCGGCGCGCTCGCCGAGCAGCCGGTGGACGACGCGGTCGAGCATCTCCTCGCCCGTGCCGTACACGGCCGGGCCCAGCAGCTCCCTCACACGCGCCTCGACGCGCGCCAGCCGCGCCCCGGCGTCGTCGCCGGTCACCGTGATGCGGACCTTCACCTCGCCCGGGTCGGGCAGGTAGGCGAGCGCGACGCCGTCCATCGCCTCGATCTCGGCGAGGCGGCTCGCGACGAGCGACTCCCACATCCCGGCGGTGCGCACGATCCGGCGCGCGACCGCGGGCGGCGCCGCGGCGCCGGTGAGCTCCGGCAGCACGACCTCGTCCATGATCGTGCGCATCTCGAAGGGGACGCCGGGCAGCGCGTAGACCACGCCGCCGGGCAGCTCGACGCGCAGGCCGGGCGCCGCCCCGGCGGAGTTGGCGAGGAGGCGGGCGCCGTCGGGCACGTCGGCCATGCGCAGCGCCATGGGCACGAGCTCGCGCCCGGCCCTCGCGGCCCGCTCGCGCAGCCGCCGCTCGATCGCCGCGTCCCTGACGAGGGCGACGCCCGCCGCCTCGGCGAGCGCGTCCCTGGTCACATCGTCGTAGGTGGGCCCGAGGCCGCCGGTCGTGATGACGGCGTCGGCCCGCGCGAGCGCGGAGGTCACCGCCTCGATGATCACGCCGAGATCGTCGCCGACGACCACGCTGCGGGTGACCTCGATCCCGTGGTCGGCGAGCCTGCGCCCGAGCCACGCCGCGTTCCCGTTGACGGTGTCGCCGAGGAGCAGCTCGTCCCCGACGGTGAGCAGTTCGACCCGCATCGCGTCCCCATCCCGGCTCGTGCGAAGGCCATCCCGGCTCTTGTGACGACGGGGCCGGAAGCGCACGTCCCGGCCCGGCGCCTCGAATCTACCGGCGGCGCCGGACGGACCCGCGCGGACTCACCGCCCCGTGACGGCCTCGGGCCTCCGCCGGTTGACCGAGGAGGCCGCCCGACAAAGGACGAACGACATTTTTCAAGATCATATCGCTCCAAACAGGACAGCGTTCGTTCTTCTCGTTCGCTCGCGCACAAAAGAGGACCGCCGCGCATTGTGACTTCCGCGGCGGCTGCTCCTTCCGCCGCGCGCACGGGGCACGGCGGACGAGGCGCACTTCGTCACCCCGTGCCGGACGCGTCCGGCTCCACCAATTCGCGGACGCACCGGTCACGCTGTGAGTCAAAACTCACCGGCACGATTCGTCGGCCCGGCCGCGGAGGCGCGATAATCGACAGCGCGGCGCCGCGAAGCGGGGCTGCGGGGCCATGACCGGGGTGGGCGTGGTCCCGCAGCCCACCCGTCCGCCAGCCCACCCGTCCGCCATCGTCCCGGCCTTTCCCGGCCTTTCTCGTCCTGTCTCGTCCTGGGATCCCCTGGGTCACCGCATGTCCGTCGCCTCAGGACGTCCCGGAGGCGTCCGCAGCTTCCACGCCCGGTAGAGGTAGTCGACGCCGGTGACGACCGTGACGACCAGGGCCGCGCCCATCGCCGTCCAGCGCAGGTAGTCCAGCGGGCCGGGCAGGAGGAAGAGGCTGATGGCGACGATCTGCAGCAGCGTCTTCAGCTTGCCGCCCTTGCTCGCCGGGATCACGCTCCGGCGGATCAGCACGAACCGCATCAGCGTGATGCCGATCTCCCGGACCATGATGGCGGCCGTCACCCACCACCACAGCTCCCCCATGAGCGACAGGCTGACCAGGGCCGCGCCGGTGAGGGCCTTGTCGGCGATCGGGTCGGCGATCTTGCCGAAGTCGGTCACGAGCCCGCGCGCCCGCGCGATGTCGCCGTCGATCTTGTCGGTGAGGGAGGCGACGGCGAAGACCGCGAGCGCCGCGAGGCGCCAGCCGGCCGTGTCGAGGAACAGCAGCCACACGAACACCGGCACCAGGGCGATCCGGACCAGCGTGAGCGCGTTGGCGATGTTCCAGACGCCGGCCTGCGGCGGGTCGTGGGGCCCCGCCACCGGATCCGGGCTGCCGGCGATCATCGTACGTCCGCGATCAGGTCTACGCCCTCGCTGCCGGTCACGCGCGCCGTGACGATCTCGCCGAGGGCGAGCCCCTCGCCGCGCACGAGGACGGTGCCGTCCACCTCCGGCGCCTGGTGGGCGGCGCGGCCCTCGACCCCGCCGTCCTCGGTCTTGTCCTCCAGCAGGACCTGCACGTCCGTGCCGATCCTGTCCTCGGCGCGCTGGGCGGTCAGCTCCTCGGCGAGGCCGGACAGCTCGTCGACCCGGCGGGCGATCTCGGCCGGGTCGAGCTTGCCGTCCAGGTTCGCGGCCTCGGTGCCGTCCTCGTCGGAGTATCCGAACACGCCGACCGCGTCCAGCCGGGCGGCCTCCAGGAACGCCACCAGCTCCTCGAAGTCGTCCTCGGTCTCCCCGGGGAAGCCGACGATGAAGTTGGACCGCACGCCCGCCTCAGGCGCCAGCCGGCGGATATGGTCGATCAGCCCGAGGAACCGCTCCCGATCGCCGAACCTGCGCATCGACCGCAGCACCGGGGCGCTCGCGTGCTGGAACGACAGGTCGAAGTACGGGGCGACGCCGGGCGTCCCGCAGATCGTCTCGATGAGCCCCGGCCGCGTCTCGGCCGGCTGCAGGTAGCTGACCCGCACCCGCTCGATCCCGTCCACGGCGGCGAGCTCCGGGAGCAGCTTCTCCAGCGCCCTCAGGTCGCCGAGGTCCTTGCCGTAGGACGTGGAGTTCTCACTGACCAGCACGAGCTCACGGACGCCGCGCTCCGCGAGCCAGCGGGCCTCTTCGAGCACCTCCGCCGGGGGACGCGACACGTACGCGCCGCGGAACGCGGGGATCGCGCAGAACGTGCAGCGCCGGTCGCAGCCGGACGCCAGCTTCAGCGGCGCCACCGGTCCCCCGCCGAGCCGTCGCCGCAGCACCCGGGGCCCCGACGGCGGCGCGACGCCGTCCGGCGGCTCGGACGCGTGCCCCGGGATCACCGCCGAGGCGGACGGCCGCTCGACCGGGGTGATCGGCAGGAGCGTCCGCCGGTCGCGCGGCGCGTGGGGGGTGTGCGGACGACCCGCCAGCACGTCGTCGAGC
>DATCLF010000194.1:0-6950 GCA_036564055.1 Spirillospora sp.
GTTGGGGTTTGGTCGTTCGGTGGTTATGGCGGAGGGGAAACACCCGGTTCCATTCCGAACCCGGAAGTTAAGCCTTCCAGCGCCGATGGTACTGCATGGGTGACTGTGTGGGAGAGTAGGACGCCGCCGGACTCATATTGATCGAGGGTCGCCCCGGTTAATGGGGCGGCCCTCGGCGTGTGTTGGGGTTCAAAGTAGGCTGAAAGCATCGACGAACCCCTGAGAACAGTGACGGACGTGATGAGCGCGGAAGAGGACGGCCGCAGCGAGAAGGGCCGTGAACGGCACGGCGACAACGGGAGGCGGCACCCGTCCGCCGGTCGTGGAAGCGGTGCTCGCGGAGGCCCGGGCGACCGCCGGGACCGTGGGAACGGTGGTCCCCGCGAAGGCGCACCACGCGGTCGAGGCGCCGACGGCGGATGGAAGGGCAAGAAGCGGGACACGCGTGGTCAGCGGGATGGCCGTGGCCCTGCACGCACGTTCGCGCGGTCGGACGACCGCCGTGCCGGCAGCCGGGAAGGGCGTCCGGACGCTCGCCGGGGCGATCGGCGTTTCCAGGTTCGCGAAGGGCGTGGCGGACGAGATGAGCGCCGTCCTGGCGCGCGTAGGTTCGAGGACCGGCGCGATGGCCGTCCCAGCGACCGTGAGCGTCCGTTGAAGGGACGTCCAGGGGACCGGCCCCTGAAGGGACGCGGCGGACCGAAGAGGCTCCAGGAAGGTGGACGACGGTCGGCGCCCCGGCGCGACCGTGACGACCGGCTGGCGCGCGCTGCCGAACGCAAGAAGCCCGCGGCGCACGACGACCCGATCCTGCCGGACGACGTCACGGGCAAGGAACTGGCAGCGGAGGTCCGTGAGGAGCTGCGCACGCTCCCGAAGGACCTGGCGACCAAGGTCGCCCGTCATCTCGTCATGGCCGGGCGGCTCGCCGAAGAGGAACCCGAGCGGGCCTACGGACATGCGCGTGCCGCACGTCGGCTTGCGTCGCGGGTCGGGATCGTCCGGGAGGCGGCCGGGATCGCCGCGTACCACGCGGGAGAATGGGCGGACGCCCTCGCCGAGCTGCGGGCGGCGCGCAGGCTCAGCACGGGGGAGGAGTCCTACCTGCCGATGATGGCGGACTGCGAGCGGGGCCTCGGACGCCTCGACCGCGCCCTCGACCTCATCAAGTCGCCGGAGGCGAAGAACCTCGACCCCATGGGACGCGTCGAGCTCCGCATCGTCGAGTCGGGCGTGCGCCGTGACCTCGGCCAGTACGACGCGGCCGTGGTGACGTTGCAGATTCCCGAGCTTCGCGACAGGCGGCTCCAGCCGTGGTCCGCGCGGCTGTTCTACGCCTACGCGGACGCACTCGTCGCAGCGGGCCGCGAGCAGGAGGCCTCCGAGTGGTTCGCCCGTGCCGCGGCGGCCGACCGGAACGGCGAGACCGACGCCGCCGAACGCTACGCCGAACTCGAAGGCCTCCACATCGTCGACAACGAAGAGGGCGACGGCGAAGAGGACGCCACCGAAGAGGACGACGCCGCAAGAGACGAGCCCGCCGCGCGCGCCGCCGCAGACGACGAGACCACAGACGACGCCACAACGCAGAGCGTCGCGAAGGACCAGGCCGCAGAGAACGGTGTCGCGGTGGGCAAGGGCGACGTCACGAAGGACGGTGAAGCAGGAACCGAGGTGGCGCAGAACAACGCCGCCGGGGGCGGCGAGGTCCTCGCAGCGGAAGACGGTGGTGGTTCCGTTGAGAGGACGGGCGATTCTGCGGAGGCCCCGGCGACCGGGATCGAGTTCAGGGCCCCCGGCACCGACGCTCCGCCGGAGACTCCCGTCGACGAGGCACCGGGTGTTCCCGCGGTGTTCCTCGAACCGAAACCCGCCGATGGGGAACGGCCGCAACTCGCCGACGACCATGTCGACTTGACTGACGAGTAGGTTCCGCCCGATATTCACGGAACCGGGCCGTATCGGGGGCACCGGACTCGTCCGGTGATGGACTCTCAGGAGTTGTCATGCCCCTGGACCGTCGCACGTTCCTGCGCGCCACCCTCCTCGCCGGTGGCACGGCCGCGTTCTCGGGAGCCCTCTGGCAGCAGGCCTTCGCCTCGGGTCCGGCGCAGCCGGGGCCGGGTCCCTACGGCCCGCTGCAGCCCCCGGACGGCAACGGCCTCCAGCTCCCCGAGGGCTTCACGAGCCGGATCGTCGCGCGTTCGATGCAACGCGTCGAAGGGACGAGGCACACCTGGCATCCGGCACCCGACGGCGGTGCATGCTTCCCCGACGGCGACGGCTGGATCTACGTCAGCAACTCCGAGGTCCCGCTCGTGGGCGGCGTGTCCGCCATCCGGTTCGACGCGTCCGGCAACATCACGTCGGCCTACCGGACTCTGAACGGCACCACGCTGAACTGTGCCGGCGGTGCCACGCCGTGGAACACGTGGCTGTCGTGTGAGGAACACGACCTCGGCCTGGTGTGGGAGACGGACCCGCGGGGCCAGGAGCCGGCCGTCGCCCGTCCTGCGATGGGCCGTTTCCAGCACGAGGCAGCGGCAGCCGACCCGGAACGGGAGGTCATTTACCTCACCGAGGACAAACCCGACGGGTGCTTCTACCGTTTCCGCCCACGGACGTGGGGTGACCTGTCGTCCGGCACCCTCGAAGTTCTGGTCGCCTCAGGAACGGGTCCGGTGCAATGGGAGAAGGTCCCCAACCCGGAGTTCTGGCTCACACCCACGCGTAGGCAGGTGTCCGGCGCCATGCATTTCGACGGCGGAGAGGGCTGCCATTACACGCACGGGATCTGCTACTTCACGACCAAGGGTGACAACCGTGTGTGGGCCTACGACGCCGCCGCCGAACGGTTGGACATCGCCTACGACGACGATCTCGTCGCAGAAGGGGACGCACCGTTGCGCGGCGTCGACAACCTGACGGCCACGGCGTCCGGTGACCTGTTCGTCGCCGAGGACGGCGACAACATGGAGATCAACGTCATCACCACCGACGGAATCGTCTCGCCGTTCCTGCGTCTCGTCGGCCATGACGACTCGGAGATCACCGGACCCGCGTTCACACCGGACGGATCACGCCTGTACTTCTCCTCCCAGCGTGGCAAGAGCGGGTTCGATGCGGGCACCGACGGCCACACGTTCGAGGTCACCGGCCCCTTCCGCCGCTGACCCGCCAGACCCGCCGTGCGAGGGCAGCGCCCGGCGGAACGCCGCCGGACGGCCGGCCCTCAGGCGTTCCCGCCGAGCGCGTGCATGATGCCCGCGACGTTGCTCTCGGCGGAGTTGAGGATCTCGTACTTGGCGGTCAGCTCGGGGTCGGCGTCGTCGGCCGTGATGGCGTAACGGTCCTTGGTGCGCTCGACGACCATCGCCACTGCGTGGTCCAGGTCGAGACCTTCGTCCTTGGCGTCGCGGACGGCGTCCACCCAGACCCGGAGTTCCTCCGCTGAGCGTTCGAGGGTGTCGTTGACATCGGCTACGGGTCCGTAGTGCGCGAACAGCAGCCGCTCAGGGTTCAGCGAACGGAATTTCTTGAGCGACGCCAGGGCGGTGTCGAGGTCGAAGTCCGGCGGCGGTGTCGCGGGCTTCACGTCCGCGGTCTCGGGGATGTAGACCCCGGCGGCGTCGCCGACGTAGAGGTCTCCGGTCTCGGAGTCCATCAGCCCGACATGGTGCTTGGCGTGACCGGGGGAGTAGTACGACTCCAGCCGCCGCCCGCCGCCGAGATCGATCGCGCCGGTGTCCTCGACGGCCCGGATGCGGGCCGCGTCCGTCGGCTTCAGCTCGCCGAACAGGGTGTCCAGGGCGTCTCCGTACACCATGCGGGCGCTGCGCATGAGCCGCGACGGGTCGACCAGGTGCCGGGCGCCCTTCTCGTGGACGACGACCTCCGCCCGCGGGTACATCCGCGCGATGTCGCCGACGCCGCCCGCGTGGTCGAGATGGATGTGCGTCACCACCACCGTCGCCAGGTCGTCGGGACCGACGCCCAGCTCCCGCAGGGCGGCCTGCACCACCGGGGCCGAGCCCGATGTTCCCGGTTCCACCAGGCAGGGCCGGTCCGACCTGATCAGGTAGCCGGCCGTGATGCCGGCGTGCCCGGCCATCCGTGTGTCGATCTCATAGACGTCGCCGCCGAGCGGGGTGACCGTGGTCGTGGTGTTCATGCCCCGATCATCGTCCCCCGGGCGTCTCGGGGACCACCCGCCCCGGCCGTTGTTTCGTGTGCGCCCTTCACTGTTCGTCCTCCGGGCGGAGCAGCCGCAGGACGAGCCCGGTGCGAGGCTTGGGACCGAACGAGGTGGACTTGCGGGGGACACGCTCGCCCTGTCCCGCCACAGCCAGAACGTCATCGACCCGGAGCGGGTTCAAGATGACGGCAGTGCCTCCGCTGCGCCGAGCGCGCGCGATGGCGGCCGACGGGTCGTCGTGCACGACCTCGATGGCGTGTTCGTTCTCCGGGATGTTCCACACGCCGTCGATGAGGAGATGGTCGAGGACGGCGGTGTCGAGCTGCCGCCAGCGCGGTGAGTGCTCGGACGGCATGCGGAGCCTGAGCGCGTCCTCTGCGGGGTCTGTGAGCAGGTACAGCGTGTCGCTCCCGCCCAGGAGGAACGCCGGACCCGACCCGTCCGCATGGGCTTCGAGGGCCTTGAGGGCCTCGGCTTCGTCCTGGTAGCCGGTGACGCGGAACACGGCGCGGGCCCGTGCGACGGCGGTCTCCGGGGCGAGACCGGGCAGGACGCGATGGATCGCTCCCAGATGCGGCGGATACCGCGTGGAATCGACCAGCAGCGCGAGCCCCGCGTCCCAGGGGCCTGGGCCGTCGCCGGCCGCGTGACACCGTGCCTGAAGAGCGCGGTAGGTGGCGTAGCGGTGGTGGCCGTCCGCGATCAGCGCCTGCTTGTCGTGGAGGTCCGCGGCCACTCGGGCGTGCAGGGCGGGGTCGGTGACGCGCCACAGCCGGTGGGTGAACCCGTCGTCCGCGCGGAAGTCCAGCAGCGGAGTCCCGGCGGCCGCCTCGTCGACGATCCGGGCGGCGTCGCCCCCGCCCTCGTAGAGCAGGAAGATCGGCTCCAGGTTGGCGTTCGCCGCCGTCATCAGCGCGAGCCTGTCGCGGACCGGGCCGGGGAAGACGTTCTCGTGGGGCAGCACCACGCGCTCGGACTCGGCGCGCAGCCCCAGGGCGCCGATCAGTCCGCGTTGCAGGACGGTCCCGTCACCCGACACCTCGTACACGTACAGGGCCGGTTCCGGGTCGACGGTGAGGGCTCCGTCGCGGAGCCAGCGGCGCAGCCTCTCGCCCGCCGCGTCGTAGCTCTCCCCGGCCGCACGGGGCAGGTTGAGCCGGACGATGTTGTACCCGCCGCCCGCCAGCAGCCGCAGCGCCGTCGTCTCGTCGATCAGGTCGTAGGGCGGCGTGGTGACCGCCGCCGGGTCGCCGGCGACGTCCGGGACGAACCGGACGCCGCGGAACGGGGCGAGCTCCAGCCCGCGCCCGGTCGCGGGCTCCGACGTCCCGAAGATCCGGGCGCTGAACTCCTCGGGAGACTCCTCGGAGAACTCATCGAGGAGTTCCTCGGGAGCACGGCCGGGGGAGAGGTCGCCGTCCATCCCGGGCATGCTAGTCAGCGGAGGGCTTCCCACATCGCTGTGGGTACGGTCGTAAGGCGAGGGGAGGTCCACATGAATCATCAAGGTTCCGGCAGGCCAGACGATTCCCCGGGCGACGACCACGGCAGGCGGCCCGCCCCTCCGGAAGGAGGGGTCTACGAGTGGTACACCCGCGGGCTGGAACTGCTGAGGTCCGGGAGCGCCGCCGCCGCGTTGCAGCTGCTGACCAGGGCCGCCGAGGCCGAGCCGTCGTCGCACAGCATCCGCGAGGCCCTCGCCCGCGCCCAGTTCGGGACGCGGCAGTTCGACGCGGCCGCCGAGAGCTTCGGGTCGATCGTCGAGGAGGAGCCCGCCGAGGACTACGCGCGGTTCGGCCTCGGACTGTCGCTCAGCCGGCTCGGCGACTTCGAGGGCGCGGCGCGGCACCTGGCGATCGCGGCCGCCATGCGTCCCGACAACGAGGACTACGCGAGGGCGCTGCGGCACGCCAGGGCCACGCTCAGGTCGCGTCGCTGACCCACGCCGGCCCGCACCGCCGGCCCCGGCTCGGCCTTCGACATCGTCCCGTCTCGCCGCCGGTGCGGGCCCCGGGCGCCTCGGCGGCGGGTCAAGCCCCCGTACGATCATGGTCATGAGGAGTCCCGTGAAAGGCAGCGACCGTCCCCTGTGCGAGGCGTACGACGTCGCGCTGCTCGACCTCGACGGGGTCGTCTACGTCGGCCGCAGGCCCGTGCCCGCGGCGGCGGAGTCGCTCGCCAAGGCCCGCGCCGCGGGGCAGCGGCTCGCGTTCGTCACTAACAACGCCTCCCGGACCCCGTCGGCGGTCGCGGCGCTGCTCACCGAGGTCGGCGTTCCGGCGGAGGCCGACGACGTCGTCACCTCCGCGCAGGCGGCGGCGCGGCTGCTCGCCGAACGCCTGCCCGCCGGGTCGGAGGTCCTCGTCGTCGGCGGCATGGGCCTGCGGCACGCCGTCCGCGCGCAAGGGCTGCGCCCGGTGTCGACCGCGGCCGGACGCCCCGCCGCCGTCGTGCAGGGCTACGACCCGAACCTCGGGTACGGGCTGCTCGCCGAAGGGACGAAGGCCGTCGCGACGGGCGCCCTGTTCGTCGGCTCCAACGGCGACCTGACCATTCCCGGCCCGGACGGACCGCCGCACCCCGGCAACGGCTCCCTGCTCCGCGTGATCGCCGCGGCGACCGGCGTCGAGCCGATCGTCACCGGCAAGCCGGAACGGCCGCTCCATCAGGAGTCGGTCCGGCGCACCGGTGCCGAACGCCCGCTCGTGGTCGGCGACCGCCTCGACACCGACATCGAAGGGGCCCACAACGGACA
>DATCLF010000195.1:0-14779 GCA_036564055.1 Spirillospora sp.
TTCAGGGCCCGCGCGCCGACGGTCCGCCCGCGGGCGACGATCTCCAGGCACGGATCGACGTAGCCCATGTGCCCGCGGCTGTAGCGGCCCGGGTACTCCATGCCGGAGCTGAGGACGCCGTCGCGCCGCTTGCCCACGGCGGCGACGAGCTCGTTCAGGACGTCGGACTTGCGCTCGGGATCGACGGGGGTGGCGGTACGGGTGACCCGTACGCCCCCGGCCGTGACGAACGCGCTGGTCAGCGGCTGCTGTGAGACGGTATCCACCGCGGTGGCCCCTCAAGTTCCGGGCCCTGCACCCCAGCGGCGAACACGCGAGACGACCGCCGGGTGAGGGCGGTCGCTGGGTCTGGGAACGTGCACGAACCGGCGCCGCCTCAGCGGCGCCACCACCACCGTTGGGAGGCTGCGGTTCGCATGGCGCCGAGGTTACCATGGACGCGCGGCAAGGGATCACTTACACGCCCGGGAGCGGCCCCATGACCAGGCAGAACACCGAGTTCGAGCTGCGCGGCGTCAACCATGTGGCGCTCGTGTGCAGCGACATGAAACGGACGGTGGACTTCTACCAGGGCGTGCTCGGCATGCCGCTGGTCAAGACGATCGAGCTGCCGATGGGCTGGGGCCAGCACTTCTTCTTCGACTGCGGCGGGGGCAACGCCCTCGCCTTCTTCTGGTTCCCCGACGCGCCCGATCCCGTCCCCGGCGTGTCCGGGCCGAAGGACCTGCCCGACCGGGGCGAGCTGCTGTCGGCCGTCGGGTCGATGAACCACATCGCCTTCGACGTCCCGCCCGAGCGGATCGAGGAGTACCGCGACAGGCTCATCGCCAAGGGGGTGGACGTCGGGGTGGTGCTCAACCACGACGACAGCGAGTTCGGCGTCGCCCCCGAGAACCACGAGGGCGTGTTCGTGCGCTCGATCTACTTCAAGGACCCCGACGGGATCCTGGTCGAGTTCGCCGCGTGGACCCGGGAGCTCGACCCCTCGGTCGACGTGCGGCACGAGCCGCGGACCGCCGCGGACCGGACCGTCTGACGCCCTGTCCCCCGCTGCGGGCGGTCTCAGCCCGCAGAGGAATCACGGTCGTTCCCGGGTGCGCGGGTCTCGGACGCCGCGCGGGCCTCGGACGCCGCGGCCGGCAGCCCGCCGAGGACGAGGTCGACCAGGTTGTCGACGACGTCCTGCCTCGGCACGTCCTCGCCGTGGTCGAGCCACCAGTCGCCGGCCGTCTGCACCATCCCGACGATCGCGTGGCCCCACACGTAGGCGCGGGTGCGGTCCTCGATCTCGCCCTCGGCGATCATCACCTCGGCCAGTTCCCGGCTCACGTCGCGGATCATCGTGCTCATCGCGCTGTGCGTGGCGGCGTCCTCGGCGCTCGCCCGGTGCATCAGGAACCGGTAGAGGTGAAGGTTCTTGGAGATCGTCGCCAGGTAGGTGTCGATGGTGGAGCGGGCGCGGTCGCGGATCGGCTCGTCGCGGGAGAACTCCTCGCGGATCGCCTCGATGAGCTTGCGCGTGTGCCGTTCGGCCAGCGCCTGGTACAGGCCGCTCTTGTCGCCGAAGTGACGGTAGAGGATCGGCTTGCTGATCCCGGCCTCCGCGGCGATCGCGGCCATCGACGCCTCGGGGCCCTCCCGCTGGATGACCCGGTCGGCGGCCTCCAGCAGGGCGCGGCGACGCCCCGGGTCGCGCCGTGCCCGCGTCCCTCCCCCGCCCCGCGCACCTGCCATGTCCGCAAAGGTATCGGGGGTGTTACCGGGTGACAACAGCGCCTGGCCTGCGGGGAACTCACCCGCTGCGCGCGCTTCCCGGGGCCGGGAGACGGCGGATACCGTGATCCGGTGCGGACGCTCTACTCCGTGCGGCTGGAGGGCCTGGCCGCCAACCCCGCGACACCGGCCGACCTTCTGCTGCTGATCCTGGAGCGCGCCGAGCCGCGGATGCGCAACGTGCTGCTGCGCCGCGAGGGCGTGCCGGACGTCGTGCACGAGGCCGCCGCCCGGCATCCCGACCCCCGCACGCGCCGTCTCGTCGCCGCGGGCTGCGCATCGGCCGCGATCAGGGCCCGCCTGGCCGGCGACCCCGACCCGGCCGTCCGGCGGGCGGTGGCGTCGGCCCCGGAGCACGGGCGGTCCGCCGAGCCCCTCCCCCGCGACGCCGTGGACCGGCTCGCGCGCGACCCCGACCCGCGGGTGCGCGAGGCCCTGTGCGGGCAGGCGTGCCTGCCGTGCGCCGTGCGGGCCGCGCTGGCCGCCGACCCGGACGCGGCGGTCCGGCTGAGCGCGCTGCAGACCTGGCCGGACCCGCCCGAGGACGTCGTCGACGCGGCGCTGGAGGACCCGGACCCGCGGCTCCGGTGGCTGGCGATGCGGCTGGCCTGCCACCGGCGCCCGGAGCTCGCCGCGCCGCTGCTCGCCACCGGCCGGGCGTCGGCGGCGTCGACCGTCCCGCTGACCCGCGAGCAGGCCCTGGAGCTGTGCCGCGACCCGCGTCCCGCGATCCGCGCGGCGGCCGCCGCCAACCCGTGCCTTCCCCCGGACCTCGTGGACGTCCTCGCGGGCGACCCCGAGCACGAGGTGCGTCTGGCGGTGTCGCTGCGCCCGGAGCTGAGCGAGGAGCAGCGCGCGGCCATCGACTACCACGTCGGCCCCCAGGACCGGCTCCACCCGCCGGAGTGGCTGTGGACGCGCCTGGACGACCTCGGCCTGATGCGCCGTTTCGCCACCTCCGCGCACGCGGGCCTGCGCCGCTTCGCCGCCCACAGCCCCCACCTGCCCGCCGACCTGGTCCGTCTTCTCGCACGGGACGAGGACTTCGTCGTCCGGCTGCTGCTGTCGGAGCATCACCCCGACCCGCCGGGCGACCTGCTGCTCGCGATGGCGCTGGAGTCGCCGTTCGTGACGCGCGTCGACCGCGCCTGTCACCCCAACCTCCCCCGCGAGGGCCTCGCCCGCCTCGCCGGATCGCCCGACCCGGCGGCCCGCGTCCTGGCCCTGCGCGACCCGGCGCTCGGGCCCGGCGAGGTCGAGCGGCTGAGCCGTGACGCCGACCCGGCCGTCCGCGCGGCGGCCGCGCGGGACCCGCGCCTGCCGCCCGCCCGGCTGCTGGAACTGCTCGACGACCCGGACGCGGCCGGCAGCGCCGCCCGCAATCCCGCTCTGCCCGAGTCGTCGATGAAGCGCATCCTCTACGACGTCGCCATCATCTGACGCCCCGGTCCGAGCCCGCCGTCCGGAGCTTCGTCCGCCGTCCCCTCACGCGCGCAGGGCGCACGGGCGAGGCCACTGTGTCGTGGGTCACAGAGCATCTCAGCTTTGCAGGGCCGTCAGAGTTTGTCAACACTTTGATCTTGTATCTCAACGACTCTGTCTTCCTTTATGAGCATGAATCGACTCTGCCTGGCTTTTTGACATCGAGTGCCACCGCAGATCCCGCACCTAAATTAGATACAAACTCTTGACGTTGATGCAGGTGACTGTAGATTCTGTGGCCAGTCTCGCCGGTGAGCCGAGCCGGCGTCCCACCCCGAGGAGCCGCCATGGGCGTTCCCTTCAGAGCCTTCCGCCTGTTGCGCCCCGTCACGGCCATCACCGCGCTCGCGCTGGGCGCGCTGACGCTGCCGGGTTGCGGAGCGTCGAGCCTGAGCCAGTCCGGAGACGGCGCGTCCGGCCAGGTCAAGATCGGCCTGCTGGTGCCGCTGTCGGGCGTCTACGCACCGCTCGGCGAGGACATGCGCAACGGATTCCGCCTGTACCTCGACCAGCACGGCGGCAAGCTCGGCGGCAACGCCGTCGACGTCGTCACCGCCGACGAGGGCGAGAGCCCGCAGACCGGCGTACCGGCCGCGCAGAAGCTGGTCACCCAGGACCGCGTCACCGCGGTCGTGGGCGTGGTCAACTCCGCGACCGCGCTGGGCCTGCGCGACTTCTTCCACGAATCCAAGCGGCCGCTGCTCGTGGCCAACGCCGGGGCCGACGACATCACCGGCGCGCGCAAGTCGCCCTACGTCTGGCGCACGAGCTTCGCGAACGCCAAGGTCGGCGCCGCGCTGGGCCCCGCCGTCGCCGAGGAGGCCGACGGCCCCGTCTACCTGATCACCGCCGACTACGCGGCCGGACGGGAGATGGCGGCCGGGTTCCGCAGGACGTTCGAAGAGGCCGGAGGCAAGGTCGCGGGCGAGAAGTACACCCCCTTCGGCAAGACCCAGGACTACCAGCCGTACCTGTCCGCCATCCGCAAGTCGGGAGCCAGGGCCGTCTACAGCTTCTACGCCGGCTCCGAGGCGGTGAACTTCGTCAAGCAGTACAAGCAGTTCGGTCTCAGCGAGACGGTGCCGCTGTACGGAACCGGCTTCCTCACCGAGGGCGGGGTGCTGGACGCCCAGGGCGAGGCCGCCGTCGGCGTCAAGACCTCGCTGCACTACTCGGCCGAGCTGGACACCCCGCGGAACAGGGAGTTCGTGGACGCCTACCGCAAGGCGTACAAGGAGGAGCCGACCGTCTACACCGTCCAGGCGTACGACGCCGCGGCCGCGCTCGACAAGGCGCTCGGCAAGGCCGGAAGCTCCGACGGCGAGGCGCTGTCCAAGGCGCTCGGCGCCATCGGGACGATCGACAGCCCGCGCGGACCGTGGACGTTCGACCGCGACCACGACGTGCGGCAGAAGTACTACCTGCGCGAGGTCCGCTCCGACGGCGGCGAGATCGTCAACGCGGTCGTGCGCGAGCTGGGCTGAACGGGATCCGCGATGAGCACCTATCTGGTCACGGCTCTCAACGGCCTCGCGATGGGCTCGCTGCTCTTCGCGATCGCGCTCGGCCTGTCCCTGGTGTTCGGGATGATGGACGTGCTCAACCTCGCCCACGGGGCGGTGTACCTGGTCGGCGCGTACGCCGCGGTCGCGCTGACCGGGCGGGGGTCGGGGCTCGTCCCGTTCGTGCTGGCGGTGCTCGCCGCCGCGGTGACCGGGGCCGTTCTCGGAGGCGCCCTGGCCCGGATGACGCAGGCCACCGCGCACCATCTCGACCAGGCGCTGCTCACGCTCGGCGCCGCCCTGATCACCGCCGAGCTGCTCTCGCTCGGATTCGGCGACGAGGTCCACTCCCTGGCGCCGCCCGCCCCGGTCGCCGGCGGGATCCGGATCCTCGGCGAGACCTATCCCGTCTACCGGCTGCTGGTGATCGTGTTCGGGGCGGTCCTGGCGGTCGCGGTCTACGTCCTGGTGGAACGCAGCCCGCTCGGCGCGGTGATCCGCGCGACCGTCGCCGACCGCGCCATGGTCGCGGCGCTGGGCGTCAACACCGGCCGGGTCCTGGTCGGGGTCTTCGCCGCGGGTGCGGCGCTGGCCGCCGTCGGCGGGGTGCTCGCCGGGCCGATCCTCGGCGCTCAGCCCGGCCTGGACGAGAAGGTCCTGCTGCTCGCGCTCGTGGTCGTGGTGGTCGGGGGTCTCGGATCGGTGCGCGGAGCCCTGCTCGGCGCCGTGCTCATCGGGCAGGTCCAGGCGCTCGGCACGGCCCTCGTCCCCGAGCTCGCCTCGTTCCTGCTGTTCGCGGCCATGGCACTGGTCCTGCTCGTGCGGCCCGCGGGCCTGTTGCCGGCCTCCTCGGCGGTGCGCGCATGAGCCCCCTCAAACAAGACCCGTCCGTGCTGACCGTCGAGAAGACCACGCCCGCCGGTGCAGGTTCGGCCGGGCCTGGCCGGGGGCGCCGCGCACGGGTGATCGCCGTGGCCGTGACCGCGATGCTGGCGGCGGCGCCGCTGGTGCTCGGGGCGTACCCGGTGACGACCATGACGCGGATGCTGGCGTTCGCGGTGCTGGTGCTCGGCGTCGACCTGCTGACCGGCGTGACGGGCCTGCCGACGCTGGGGCAGGCGGCCTACTTCGGCGTCGGCGCCTACACGGCGGCGCTGGTGGGCGTCCACGTCACCGCGGACGCGGTGGCCCAGGTCGCGGCGGCGCTGGCGGCCGGGCTGGCGGCCGCGGCCGTGACCGGCTGGGTCGCCGTTCGTGCGCGCGGCATCGTGTTCCTGATGCTCACGCTCGCGATCGGCGAGTCGGTGCACCAGGTCGCCGAAACCTGGTCGGCGGTCGGTGCCGGCAACGGCCTGGCGGGCATGCCGCCGGTCAGCCTGCTCGGCACGCCCCTGCTGGCGCCCGGGTTCGTCTACTGGTGGGTCCTCGCCGTGGCGATCGGGGTGTTCGCCGCGGTCTCGCTGGTCGTGCGCTCACCCTACGGGCGGACCCTGCGGGGCATCCGCGACAACGAGCCCCGCATGAGGGCCCTCGGGTATCGTCCGTCCCTCGCCAGGTACGGGGTGTTCTGCCTGGCCGGGGGCGTCGCGGGCGTGGGCGGCGCGCTCTGGGCCGCGCAGGCCCGGTTCGTCTCCCCCGGCGACCTCGGCTTCGAGGTCGCCGCGCTCGCCCTGCTCAGCGTGGTCATCGGCGGGGCGGGCAGCCTGTGGGGTCCGTGTCTCGGGGCGGCGCTGGTGCTGCTCGTGCGCGACATCCTGTCGGCCCAGGTCGGCGGCCACGGCCCGCTGCTGCTCGGGCTGCTGTTCGTCGCCGTCGTGTTCCTGATGCCGCGCGGCCTGGCGGGTCTCGGCGCGCGCCGCGCGCGGGAGGAGACCGGATGACCCCGATCCTGGAACTGCGGGGGCTCACCCGTTCCTACGGCTCGCTCACCGCCGTCGACGACGTGACCCTGTCCGTTCGCAGGGGTGAGAGGCACGCGCTGATCGGCCCGAACGGCGCGGGCAAGTCGACGCTGTTCGCCACGGTCGCCGGGACGCTGCGGGCCACCGGCGGGAGCATCCTGCTGGCGGGCGAGGACGTGACGTCCCTGCCGGAGTCCGAACGGGCGCGCCGCGGCCTGGTGCGCACCTACCAGCACTCCAGCGTGTTCACCGACTGCACCGTCCTCGACAACGTCGCGCTGGCCGTGCAACGCGTCCGCGGGGCGGCGCACCGCCTCGACCGGCCCGCGCGGCGGTTCCGGGACGTCGAGGCCGAGGCGCACCGGCATCTGGAGTCCGCGGGGCTCGCGGAGCGGGCCGCCGAGAAGGCGTCGGCGCTGTCGCACGGCGAGCGGCGGCAGCTCGAGGTGGCGATGGTGCTGGCCACGGGGCCGTCCGTGGTCATGTTCGACGAGCCGACCGCGGGGATGTCGGCCGCGGAGACCGAGCGGTTCACCGCACTGCTGGAGCGTCTTCCCGCGTCCCTGACCGTGCTCATCGTCGAGCACGACCTCGACGTGGTGTTCCGGCTCGCCGACCGCGTCACCGTCCTGCACCTGGGCCGGGTCCTGGCGTCCGGCACGCCCGAGGCCGTCCGGTCGGACGAGGACGTGCGCCGCGCCTACCTCGGCGCCGCCAGGACCGACGACCTGTTCACCGACGCCGGAGGACCCCGATGACCGATCTGCTCACCGTGTCCGGGCTGCGCGCGGGCTACGAGGGCACCACGGTGCTGGACGGCGTCGACCTCTGCGTCCCCGCCGGTGCGGTGGTGGCGCTGCTCGGCCGCAACGGCGCCGGCAAGACCACCTTCGTCCACACGGTGATGGGCATGCTCAGGCCCTACTCCGGCAGCATCCGCGTCGGAGGGCGTGAGCTGGCCGGGGCGCCCGCGCACGTCGTCGCGCGGCACGGCGTCGCGATCGTCCCGCAGGGCCGCCGTGTCTTCGCGCCCCTCACCGTCGAGGAGAACCTCGCGATCGCGGTGCGGGGCCGGCGGCGCGGGACGTGGACGGTGCCGCGGGTGTACGAGCTGATGCCGCGCCTTGCCGAACGCCGGGGGCGCCGGGGCGACGAGCTGTCCGGCGGTGAGCAGCAGATGCTCGCGATCGGCCGGGCGCTGCTGCGCGACCCGAGGCTGCTGCTGCTCGACGAGCCGTCCGACGGCCTGGCCCCGGCGGTCGTCGACCAGATCGCCGGGGTCCTGGAGCGGCTGCGCGAGGACGGCATCGCGGCGGTCCTCGTGGAACAGGATCTCCGGCTGGCGTTCCGCCTCGCGGGCGAGGTCGCCGTCATGAACAAGGGACGGATCGTGCACCGGGGCACGACCGAGGACTTCCGCGCAGACCGCGAGCGCGCCCACGCGCTCCTCGGCGTCGGGTGACCCGGGCGGCGGCCGGCCGGAGAAGGGCGCGCCGGGACCGGCCGCCGCCCGACCGGCCCCCTCCGTGCACGGTCCCCGCACATGGTTCTACACTGGCGCGTAAGAGCGTTGTTGCTATGTAGCATGAACGGGCGTCGCAGTCCTGCGACGTTCCGTGTTCGAGGGAGGGTTCGCCGACCATGGCGCGTGAGAACGAGACGGGCACCGGCCGGCCCGGGCCGTCCTTCGCGCGCTGGGAGCAGTCCGGTGCGACGAGCGCGAGGTCCCTGCTGCTGACCGTGTTCGGCGAGTTCGTCCTCCCGCGCGACGAGCCGGTGTGGACGTCCGCGCTGCTCCACGTCTCGACGGGGCTCGGGATCGAGGAGAAGTCCGCCCGGCAGGCGCTGAACCGCATGGCCGCCGACGGGTGGATCACCTCCCGGCGCTCCGGGCGGCGGGTCCGCTGGGAGCTGACCGCGGACGGGCGGGCGCTGCTGCGCGAGGGCGCCGAGCGGATCTACTCGTTCGGCCGGGAACGCGAGTCCTGGGACGGGCGCTGGCTCGTCCTGCTCGTCAGCGTCCCCGAGTCCCGGCGCGAGCTGCGCCACCAGCTGCGCACCAAGCTGAGCTGGGCCGGCCTGGGCAGCCCGGCGCCCGGCGTGTGGGTCAGCCCGCACGCGGCGCGGGAGGCCGAGGCCAAGCAGGTGATCGACGATCTCGGCCTCGACGCCGCGGTGTTCTCCTTCAGCGGGACGTTCGGCGGCATCGGCTCCGAGCGCGCGATGGTCGAGCAGGCGTGGCACCTCGACGACCTGGCCGCCGCCTACGACGACTTCGTGCGGACCTTCGCGGGGCTGCGTCCCGAGCCCGGCGACCAGGTCCTGCTCGCGCAGGTCCGGCTGGTGCACGAATGGCGCCGCTTCCCCCGCCTCGACCCCCAGCTTCCGCAGGAGCTGCTGCCGCCGCACTGGATCGGGCTGCGCGCCGCCAACGTCTTCGCGGACCTGCACGAGAGCTGGCACGAGCCGGCCCAGGCGCACTGGGCGAAGCTGGCGGCCGAGGGCTGAGGCCCGGCCGACCCGGGGCCGTGCTCAGGCGAGCCCGTCCAGGAAACCGGGAGGGCCCTGCACGGCCGTGCGGCGCAGGTAGTGGTGCAGCGCCCGCAGGCCGCCGAGCTCCTCGCCGCCGCCGGCCCGGCCCGGGCCGCCGTGCACGAGCTGCGGCATCGCCACGCCGTGGCCGGTCGACTCGTCCGCGTCGTCACGGTTCAGCACGAGCACGCGCCCGTGCCAGGGGGCCAGGCCCGTCACCAGGGCGTTCGCCACCTTCTCGTCGGCGGTGACGACGGACCCGGCGAGGCTTCCGCCGCCCCGCGCCGCGGCCGCGACGGCGTCGTCCACGCCCGTGTAGGGCAGCAGGGTGCTGACCGGTCCGAACGCCTCGACCTCGTGCGGCGCGGACGCCGCCGGGTCGTCGCAGCGCAGCAGGATCGGGGAGATGAACGCGCCGCGTCCGGCGTCCGCTCCGGCGACCTCCACGCGGTCCGGGTCACCGAAGACGATCGCGGCTTCGGCGGTGAGGCGGGCGACGGCGGCGCGCACCTCCTCCCGCTGGTCCAGGCTCGCGAGCGGCCCCATGTCGGTGTCGTCCCGTCCCGGGTGGCCGACGACCACGCGGGCGAGCCGCTCGCGGACGGCCTCGGCGACGGTGTCGACCAGCGCGGCCGGGACGAGGGCGCGGCGGATCGCGGTGCACTTCTGGCCCGCCTTCACGGTCATCTCGGTGACGAGCTGGTCGACGAAGAGCGCGAACTCGGGATCGTCGGGCCGCACGTCGGGGCCGAGCACCGAGCAGTTGAGCGAGTCGGCCTCGGCGTTGACGGGCACCGCCCGCCCGGCGACGGTCGGATGGGCGCGGATCTTCAGGGCGGTGGCCGCCGAGCCGGTGAAACCGAGGACGTCCTGCGCGGTGAGGCTCTCCAGCAGCCCGGCGGGGCCCGCGCACAGCAGCGACAGCGACCCTTCGGGCAGCACGCCCGACCCGGTCATCCGGCGGACCACGAGCTCGGTGAGGTAGGCGGTCGGCCCGGCCGGTTTCACCACCGACGGCATCCCGGCGAGGAAGGCCGGGGCGAACTTCTCCAGCATCCCCCACACGGGGAAGTTGAACGCGTTGATCTGCACGGCGGCGCCCAGCCGCGGCGCGAGGACGTGCCGGCCGGCGAACGTGCCGCCGCGGCCGAGCGGCTCGGACGGCCCGTCCGGCAGGACGGTCGCGTCCGGCAGCTCCCGGGCGGCCTTGCTCGCGTAGACGGCGAGGGCGGCGATGCCGCCCTCGACGTCGACGGCGGTGTCGCGGCGGGTCGCCCCGGTGCGGGTGCTGAGCGCGGCGAACTCGTCCACGTGGGCGCGCAGGTGCCGGGCCAGCGCCTTCAGGGCGGCGGCGCGTTCGGTGAAGGTGAGGGCGCGCAGCGCGGGCCCGCCGACGCGCCGCGCGTGGTCGAGCATCGCGGCCGGGTCGGGTCCGGTGGCGGGCAGCCGGGCCACCTCCTCGCCGGTCGCGGCGTCGAGCAGGGGCCGGGCCGGGCCGCCGCCGTCGACCCAGGTGTCGTGGCTGTAGCTGCGCAGGACGGGCGTCACCGTTTTCTCCGCTCCAGGAAGGCCGTCATCCGGGCGTGCTTCTCCTCGTCGCCGAACAGCAGCGCCTGCGCCGCGAGGTCGAAGGTCGTGGTCGCGGGCCGGTGGCTGCGCAGCGCGAGCTTGGTCAGTTCCAGGGCGCGCCAGGAGCGCTCGGCGATCGTCGCGGCGAGTTCGCGGCCCCGTTCGACGAGCCCCTCACGGTTCTCGACGACCTCGTCGACCAGGCCGGCGTCGCGGGCCTGTGCGGCGTCCAGGCGCTCCCCCGCGAACAGCATGCGGCGGGCGGTGGCGAGCCCGACGAGCTGCGGCAGCCGCCAGTTCGCGCCCGCCCCGGCGATGATGCCGAGCGACAGCTCCGGCTGGCCGAACGTCGCCGCGCGGGAGGCGATCCGGAAGTCGCAGGCCAGCGCCAGCTCGCAGCCGCCGCCGAGGGCGGGGCCGTCGACGAGCGCGATGGTGGGCCAGCGGTGGGCCTCCAGCCGGTCGAACAGGCCGGCGTTGATGGCGAGCAGCGCGGCGTCGGCGTCTCGGTCGCGCAGCTCGGCGATGTCGGCGCCGGCGGCGAACATGCCGGGCGTGGTGGAGTGCACGAGCAGGATGCAGGGGCTGCGCCGGGCGGAGTCGAGCACCTCCTCCAGCTCGGTGACCATTGCCTGGTCGAGGGCGTTGTGCTTCTCCGGACGGTCGAGACCGACCCACAGCAGGTGGTCGTCGCGTTCGACCCGGATCAAGGTCATCGGGGTTCCTCCCGGGGAGTGTCATGGCCGGCGCTCATGCGCCGCCGCTCCCGCCGGTGCGCGGTGGCGCGGCCGCGGGCGGGCCGGCGGCGGGGACCACCGTAGCCCCGGCGTCCCCGGCGCCGGTCCCGTGGGCGGCGACGAGCTCGGTGTCGACGCCGACCGGGCCGATGACCGCGGCGCCGCCGGGCATGCCGAGCGGCTCGTCGCGGCCGGGCAGGGGCTCGGTGAAGAACCGGGCGTTGTCGTCGGCGAACACGCGCTGGTCGGCCGGGACCCGCCGGTCCTGGCTGATCGCCGAGACCGGGCAGGCCGGTTCGCAGGCGCCGCAGTCGATGCATTCGGCGGGGTTGATGTAGAGCTTGCGCTCGCCTTCGTAGATGCAGTCGACGGGGCACTCCTCGATGCAGGAGCGGTCCTTGACGTCGATGCAGGCCGCACCGATGACGTACGGCATGGCGTCACCTCCTCGGGGGTCGGCGGGGCGGGCACGGTGAGGCGGAGCCGGCGGGCACGGCGTGGATCGGCGCGGGGTGGCGGGGCCGCGGCGCCCGCGCGGCCCGGCCACGGGGCGCCGTGCGGTCAGGCCGTTGCGGGGACGGCGTCGGTGGAGTGCCCGGGGAACAGCTTCTCCTCCGGGTTGATCAGGACGGCGGCGTTGTTGACGGCGGTGGCCGCCTCGCCGAAGCCGACCGAGATCAGCCGCACCTTGCCGGGGTAGTCGGTGATGTCCCCGGCCGCGAACACGCCGGGGACGTTCGTGGCCATGGCGGTGTCGACGGCCAGGTAGCGGTTGCCGACCACCTCCAGCCCCCACCGCCGGATCGGGCCGAGGTTGGCGGTGAAGCCGAGCGCGGCGATGACCGCCTGCGCGGGGCGCGTCACCGTCCCGCCGGGGCCGGTGATCTCCACCTGCTCGACGGTGCCGTCGCCGTGGAGCGCGGTCACCTCCGCCTCGGTGATCACCTCGACGGCGGAGGCGTGCAGCTGCGCGAGGCTGTGCTCGTGCGCCCGGAACGCGGCGCGGCGGTGCACGAGTGTGACCGAGCGGGCGATCGGCTCCAGGGCCAGCGCCCAGTCGCAGGCGCTGTCCCCGCCGCCGACGACGACCACGTCCCGGCCGGCGTGGTCGCGCGGGTCGGGCACGAAGTGGTGCAGGCCGCGTCCGAGCCAGCCCTCCCCGGCCGGCAGCGGCCGCGGGGTGAACGTCCCGATCCCGCCGCTGATCACCACGGCGCGGCAGCGGACGACGGTCCCGGCGTCGGTGGTCACGATGATCGTGCCGCCCGCGTCGCGTTCGAGGTCCTGGGCGCGCTGGCCGAGCGCGAAGGTCGGCGCGAACCGCGCGGCCTGCTCGGCCAGCCCGGCCACGAGGTCCCGGCCCTTGATCGCGGGAAATCCGGCGACGTCGTAGATCGGCTTTTCCGGGTACATCGCGGTGACCTGCCCGCCGATCTCCGGCAGGGAGTCGACGACGACGGTCGACAGCCCCCGGAACCCGGCGTAGTAGGTGGCGTAGAGCCCGACAGGGCCGGCGCCGACGACCAGCAGGTCGCGTTCGACGACGGTCATGACGGCACGGCCTCCCGCTGCGGCCCGGTCAGCGCGCCGGCGGCGCGGGCGCGCAGCTCGACCCGGCGGACCTTGCCGGTGGCGGTGGTCGGCAGCGCGTCGATGAACAGCACCCGCCGGGGCCGTTTGACCGACGGGAGCCCGGCCCGGCAGAAGTGGATCAGCTCGTCCTCGGTGACGTCCGCCCCGGTCTCTGTGACCACGAAGGCGACGGGCTTCTCCAGCCCGTCCTCGTCCTTGGCGGCGACCACGGCGGCCTGCGCGACGGCCTCGTGCTGCAGCAGCCGGGCCTCCACCTCCGCCGGGGACACCCAGATGCCGCTGGCCTTCAGCATGTCGCCGGTGCGGCCGAGGCAGGTGTAGTAGCCGTCGGCGTCCTGGACGTAGGTGTCCCCGGTGCACAGCCACTCGCCCTGGAACACCTGGCGCGACGCCTTGTAGCGCGACCAGTAGCCCGTCGCGGTCGACTCGCCCCGCACGTACAGCGTGCCGGGCGTGCCCGGCGGGACGGCGTTGCCCTCCTCGTCCAGGATGCGCAGCTCGTATCCGGGGACCGCCACGCCGGTGGTGCCGGGCCGCACGGCGCCCACCCGGTTGGACATGAAGATGTGCAGCATCTCGGTCATCCCGATGCCGTCGAGGATGTCGACGCCGAAGTGGCCGGTCCAGCGGTGGTAGAGAGACGCGGGGAGCACCTCGCCCGCCGACGTCGCCAGGCGGACCCCGCCGAGCGCCCCGGACGGCAGCCCGGCGTGGAGCATGGCGGCGAAGAACGTCGGCCCGGCGAAGAACAGGGTCGCCGCGAAGGCGCGGGCGCGGTCGGCGAGCGGCTCCGGCCGGGACGGCGCGGGCTCCAGGATCGTCGTCGCGCCGGCCGCCAGCGGGAAGATCACCGAGTTGCCGAGCCCGTAGGCGAAGAACGCCTTAGCCGCCGACAGGCACCGGTCGTCCGGGCGTATGCCGAGCACCTGCTCGCCGTAGGTGCGGTACACCACCTCGATGGAGCCGTGGCGGTGCATCGCGGCCTTCGGCGTGCCGGTGGTGCCGGACGTGTAGAGCCAGAACGCCGGGGAGTCGGCCGTGGTGGCGTACGGTGCGCCGTCCGGTTCCCCGGCGGCGAGGCCGGCCAGGGGGTGCACCGGCAGGGCGGTGTCGATCGCGACGCCGTCCCCGGTCAGCACGCCGGTCAGCTCGGGCGCCTGCGCGGCCGCCTCGGCGCCGGTCCCGGCGAACTCGCGCGTCACCGCGAGCAGGACGGCCCGCGAGTCGCGCAGCAGCTCGGCGAGGTCGCCGGTCCGCAGCATGGTGGAGACCGGGACCGGAACGGCGCCGATGCGCAGGGCGGCGAGGAACACCGTGACGAAGTCCGGTGAGTCGGCCATGTACATCACGAGCCGCTGCTCGGGCAGCAGCCCGATCCGGCGCAGTCCGGCCGCGGTGCGGCGGACGCGGTCGTGCAGCTGCGCGTAGGTGAGGTCGCCTCCGACGCCGGTGATCGCCAGGCGGTCGCCGCGGCCCTCGTCGACGTGGCGGTCGAGCAGGAAGTGGCAGGCGTTGAACAGTTCGCTCATGGCGGCGTCCGGTTCAGGCGAGGTGGACGTACTCGTAGTCGAAGGGCTTGCCGTTGATGCCCTGGCGGGGCGGCGCGATCCAGGAGGCGATCTTGCCCGGCTCGTAGACCGGGTGCATCAGCGACCGCACGTGCGTCCGGTCCACCTCGGTGGGCAGCCAT
>DATCLF010000196.1:0-8116 GCA_036564055.1 Spirillospora sp.
GCGCAGGCCGAGGCTGCGCTGCTTGAACACCTTGATGTAGTCGTCCACGAACCCGACGAGGCCGAGCCCGGACATCAGGAACAGGACGAGCATGCCGGAGATCGTCGGCTCCGTCTTGGTGACCAGGTGGGCCACCGCGTAGGCGACGAGCGAGCCGACGATGAAGACCGTCCCGCCCATCGTGGGGGTGCCGCGCTTGTTGAGGTGCGCCTCGGGACCCTCGTCGCGGATCATCTGGCCGTAGCCGAGCCGGTTGACGATCCGGATCCACACCGGCGTGCCGAGCGCCACGAAGACCAGCGCGACTCCGGAGGCAATGATGATGCTGGTCATCGACCGCCCTCCGCGAGGATCGCCTCGGCCACCCGCTCGAGCCCCGCCACGCGCGAGCCCTTCACCAGCACGACGTCATGCGGCGCCAGCCGCTCGTTGAGCGCGGCCACCGCCGCGCCGACGTCATCCACCTGCACGCACTCTCCCGTCCATGACCCCACCTGACCGGCCCCGTCGGCCACCGGCGCGGCGTTCGCGCCGACGACGACGAGGCCCGTGACACCGCTGCGCGCGGCATGCTCCCCGATCTTGGCATGTTCCACCGGGGCAGAGTCGCCCAGTTCCGCCATCTCACCCAGAACCGCATAGCTGCGGCGGCCCCGGGCCATGTGGACGAGCACGTCGATCGCGGCGCGCGTCGAGTCGGGGTTGGCGTTGTAGGCGTCGTTCACCACGGTCACGCCGTCGGCCCGCTCGGTGACCTCCATCCGCCACCGGCTCACCGGCTCGGCCTGCGAGAGCCCCTCGGCGACGTCGCGGACGCCGAGCCCGGCGGCCCGCGCCGCGGCGGCCGCGGCGAGCGCGTTGGAGACGGCGTGCGCGCCGTACAGGCGCAGCGCCACGGGCGCCGACCCCTCCGGGGTGACGAGGGTGAAACGGGCCCGACCGCGCTCGTCGAGCGTCTCGTCGGCGGCGCGGACGTGCGCGTCCCGCGCCCGGCCGAAGGTCACGACCTGCGCGCCGGAGGCGCGCGACGCCATGGCGGCGACGAGCGGGTCGTCGGCGTTCAGGACGGCGGTCCCGCCCGGCCGCAGGGCCTCCACGAGCTCGCCCTTGGCCAGCGCGATGTTCTCACGGCTGCCGAACTCCCCGACGTGGGCGGTGCCGACGTTCAGCACGACGCCGACGTCCGGCGGCGCGATCCCGGTGAGGTAGGAGATGTGGCCGACGCCGCGCGCGCCCATCTCCAGGACGAGATGCCGGGTCGTCGCGTCGGCGCGCAGGACGGTGAGCGGCAGCCCGATCTCGTTGTTGAACGAGCCGGGCGGGACGACGACGGGCCCCGCGCGGCCCACGAGCTGCCCGACGAGGTCCTTGGTGGAGGTCTTGCCCGCCGAGCCGGTGACGGCGGTGACGGTCACGTCCGGCAGCCGGTCGAGCACCCCCCTCGCCAGGCGTCCGAGCGCCTCCTGGACGTCGGCGACGACCACGGCCGGCCCGTCCACGGGGCGCTGCGCCAGCACCCCGGCGGCGCCGGCGGACAGGGCCGCGGACGCGAAGTCGTGCCCGTCGGCGCGTTCGCCCTTGAAGGCGACGAAGAGCGCACCGGGCTCCACCGCGCGTGAGTCGATGACCACGGGACCGCTCACCTCGGTCTGCGGGGGCCCGTGCACCGTTCCCCCCGTGATCTCCGCGATCGCCGACAGCGGAAGTGGGATCACGCCTGCGTCCCGTCCCCTCTAGTCCCTCGTGCGTAACGCCGGAGCGCCTCACGGACGACCTCGCGGTCGTCGAACGGATGGACGACGCCCGCCACGTTCTGACCCTGCTCGTGGCCCTTGCCCGCGACGACGACGACGTCGCCGCGGCGTGCGCGGGCGACGGCCAGCGCGATGGCGGAGGCACGGTCGGGTTCCACCACGATGTGCGCCCGCTCGGGCTGCGGCACCTTCAGTCCGCCCTCGACCATAGCGGCGAGGATCGCGAGCGGATCTTCCGACCTCGGGTTGTCACTGGTGAAGTAGGCGTTGTCGGCCAGGCGTGCGGCGGCCTCGCCCATCAGGGGGCGCTTGCCTCGGTCGCGGTCGCCGCCGCAGCCGAGCACGACGGTGAGCTCGCCCTCGGTGACGGGCCGCAGGGCGCTCAGGACGGCCTCGACCGCGCCCGGCTTGTGGGAGTAGTCGACGAGCGTCACGAAGTCCTGGCCCTCGTCCACGGGTTCCAGCCGGCCGGGGACCCCGGGCAGCGACGCCACCCCGTGGACGGCGGCCTGCAGCGGGATCCCGGCCTCGACCAGCGCGACGATCGCGGCGAGCGCGTTGGCGACGTTGAACGGGCCGGCGAGCCGGACCTCGCCGTCGGCCTCGACGCCGCCGGGGCCGACGATGCGGAACACGCTGCCGTCGGCGCCGACCCGCACGTCCTCGCAGCGCCAGTCGGCCGCCGGGTCGCCCGACGCCGAGAACGTCGTGACCGGCACCGTGGCGATCTCCAGCAGCTCGCGGCCGTGGTGGTCGTCGAGGTTGATGACGCCGACCCGGGAGTGCTCGGGCGTGAACAGCCGCGCCTTCGCCAGGAGGTAGTCCTGCATGGACGGGTGGTAGTCCAGGTGGTCCTGCGACAGGTTGGTGAACACCGCGACCTCGTACGTCGCCCCGCCGACGCGGCCCTGGACGAGGGCGTGGCTGGAGACCTCCATCGCGGCGGCGCCGACGCCCCGCTCCCGCATCATCGCCAGCAGCGCGTGCAGGTCGGTGGCCTCGGGGGTGGTCAGCTCGCTCGGGACCCGCTCGCCGGCCACGCGGATCTCGACGCCGCCGATGAGGCCGGTCTGCAGGCCCGCGGCGCGCAGCCCGGCCTCCGCCAGGAAGACCGTGGTGGTCTTGCCGCTGGTCCCGGTGACGCCGATGAGGATGATGTCGCGTCCCGGCTCCCCGTAGATCCAGGACGCCGCGTCACCGAGCCGGGCGCGGACGTCGGCCACGACGAGGACCGGCAGGCCCGTCGCCGCGGCCCGGTCGTACCCGTCGGGATCGGTGAGGATCGCCACGGCGCCGGCCTCGGCGGCCTGGGCGGCGAACGCGGCACCGTGCACGCGCGTGCCGGGCAGCGCCGCGTAGACGTCGCCGCGGCGCACGGCCCGCGAGTCGTGGGTGATGCCCGTCGCCGACACCGTGTCCCATCCGGTCTCATTGATCCCGAGCAGCGCCGCGAGCCCGTTCAGCGGACGGGCCGGATTGGTGGTGGGACGCATGAGGTGTCTTTCGGTACGAGCGGAATGGGACATGTGGGACACGGGTGGTGGACTCACAGGCGAGGAGAGTACTCGCTGACGTCAGTCTCGGGCGTGGATCCGGACGATCGGCGGCCGGCTCCCCGTCGGCGGGATCTTCTGGGACTGGAGGGCGAAGCTCATCACGTCCCTGAAGACCGGTGCCGCGACATCGCCACCATAGTGGCTGCCGCGTTTCGGGTCCTGCAGGACGACCTGGACGACGAGCTGGGGGTCGTCGGCCGGTGCGTACCCGGCGAACGAGGCGGTGTAGCCGCCGCCGTCGTAGCAGCCGCAGCGCGGGTTGACGACCTGGGCGGTGCCGGTCTTGCCCGCGACCCGGTAGCCCTTGATCTGGGCCTTGGGCGCCGTGCCCTCCTCGGTGGTCACGCCCTCCAGCATGTCGCTGATCTGCCGGGCGGTCTTCTCGCTGATGACGCGCCTGCGCTCCGGCGCGGGCGCCGGCGTGAACGTGTCGTCCTCCCCGACGGTGCCCGCGACGAGCGTCGGCGCGACGCGCACGCCGCCGTTGGCGATGGTCGCGTAGACGCTCGCCATCTGCACCGCGTTCACCGACACCGTCTGCCCGAACGCGATCGGGTACCGGTCGGTGCCCGACCACTGGGAGGGGGGTTTCAGCAGGCCGGGCGTCTCGCCGGGCAGCGGCAGGCCGGTCTTCTCGCCGAAGCCGAAGTCGCGCAGCGTCTGGTAGAGCTGCTCCTCGGTGATGCTCTCGCTGGCCATGATCGTGCCGACGTTGCTCGACCTGGCGAGGACGCCGGCGAAGGTGAGCCGCTCGGGCGGGTGCGGGTGCGAGTCGCGGAAGACGACGTCGTACTTGCGCAGCCTGTCGGGGACGGTGAAGGGCGTGTCGGGGGTGATCCCGCCCTTCTCCATGACCGCGGCGGCGGTGACGACCTTGCCGGTGCTGCCCGGTTCGAACGCCTGCTGGACCAGCGGGCTGCCCCACAGGTTCTTGTCGGAGGAGGCGTAGTCGTTCGGGTCGAACCCGGGCGCGGTGGCCATGGCGAGCAGCTCACCGGTGCGGGGGTCCATGACGATCACGCTGCCGCTGTCGGCCCTGGTCTTCCTGACCTGCTTCTCGATCGCCTCCTGCGCCTTGAACTGCAGGTCGCGTTCCAGGGTGAGCCGCACGCCGCGTCCGGGTTCGGAGGGACGCTTCTGGTCCTCGCCCATGGGGATGTGCTGGCCCTCGGGGCTGATCTCCACCCGCTGCCAGCCCGGGCGCCCGGCGAGCAGGTCGTCGAGTGCGCTCTCCAGCCCGGCGGCGCCCTTTCCCGTGTCGTTCACGAACCCTATGACGCTCGCCGCCAGCGAACCGTTGGGATATTCGCGGCGGTATTCCGGGAGGGTCCCGATGCCGGGGAAGTCCCAGGAGGTGATGAGCCGGGCCTGGTCGGGGCGGACGCCGTGCGCCAGGTACACGAATCGCGTGTCCGGCTTGCTGATCTTCTTCATGAGGACCGCGGGGTCCAGTCCGAGCGTCGGGGCCAGCGCGTTGACGATCGGCTGCCGGCGGCTCTCGTCGATCAGCGACGGGTCGGCGTAGATCGCCCGCGCCTCCACCGTCATGGCGAGCGGGTTGCCGTCCGCGTCGGTGATGTCGCCGCGGATCGCGGGCAGCGTGATCTTCTGGAGCCGCTGCCGCATCGCCTGCTCGGTGTAGACGCCGGACTCGATCGTCTGGAGCTGGACGAGCCGCCCGGCGAACAGCGACAGCACGAACGCGATGGCGAGCAGCGCGACGTTCAGCCGCTTGAGCGGGTCGCGCCGGTGGAAGGGGGCGCGGGGGCCGGTGCCGCGTCCCGGGGGCCGCCGTCCCGAGCCGCCGCCGGGGCGCGGACCGCGCGGTCCCCCGCCGGCGGCGCCCTTCGGGCCGGCGCCCTTGGCTGGGGCCCGCTTCGGCGCGGGCCTGCCCTGCACCGTGCTCCTGGCCCGGGTCTTGGACGGCGCCGCGGCGGGTGTCTTGTTCTTGGCCTGTGTCGTGTTCTTGGGCGGCGTCTTCTGCCCGGTCGTGCCGGCCCGGGCGGGACGGCGCGCCGCGCCCTTCGCGCCGGCGCGTCCCGCGCCACCCGTCCGGCCGCCCGGCGTGCGCGGGGCGTCGCCGGCGCGTCCGGACGCGCGGGCCGTGTCCCGGCCCGCCGAGGCCCGGGGGGCGCGCCCGTCCGAGCCGCGTTTCCGGCCGGGCGGGGGCCCGGCGGTACCGCGCCCCGGCGGTTTCGTCACCGTGTCACCCGCTCCCCGATGTCGTCGTGCCCGATCACGGCGCCCCGGCGCCCGGCACCACCGCGCCGGGGACTCCGGCGACCCCGGCGGCGCCGGCCGCCGCGGCGTCGGCGTCCGGGACCCGGCGCATGTCGCCGTCGCCGGCGCGGCCGGTCCGGGCGTCGAAGAAGGCCGGGTCCTCGGCCTCCTTCATCCCGAGGGCCTTGGCCTTGTTCGACAGCCCCTCAGGGGAGCTCTCGCGGGCGATCTCGGCCTCGTACGCCTGGCGTTGCTGTTCGAGCTGCTTGGTGCGCTGCTGCAGCCGCGTGAGCGTGAAGGCGTCCTTGGCCAGGACGGTGTTGAGGAGCAGAAGGCTCACCAGCGCGCCGCCGAGCAGCCCGACGATGAGCAGCACGAACGGGGTGCGCGGCGCCTGCGTCCGCCGCCGGACCGCGGTGCGGCGGGCACGGCGGGACGCGGACGTCCTCGCGTCCGCGGGGTGCCGGGCCCTGGCCGCGGTCTTCGCCGCTGCGCTCGCGGACGCGGTCTTCGCCGTCCTCGCCGGGGCCTTCGCCGTCTTCGTCGCGCGTTTCGCCGCGCCCGTTCCCGTCGTCGTTCCCGTGGTCTTCGCCGGGGGCCGGCGCGGGGCGGCGGGCCTCGGCGGCGCCGCCTTGGCGGAGGCCGCCGGTGCGGCGTCGGCCGGGCGCCTGCGGGGCCGTCCCTTCGTCCCCTTCTGCGTCCTCGTCCCCTTCGGTGTCGTGGCCGGCGGGCGTCTGCTGGTCGTGGTCATGTCGCCTCCCGGACGCGCTCGGCGGCGCGCAGCCGCACCGATCCGGCCCGTGGGTTCGTCGTGGTCTCCTCGCCGGACGGCAGCTCCGCGCCGCGCGTCAGGAGCCGGAAGCGCGGCTCGTGCTCGGGCAGCGGGACGGGCAGGTCCGGCGGCGTCGTGTCGGCGGTCTCGGCGGCGAGGGCCCTCTTGGTGATGCGGTCCTCGAGGGAGTGGTAGGACAGGACGGCGATCCGGCCGCCGACCGGAAGCGCGTCCAGGGCGGCCGGCAGCGCCCGGCGCAGGATGTCGAGCTCGCCGTTCACCTCGATGCGCAGCGCCTGGAAGGTGCGCTTGGCGGGGTTGCCGCCGGTGCGGCGCGTCGCAGCCGGGATGGAGGCGCGCACCAGCTCCGCGAGGCGCCCGGTCGACTCGAACGGGGCGCGTTCGCGTTCGCGGACGATCGCCGAGGCGATGCGCTGGGCGAAGCGCTCCTCCCCGTACTCGCGCAGGATCCGGGCGAGCTCGGCGGGCGGGTAGCCGTTGACGACCTCGGCGGCGGTGAGCCGCTGGGTGGTGTCCATCCGCATGTCGAGGGGGGCGTCGTGGGAGTAGGCGAACCCCCGGGCGGTCTCGTCGAGCTGCGGGGAGGAGACGCCGAGGTCGAACAGGACGGCGTCCACCTCGGAGACGCCGAGACGCCGCAGGACCGAGGGGATCTGGTCGTAGACGGCGTGCTCCAGTGTCACCCGGTCGCCGAACGGGGCGAGCCTGCGCTCGGAGCGCTCCAGCGCGGTGGTGTCGCGGTCGATGCCGATCAGGCGCAGTTCCGGGACGGCCCGCAGCATCGCCTCGGCGTGACCGCCCATGCCGAGCGTGGCGTCGAGGTAGACGGGGGCACGGCCGGTGACGGACCGTACCGCGGGGGTGAGGAGTTCCACGACGCGACCGAGCATGACCGGTACGTGACCGGCGTCGGCCGCGTGGTTCCCCACGTCCATGTCGCACCCCCAGTACTGCCACCGCTCGCGGACTCGTGGCATCGCCGGATTCGGATGACCGCCTCGCACCCCCGGCTGCGGCCTCGCCCGGCCAGGTCCCCATCCGCTGCCCTGAAGGAAGATCACCGCGCGGTGCGCGGGGGTCGCCGTCTGGCGCCGGGGAAGCTGCGCCAGCTGGCCGGAGAGCGGCTGGAGACCTGGCCGAACGCGGGCCATGCCGGTCATCGGACCGACGAGTCGTCGTTCAGAGAATCCCTGGCAACACCTCCTCGGACACCTCGGCGAAGGACTGTTCCTCCCGCTCCAGGTAGGCCTCCCAGGCCCGCGCGTCCCAGATCTCCAGACGCGTGTTGGCACCGATGACCGTGCAGTCGCGGGTGAGCCCCGCGTACTTGCGCAGTGGAGGTGGAATCGTGATGCGGCCCTGCTTGTCCGGAACCTCGTCGGAGGCGCTGGCGAAGAAGACCCTGCTGTAGCTCCGTACCGCCTTCTCGGTGACCGGCGCGGCACGAAGAGCCTCGGTGATCCGCTGGAACTCCGCCATGGGGAAGACGTAAAGGCAGCGCTCCTGGCCCTTCGTGATCACCAATCCCCCCGACAGCTCCTCGCGGTACTTCGCCGGCAGGAACAGCCGTCCCTTGTCGTCCAGGCGCGGTGAATGGGTGCCGAGGAACACCGGCCCCACCTCCCGCGCCGCATGAGGCGCTACTGCTCCCCACGGCGCCCCACTCTACTCCACTCTTCCCCACCGTCAACAATGAAAACACGTTTCGCACGCCGAAACGGTCGACGTATCCGCAGGTCAGATGGGGTGGCGGGGGGTGGGGGGCGGCGGGGACCCCTCCGCGCGGCGCCGGT
>DATCLF010000197.1:0-20022 GCA_036564055.1 Spirillospora sp.
GCAACGGCTACACCCAGAACCCGCTGCCGGTGAAGAAGGTCGGCACGACGACCTGGACCGCCACCGGCACCTACCGCAGCAACCTGCCCGACCCGACCACCGTCACGGTCGTCTGCAAGGGCTTCGGCTCGGTGAAGTACAGCACCAGCCCGGAGAAGGGCGACGGCAACGGTAACGGCAACGGCAACGGCGGCATGACGCCGAAGACGCCGAAGATCCCGACCGGCCGCATCGACACCGGTGACGGCAGCTCGCTGCGCCAGGACGGCTCGGCGCTGCCGGCCGCGGCCCTCGGCGCGTTCGCGGTTGTCGGCCTCGGCGCGATCGCTCTGCGCCGTCAGCTGGTCCGGGAGCGGTCGTAAGTTGCCTGAGTTCTCAGCAACGGCCGCCGGTCGCCGCGCCCTGGGCGCGGCGACCGGCGCGCTCCTCATCGGAATGCTGCTGAGCGGCTGCGGCGGTGACGACGGAGGCTCCTCGGCCGAGCCCTCCGCCCCCTCCGCGTCCGCCAGCGCCGAGACGACCGCAGCGTCGGCGTCCGCGCCGCTCGGGCACTCGGAGCCGACACAGATCACCATCAAGAAGATCGGCGTGTCGGCTCCGATCGGCCAGATCGGGCTCCTTCCGAACGGGAAGGTCCAAGAGCCGCCGCTGAGCCAGCCGAACCTCGTCGGCTGGTACAAGGAAGGCGTCACGCCGGGCGAGATCGGCCCGTCGGTCCTCCTCGGCCACGTCGACGCCAACGGCAAGCAGGCCGTCTTCTACCGCCTGAAGGAGCTCCAGGCCGGCGACCAGATCCAGGTGGCGCGCAAGGACGGCACCACCGCCACGTTCGCCGTCCAGCAGATCCAGCGCGTCGACAAGAACGCCTTCCCCCACAAGAAGGTGTTCGGCGAGCAGCTGGACCACGCCTCGCTGCGCCTGGTGACCTGCGGGGGCGCATTCGACCCCAAGTCGGGTCACTACAAGGACAACATCATCGTCTACGCCAAGCTCGTGACCGCATGAGCCGACGACCCTGACCCGACGACGACGACCGCCCGTCCGCCGCGGAGGACCGGGCGGTCGTCGTCTGTCCGGGACCCGTCCCGCGGTTCCGCCGCCGGCTCAACGGCGGCGGAACAGGGTGAGCCTGTCCTCGCCGATCCGTTCCCGCAGGGCCGGGTCGTCCACTCCCTGCCCCTCTCCTGACGCGCCGCACAGGACGGCGACCTTGCCGACGTGCCGGTTCGTCTGAACCGCGCGGGTGGCCTCGGCGGCCCCCTCCAGCGGGAAGACCGCCGACAGCGTCGGGTGGATCATGCCGAGGCCCACGAGACGGTTGATCTGGACGGCCTCGTGGTAGTTGAACCCGTGCGAGCCGATGATCCTCTTGAGCCGCATCCACAGGAAGCGGTTGTCGTACTCGTGCCGGTACCCCGTCGACGACCCGCACGTGACGATCGTGCCGCCGCGCCTCGCGACGTACACCGACGCGCCGAACGTCTCGCGGCCCAGGTACTCGAAGACGATGCCCGGGTCCTCCCCGACGAGACGGCGGATCGCCTCGCCGAGCATCCGGCCGGCCTTGGGGTGGCGCATTCCCTGCTCGCCGAGGTCCAGCTCGGTGCGGTTGATGACGTGCTCGCAGCCCATCGCGCGCACGAGCCGCGCCTTCTCCTCCGACGAGACGACGCACACGGGAATGCCGCCGCCGTTCCTGACGAGCTGCGTGGCGAACGAGCCGAGCCCGCCCGTCGCGCCCCAGATCAGGACGACGTCGCCCTGCTTCATGCGGGCGCCGTGCGACCCGACGAGCATCCGGTAGGCGGTGGCGCCGCAGAGGGTGACCGAGCCCGCCTCCTCCCAGGTGAGGTGGGCGGGCTTCGGGATGAGCTGGTTCGCCTTGACGACGCAGTACTCGGCCAGGGAGCCGAAGTTCGTCTCGAACCCCCAGGCGAGCTGGGTCTCGCTCATCATGCCGTCGTCGTAGGAGCCGTGGTCCTCCTCGTCGACGTAGAACGGCGACAGGACGACCTTGTCGCCGGGCTTCCACCGCTTCACCGCGCTGCCCGTGCGCACGACGACGCCCGCCCCGTCGGATCCGAGGATGTGGTACGGCAGGTCGTGCCGCGCCCCGTGCCAGCCCTGCCGGCCGAACTTCTCCAGGAACGCGAACGTCGGGACCGGCTCGAAGATCGCCGACCAGACGGTGTTGAAGTTGATCGCGGCCGCCATCACGGCGACGACGACCTCGTCCGGGGCGAGCTCGGGCATCTCGACCTCGCCGACGTGCAGGGAGCGCCGGACGTCCTTGTCGGCCTGCCCCTCGAAGATCCCGACCTCGTCCCTGCGGGTGAACGCGGCGCGGAAACGGGTCGGCAGGTCGATCTCCAGCAGCTCGGGGCCGCCGGCGCCGGACCGGACGGCGTCGAGCAGGGCGTCGGTCGAGCCGTGCTGGGCCATGGGGGTGTCCTCCGTGGAACGACGGGATCGGTGGACGGTCACCGCGGGACCGCCGGGGCGGGGACGGCGCCGGGCCGTCCCGCGAGCCGGCCCGCCAGGTGCGCGGCGAGGGCCTCGACACCGGGCGGGTCCAGCAGGCTGAGGTGATGCGTCCCGGGGATCGTGACGATCTCCAGGTCGGAGCAGAGCCCGCCGAACCCGTTGGTGCCGTCGAGCACGTAGCGGGCGTCGCGGACGGCCCAGGGGGTCTCCTCGGGCGCACGGTAGAGGATGACGCGGCCGTCGTACGGCCCGGGTCGGTACGTCTCCAGGGATCGGGTGTCCTGGTGGGACGTGAGCTGGTGCGCGAGGGCCGCCGGCGGGATGCGGTCCACGAGGGGGGCGGCGCGCTCCATCACCAGCGCGAACTGGGCGTCCTCGTCCAGTCCGGCGAGGTCGTCGTAGGCGAGGGCGATGTTCAGGCCGTACGTCTCGTTGACGTAGTCGGCGAACGCGGCGAAGCGGCGGGCGAGCGTGTCGGACTCGTCCTCCACCGGGCGCGGCAGGCCGGCGTCGAACAGCGCGACGAGCTCGACCTCGCGTCCGGCGGCGGTGAGCTGCCGCGCCGTCTCGTAGGCGAGGACGCCGCCGAACGACCAGCCGCCGAGCCGGAAGGGGCCCTCGGGCTGTGCCTCCAGCAGGTGCCGGACGTACCGGGCGGCGCGTTCCTCGACCGGCGGCGCGTCCTCGAACCGCTCCAGCCCGTAGACCGGCTGGTCGCCGTCCTGCAGGTCGGCGAGAAGGTCGGCGAGGCGCCGGTAGCAGGCGGTGGTGCCGCCCGCGGGGTGCGCGATGAAGAACGGCCGGCGGGTCCCGGAGGGCCTCAGCGGACGGACGGTCTGCCGTGCGGCCCGCGCGTCGGCGGCCCGGATGAACGCGGCGACGTGCTCGGCCGTGGGCACCTCGAACAGCTCCCCGCGGGTGACCTCGACGCCGGTCTCGGCGGTGACGCGGGCGACGACCTGGTCCGCCCGGTGCCCGTCGCCGCCCAGGTCCGCGAAGAAGTCGGCCGTGACGCCGACGCGGTCGAGGCCGAGGACGTCCTCGAAGATGCGGACGGCGAGGCGTTCGGCGGCGTCGCGCGGCATGACGTACCCGGCCTCGGCGGCGGACACGGCCCCGGTTGCCGGCACCGCTGTGGACGTCGACGCTGTGGACGCCGACGCGGCGGGGGCGGGGGTGTCGGCGAGGCCCAGCTCACCGGCCGCCCACTCCTCGAAGGCGTCGACGCTCGCGCCCCGCAGCAGCACCGACGGAGGGACGGTCAGCCCGAGGTCCTGCTCGACGCCGCTCTTGATCCGCACCGCCACGAGCGAGTCGAGGCCGAGGTCGGTGAGCGGGACGGCGGGATCGAGCCGCTCCGGCTCGAAGCCGAGGACGGTGGCGATCCGGTACCGGATGCGCGCGGCGACGCGCTCGCGCGCGGTGGCGGGGTCGAGCTGCTTCAGCGCCTCCGCGCCCGGCCAGTCGTCGTCGGCGCCGGTCCCCTGCGCGCCGGCCGCCTCGGTCAGCGCGGCGAAGTACGGCATGGAGCGGATCTCGGGGAAGAGCTCGACCGCCGTGGCCGGGTCGAAACGCAGCACGCCCGCCGCGGGCACGTCGTGGACGAGGAGGGCCTCCAGCGCCTCGGCGCCCTCGGCCGGGCCGATCGGGTCGATGGCGGCGACCGCCCGGCCGGTGGCCCCGCCGACCCGCGACCAGGTGCCCCAGCCGACGGTGGTGCCGGGGCGTCCGCGGGCCCGCCGGTACGCCATCAGCGCGTCGGCCGCGGCGTTCGCGGCGGCGTAGGCGGCCTGGCCGGGCGAGCCGAGCAGCGCCGCGGCCGACGAGTGCACGACGAACCAGTCGAGGTCGAGGTCCCAGGTGGCCTCGCTGAGCCGCCGCGCGCCCTCGACCTTCGCCCGCCACGTCCTGCGCAGGTCGTCCGCGCCGAGGTCGCCGATCAGCCGGTCGTCGATCGCGCCCGCGCCGTGCACGACCCCGCGCAGCGGGACGCCGCCCTCCCGCGCGGCCCGCACGAGGCGTCCGGCCGTTTCGGGTTCGGCGATGTCGCCGAGGACGACGTCGACGTCCACGCCGTCCTCGCGCAGGCGGGCGATGGCCTTCTCCGCGTCGGCGCCGGGTCCGCTCCGGCCGGACAGGACGAGGCGTCCGGCGCCGCGTTCGGCCAGCAGCCGGGCGGTGACCAGGCCGAGGCCGCCGTAGCCGCCGGTGATGATGTAGGCGCCGCCGCGGCGGACGGCCCGCCTCGGCCGCGCCGGCGGTTCGGGGAGGCGGGCGCGGGCGAGGCGCGCGACGCGCCGGACGCCGCCGCGCCAGGCGACCTCACGGGCGTCGTCGTCGCCGAGCAGCTCCGTGACGAGGTCGGCGGGACGGTCGACGTCCACGTGCGTGGCCCGCTGGGCGGTGCGCTCGAAGGCCAGGACCCGGGTGAGCGCGCGGGCGAACCCCTGGCCGGGCTCGCCCGCCTCGCCGTCCCGCACGGGAACCGCCCGGTACGTGGCGACGTAGAGGCGGGGTCCGTCGGGGAGCGAGCGGCTGACGCCGGCGATCGTCAGCACCAGATCCTCGTCCACGAGGTCGGCGGGCGGGACGAGGACGACGCCGCGCACCGGCTCGGTCATGGCCGGATGGCCGTCCGGCGGGCGGCCGGTGACGCGGTGCCGCACGACGCGCAGGCCGCGTTCCTCCAGTTCCGCGGCCGTCGCGGCGGCGAGGGCGTCGTCCTCGTCCGCCAGGATCAGCCACGTGCCTTCCGAGACCCGCGCGTCGGGCGGCGGGGTTTCGTCCCAGACGTGTTCGACGAGCTTGTCGGCGAGCGGGACGGGAACGTCGTGGCGTTCGACGCGGCGCAGGACGATGCCCGTGGCCTCGGCGAGCACGCTGCCGTCGGGGGCCACGAGCGCCAGCGAGCCGGTCACGTCGCGGCCGTCGCGGGACACCTCCGCCGTGACGCGTCCGCCGCGGTGGGTCGGGCCGAACACGCGCAGGCCGCCGATCGTCTCCGCCTGCCACACGCCCTCGCCGGCCGTCGCGGCGGCCTTGTCCGACAGGACGGCGAGACAGCGGTCGAACACCTCGGGGTGCAGCCGGTAGTGCGCACTGCCGCGCTCGGCCGCCGGCACCTCCGCGAACTCCCGCCCTGGGGCTCGCGGCGCACGGTGGTCCTCGCCCACGTCGGCGCCGGCCAGGCGCACCCAGGTGCCCGCCGGGGTGAGCGCGTGGATCTCGACCCGCCGCCCGGCCTCGTCGAACGTCGTCGTGACGGTCGTGTGGTCGGCGAGCGCGAGCGGCCGCTCGATCCGCAGGCCGTTGACGCGGACATCGTCCGTGCCGAGCGCGGTCGCCCCGGCCGCGAGGGCCATCTCCGCGAACGCCGAGACCGGCAGCGCGTGCAGGCCGTGGACGGTGATCCCGTCGAGCCACGGCTGGGCGGCGAGGCCGACGTCGGCGCGCCACGCGTGCCGGTCCTCGCCGGGCAGTTCCACGTGCGCGCCGAGCAGGGGGTGCTCGTCGCGGCTCCGGGACGGGCGGGCCGGGAGGTCGACCCAGTGCCGTTCGTGCCGCCACGGCGGGGACGGGACGTCGATGATCCGGCCGTCCCGGGGCGCGGCGACCGGGTGGCCGTGCGCCGCCAGAGCGGCGAGCCGCGTGTGGAAGGTGAGGGTGTCGTCGGTCTGCTGTCCCTTGGGGGCCCGCTTCAGCGTGTGGGTGACGAACGCGCCCGTGCCCTCCAGGGTCTCGCCGACGGCGTGCGCGAGGATGGGGTGCGCGTTGATCTCGACGAACGTGCGGAAACCGTCCTCGGCCGCGGCGGCGACCGCGTCCGCCAGCCGCACCGGGTTCCGCAGGTTCTCCGCCCAGTAGCCGGCCCCGAGGCCCGCGATCGCGGCGTCCTGTGTCGCGGCGTCCTGTGCGCCCGCCGGGTCGAGGAGGGCGCGGGGGTCGTCGAGGGCCGTCGTGTAGAACCTGACGCCTTCCGCGAAGGGGGTGCCGCGCCGGGTTCCGACCTCGGACAGCAGGTCGCGGAGCTCGGGCAGGAGGGGGTCGACCTGCGGGGAGTGCCCGGCGCCCTCGGCCTGGACCGTCCGGGCGAGCCGTCCCTCCGCCTCGGCCCGCCGGACGATCTCGGCGACCTGGTCCGCGTCTCCGGTGACCACGGTCTGCCGCGGGGACGAGTAGACCGCCGCGTGCACCTCGGGCAGGCCCTCGCCGAGACGCGCGACGTCGGCGGCGGACGCGCCGAGCACGGCCATCGCGCCGCCGCCGACCAGCCGGGCCAGCAGGCGCGACCGGCGGCAGATCACCCGGACGCCGTCCTCCAGCGTGATCGCCCCGGCGACGACCGCGGCGGCGACCTCGCCCATCGAGTGGCCGATGACCGCGCCGGGGGCGACGCCGTACGAACGCCACATCCGGGCGAGGCCGATCTGGACGGCGAACAGGACCGGCATGATCTCGACCGGGCCGTCCGGTCTGCGGCCCTCCTCCAGGAGCGCCCACAGGTCCGGGCCGCCCTCCTCGGCGAACAGGCCGTCGAGGTCGTCGATGGCCACGGTGAACGCGGGCTCCTCCTCCAGCAGCCGCTGCGCCATCCCGGCGCGCTGGGCGCCGTATCCGGAGAACACCCACACGGGAGGACGCGGGACCCCGAGCGCCGTGCCGGTCACCACGCCGGGGTGGGGTCTGCCCTCGGCGAGAGCCGTCAGCCCGTCGAGGAGCCCCGCGCGGTCCCTGGCGGCGACGGCGGCGCGGGCGCGTCCGCGGCCGTTGCGGCGATGCAGGGTGCGGGCGAGGTCGGCGGGCTCCACGTCGTCCCGGTCCCCGAGCCATGCGGCGAGGACGGCCGCGTGGTCGCGGATCCGGTCGGCGCCGACGTCGGAGAGCGGGAAGGTCCGGACGGCGGCCGGTTCGGTGGCCGTCTCCCGCGCGGGGGCCTCTTCGAGGACGACGTGCGCGTTCGTCCCGCCGAACCCGAACCCGGACACTCCGGCGCGGGCGGGATGTCCTCGCTCGGGCCAGGGGGTCTCCTCCGTGACGACGGCGAGACGCAGGTCGTCGAACGGGATGTGCGGATTGGGTTCCTTGTAATGCGCGCTGGGCGGGATGACCTTGTGGTGGAGCGCGAGGACTGTCTTGATGAGCCCGGCTATGCCCGCAGCCGATTCCATGTGGCCGAGGTTCGACTTCGCCGAGCCGAGCAGCAGGGGTTCGCCTGGGTCGCGTCCGGCGCCGAGGACCTCGCCCAGCGCCTTGGCCTCGATCGGGTCGCCGAGGAACGTGCCCGTCCCGTGGGCTTCGACGTAGTCGACCTCTCGCGTGTCGATGCCCGCGCCGGCGTACACGTCGCGGAGCAGGGCGCGCTGCGCGTCGCCGTTGGGGGCGACGAGGCCGTTGGACCGTCCGTCGGAGTTCACGCCGGAGCCCCTGATGACGGCGAGGATCCGGTCGCCGTCCCGTGTCGCGTCCGACAGCCGTTTCAGGACGACGGCGCCGCAGCCCTCCGCGCGGACCATCCCGTCGGCGGACGCGTCGAACGCCTTGCAGCGCCCGTCCGGGGCCGTCCCGCCGGCGAGGTCGAACGTCCTCGTGACGGCCGGGGACAGCAGGAGGTTGACGCCGGCGGCCAGCGCCACGTCCGCCTCGCCGTCGCGCAGCGCCCGCACGGCCAGGTGCGTGGACACCAGCGACGACGAGCACGCGGTGTCGACGGCCATGCTGGGGCCGCGCAGGTCCAGCAGGTACGACACGCGGTTCGCGACGACGCTGAGGGCCGCGCCCGTGGCCGTGAACGGTTCGAGCGACGCCGGGTCGGACGCGGTGAGCGCCGCGTACTCCGGCGCGGACACGCCGACGAACACGCCGGTGCGGCTGCCGCGCAGCGACGCCGGAGCGACGCCAGCGTGGTCGAACGCCTCCCAGGCGACCTCCAGCAGGAGGCGCTGCTGCGGGTCCATCACGGCGGCCTCGCGGGGCGTGATGCCGAAGAACGCCGCGTCGAACGCGGCGACGTCGCCGAGGAACCCGCCGAGCCGGGTCGTGGCGGCGAGCACGTCGCCGGTCTCGGGGGATCCGTCGTCGAACGCGTCCCAGCGGCCGTCCGGCACCGTGCGGATCGCGTCGCCGCGGCCGGTGAGGAACCGCCAGTACTCCTCGGGGCCGGTGAGGTCGCGGTCGCCGCCCGGGAAGCGGCAGCCGACGCCGATGACGGCGATCGGCTCGTCGTCCGCGGGCCGGGAGGCGCGCGGCGCGGCCGAGGCGGGGCGGGGGTCGCGTTCGGCGCCGTCCGCGAGCGCCGCGGCGAGCCCGTCGATCGTCGGGTGCTCCCAGACGAGGGTGGCGGGCAGGGACCGGCCCAGCATCTGTTCGAGCTCGCCGGCGATCGCGACCGCGTCCCGGGACGCCAGCCCGAACTCCTCCAGCGGGCGGTCGCGGTCGACGTCGGCGGCGGGCGTCCCGGAACGGCGGGCGATCTGCTCGACGAGGAACCGGCGGATCGCGTCCTCGTCGGGGGGAGGGCTGACGGGGGTGGCGGCAGCGGCGTGGGTCTCGGCCTGCGCGTCGTCCCGTGCGGCTCCGGAACGATCGGTGCTCTGCATGCGGTGGGGCCCCTTGGAAGCGGGATCGTTCGACGAAGCGGGGGGACCCACTTTCTCCTACCGTGACCGGCTTATGATGCGCATCCAGACCACTTTTCTCCCCTGTCACTTGTCACGCCGATGACAAGAATCGGGAGTGGCCATTGTGGCCTGATGGGATGGTCGACGCGCCATGACCCGGAGTTCGGAGCCGGGTGACGAAGGGCCGACGAACAGTGACAATGGCGAGGAGCGCTTGAGGGGGAAGCGGCGATTTCCTGACCATGGCGGATGACCGTCGGAATGGCACGCCGCACGCACCGTGACCCGGGGCCGGTACCGATGGGCGCTGGCGGTCGTGGCCGTCAGCGCGTTCATGACCACCATGGACAACACGGTGGTCTTCACCGCCCTGCCCACGATCATGGCGGATCTGGACCTGTCGTCCTCCGCCAAGGACTGGGTCGCCACCGGGTACATCCTGATGTTCTCCTGCCTGATGATCACGGGCGGGCGGCTCACGGACGTTCTCGGCTGCCGTCTCACGTTCACCGCGGGCATGGTCGTCTTCACCGCCGCGTCCGCGGTCTGCGGGCTCGCGCAGACGGCGGACGTGCTCGTCCTCGCCCGCGTCGTTCAGGGGGCGGGGGCCGCGCTGGTGCTGCCCGCCATGCAGGTGATGGTCACCGTCGGCCGCAGCGACCGGCAGCGCTCCATCGGCAACGTCGTCTTCATCGGCGCCGCGTCCACCGCGACCGCGTTCGGTCCCGCGATCGGCGGGGTCATCGTCCGGCACTGGGACTGGAGCTGGATCTTCCTCGTCAACATCGTGCCCGGCGCCGTGGTGACGGTCCTCGGGCTGTTCGTCCTCGCCGGGAGGGGCGAGAACCGGCGGCCCCGGCTCGACCTTCCCGGCGTGCTGATCTCCGCGACGATGCTGTTCGCGTTCATCTACGGGCTGGAGTCGCGCACCAGGTACGGGTGGACCCACCCGTCGGTGCTCAGCGTCTTCGCGCTCGGCGCGATCGCCCTGGTGTGCTTCGTCCTGGTGGAGAGCTGGGCCCCCGACCCGATGATCGACCTGCGGTTCTTCCGCAACCGCGTGTTCACCGGGGGTCTGCTGTCGCAGATGCTCTACGGCATCGGCTTCAACGGGATGATGTTCTACTCCCAGCCGTTCCTGCAGCGTTTCCTCGGCTTCTCCCCGCCCGAGGCCGGCCTGGTGATGCTGCCTCCGGCCATCACGATCATGGTGGTGACGCCGCTGGCGTTCGTGCTGGCGGCCCGGGTCGGCCCCCGTGCCGCGATCGGCGCCGGGATGGGCCTCATGGGCGCCGGCATGATCCTGTTCTCGACGCTGCGGGCCGGGGACGGCTACGGCGATCTCATGCCCGGCGTGATGCTCGTCGGCGTCGGCGCCGCCCTCGGCATGCCGCTGGTGATGTACGTGCTGAAGACCGTCCCGGAGCGGCGGGCGGGGGTCGCGAGCGGCGTCATCAACGTGATCCGGGAGGCGTCCGGCGCGTTCGGCATCGCGATCCTCGGCCTTCTCGTCCACACCGTCCCGGACGGGGACGCGAGCGCCGCGGAACTGGAGGCGTTCCGTCAGGGGACGTCCTCCGGTCTCATCCTGGGCGCCGTCCTCGTCCTGCTGGGCGGCGTGATCGGCGCGGTGACCCTTCCCCGCCTCACCCGGCCGCGCCCCGGACGGGAGGGGAAGTCCGTGGCGGTCCCCGGCTCCGCGCAGACCGCGTCGGTCCCGTCGCCGACCCTGGCCGTCACCGCCCCGCTGCCCATCTGGACCGAGGCCGCGGAGCAGACCCGCGTTCCCGGCCCCCACTGGTGGGCCGACATCGAACCCGGGCCCGAGGACGCCCGCACCGGGGCGACGACGGCGGGGCCACCGTCCGGAAGGGACGCCCGGTAGGAGGGCTGCGTGAGCAAAATCGTGATCTTCGCGGCGGGGTCGCGGGGCGACGTCCAGCCGTGTGCGGCCCTCGGACGGGAGCTGCGGCGACGCGGCGACGAGGTGCGGCTCGTCGCGAGCGCCCGCTACGCGCCGCTGGCCACCCGCGCGGGGCTGGAGCTCGCACCGCTGACGGCCGACCCCGTGGAGATCCTCGAATCGGACGCGGGGCAGGAGCTGCTCGCGGGCGGACGCAATCCGGTGCGGTTCCTCGGCGGGTTCCGCCGGATCCTCGGGCCGATGGCCGAACGGCTGCTGGCGGAATGCCTGGACGCAGGAAAAGGCGCCGATCTCATTCTCGGACCCACGCTCGGTTTTCTTCCGCGGCACATCGGCGAACATCTCGGTGTTCCGTGGGCATTGATTCATTTTCAGCCGAGCCGGCCGACCGGGGCGTTTCCCCATCCGTTCGTTCCGCGGGCGCGGTGGTTCGGGCCGTGGGCGAACCGGGCGAGTTTCGCCGCCGTCGACCAGATCGCCTGGCTGCTGGCGCGGCCGTTCGTCAACCCGTGGCGGGAGGAGTCCCTGGGGCTGCCGCGGCTGCCGGTCCGCGGGGTCCGGCCGGACGACGCGACGGCGCTCGCCTGCTTCAGCCCGGTCGTGGTCCCGAGGCCGAGGGACTGGCCGTCCACCGTGCACGTCACCGGCTACTGGTTCCTCGACGAGCCCGGCTGGGAGCCTCCCGCGCGGCTCGCGGAGTTCCTGGCGGCGGGTCCGCCGCCGGTGTACGTCGGGTTCGGAAGCATGGTCCCGAAGGACCCGGCGATGACCGAGATGACGGTGCGGGCGGCGCTGAGGCTCGCCGGGGTCCGGGGCATCGTGCAGGGCGACCCGGCCGCCTCGGACGAGGAGGTGCTCGCGGTCCGGGACGTCCCGCACGCGTGGCTGTTCCCCCGGGTCGCGGCGGTGGTGCATCACGGGGGCGCCGGGACGACCGCGGCGGGGCTGCGGGCGGGCGTGCCGACCGTGGTGTGCCCGTTCTTCGGCGACCAGCCCTACTGGGGCGAACGGGTCGCAACGCTGGGGGCGGGGCCGCCGCCGCTGCCGTTCCGCGCGCTGACGGTGCCCCGGCTGGCGTCACGGATCCGGCGCGCCGTCCGGGACGGGGCGATGGCGGACCGGGCCGAGGAGCTGGGCCGCCGGATCCGCGCGGAGAACGGGGTGGAACGCGCGCTGGAGGTCATCGACGCGCTCCTCCGCTGAGGGCCCGGTCTCGGTGGCGCACCGGCGCCGGATCACGCGTTGGCGCGCGGGCCGCGGGGGCGGTCCGGCTTCTCCCACCGGATGGCGTAGGGGTAGGGCTGGTCGTCCGGCAGCCGGGGCGGGACGGCCGGGACCGTGGCCTGTGCCGTGACGACGCCGCGTTCACGCAGGTCCATGCGCGCGTGCAGCCCGGCGAGCCAGCCCGGCAGCCACCAGTTCGCGGAGCCCAGGAAACGCATCGTGGCCGGGACGAGGAGGGACCGGACGAGCACCGCGTCCACGACGACGGCGACGAACATGCCGACGCCGATCAGCTTGACGACGGTGATGCCGGCCGTGCCGAACGCGCCGATGACGATGAGGAAGAGCAGGGCGGCGCTGGTGATGATGCCGCCGGTGTGCTGCATGCCGCGGGCGACCGCCGCGCGGTTGTCGTGGGTGAGGTCCCACTCCTCGCGGATGCGGCTGAGCAGGAAGACCTCGTAGTCCATGGACAGGCCGAACACGACCGCGAGGATGAGGATCATGCTGGTGGCCTCGACGCCGCCGGTGGGGGTGAAGTCGAGGAGCCCGGCGAGGTGCCCGTACTGGAAGCCCCACACGATCACGCCGAACGAGGCGCCGATCGACAGGACGTTCATCGCGATCGCCTTGAGCGGCAGGACGAGCGACCCGAACGACATGAACAGCAGCGCGAACGTCGCACCTCCGACGACGAGCGCCATCTTCGGCAGGGACTCCATGAGGCTGGCCATCAGGTCCATCTGCGCGGCCGTGCTGCCGCCCACGTCGATGTGCAGCGGATAGCCGTCCTTGGAGAGGTCCATGGCGCGGATCCGCGTGACGAGGTCCTGGGCCCGCGGGTCCATCGGCTCGTACTCGTGCGTGACGGAGATGCGCACGCCGCCGTAGGTCCCGGAGTAGCCGGTGAACTGCGCGTCGGACACGCCGGGAAGCGACTCCAGCCGCTTCCTGAACTTCTCCAGGTAGGGCGGGATGGGGTCGCGGCCGGACGGCGTCCAGTCGCGCGGGATGAGGTCACCGGAGACGACGACGTCGATGGGTTCGGCGGACCCGTTGGGGAAGTCCCGTTTGATGGTCTCCACCACGGCGCGTGTGGGACTGTCCTTGGGCAGCACGCGGGCGTCCACGCTGCCGAACTGGACGTTCAGGAAGGGCACGAACATCACGCCCAGGACGACGAGGACGATCGCGAAGTACGGCAGCGGATGCCTCATCACGTTCCGTCCGAGGCGGTACCAGAAGCCGCTGTCGGGGCCGCGCTGCGCGCGCCTGGACGTGGGACGCCGCCACGGCATGCGGCCGAACTCGACGCGCGGCCCGAGGATCGCGAGGAGCGCCGGCAGCAGGACGGTGGCGCCGAAGACCGCGACCATGACGGTGGCGATCCCGGCGAGCCCGATCGTCCGGAGGAACATCTGCGGGAACAGCAGGAGCCCCGCGAGGGCGGCCGAGACGGTGATCCCGCTGACCACGATGGTGCGGCCCGCGGTGGCCATGGTGGCGGCCAGGGCGGTCTGCACGGCCTCGTCGCGGCCCAGTGCCGCGTTGCGGCCCAGTTCCTCTCGGAAACGGCTGACGATGAACAGCGAGTAGTCGATGGCCAGGCCGACGCCCATCATGGTGACGACCTCCAGGGCGAAGGACGTCACGTCGGTGACGTAGGTGACCACGTGCAGGACGGCGAGTCCGCCGACCATCGAGAACACCGCCACGACGAGCGGCAGCACCGAGGCGGTCAGGGCGCCGAACAGGATGACGAGCAGGACGAGCAGCGGCACCGCGGTGATCAGTTCCGCGCGGACGATGTCGGTCACGACCTGCTGCCCGAACTCCTCGCCGATGGGGACGCTGCCGCCGATCCGGACGGTCAGCCCCGGGGCGTCGAGCCGGTCCCTGATGGCGTGGTAGTTCTCGGTCTTGGTCGCGCCGTCCGCGCCCCGCAGCTTCAGGGCGACGAACGTGGACCTGCGGTCGTGGGAGACGAACGTGCGGGCGGGCTCACCGTCGAACGACCAGTACGAGATGATCTCCTCGACGTTGGCCTTGGGCAGCCGCGCCACGGTGGTGATGACGCCGGCCTCGTAGCGCGGGTCGTCCACCGTCAGGGTGTCGCTGCTGTACAGGACGATGACGTCGGGGTTGGTGCTGCCGAAGTAGGTGGCGCCGAGTTTGGCGACGAGGGTCGAGGACGCGTCCGGGTCCTCGAAGCCGCCCTCCTTGAACTTGGCGAACACGCCGAGGCCCCAGGCGCCCGCGACGCATGTCATGACCGCGATCAGGACGAGGCCGGTCCAGCGTCGCCGGTGGATGAGACGCCCCAGCCCCGCAAGCATGTTCCTCCCGTCGTCGTCCGTCCGGAGGCCCCCGGAAGGCGCAGGGGCACGGCGGCCCCGCGCTCCCGGTGGCTACCGACGCGACGCCAGACGCGCCTGTGTCGTCGGCAGGTCGCCGTCAAGGTAGCGCTGCCGGGTGGCCGAACGTGCGATCTTGCCGCTGGAGGTGCGGGACACGCCGCCCGGCTCGACGAGCACGAAGTCGTGGACGCTCATCTCGTGCTCGACGTTGACGGCGCTCCTGACGGCGGACTCCACCTCGTTCGGGTCCAGCCGGGCGATGGGGACGCGGCGGTTGCGCTCGGCGACCACGACCAGCCGTTCGGTCTCCTCTCCGGGGAGCGCGAACGCGGCGACGTGATCGGGCCGGATCGCGGGGTGCGCCTCTTGGACGGTGACCTCGATGTCCTGGGGGTAGTGGTTGCGGCCGTCGACGATGATGAGGTCCTTGATGCGGCCCGTGACGTACAGGTCGCCCTCATGGACGACGCCGTAGTCACCGGTCCTCAGCCAAGGCCCGGACGGCAGGTCCCCCGGTTCGGACAGTTCGGCCCCGAAGGTCTCCTGGGTGCGTTCCGCGTTGCGCCAGTAGCCAGCGGCCACGTTGGGTCCGTGCACCCAGATCTCCCCGACCACGCCGTCGGCCTGCTCGACGCGGGTCTCCGGGTCGACGATCGCGACGAGCTGACCGTACGGACGTCCGCACGACACGAGTGCGCCGGCCCGGTCGGACGTCGCGTCGCACGGCCGCAGCTCGCCCCGGGCGAGCGCGTCCCGGTCGACGTGGACGACCTTCGGCGGGGCGTCCTCGGCCGCGGCTGCGACGAACACGGTCGCCTCCGCCAGCCCGTATCCCGGTGCCTGCGCGCCCGGACGCAGCCCGGCCGGCGCGAACGCGTCCGCGAACGTCGACAGCGTGGACGGGCGGATCGGTTCGGCGCCGTTCAGGCAGGTGGTCAGCCCGGACAGGTCGAGCTCGGCGATCTTTTCGGGCGTCGCCTGGGACGCGACGTACTCGTAGGCGAAGTTCGGCCCCGCGGTGTAGACGTTCTTGGCCGGACGTCCCGCGATGAGCTCCAGCCACCGCATCGGGTTCATGATGAACGACACGGGGTCGGTGTAGATGGCGTGGTCACCGCGCACCAGTGGCAGCGCCATCGTCGAGATGAGCCCCATGTCGTGGAACAGGGGGAGCCAGCTCACCAGCTCTGGGTTGGGCCTGTCCGGGGACCATCCCGCCCAGAGCTGCGCGGCGTTGGCCGTCACGTTACCGTGGGTGATCTCCACTCCGGCCGGACGGCGGGTAGAGCCTGACGTGTACTGCAGGTAGGCGAGGTCGTCGAAGGCGATGGGCTCGTCTTCCCACGCGTCCGCCCGGGAGAGGTCGATCTCTTCTGTCAACAGGACTTCCTTCGGACGCGGGACGTCGTGTTCGGCGAGGAACTTCTCCACGTGCGGCAACGCGGCCTTCGTGGTGACGACGACGGCCGGTTCCGCGTCGGTGTAGGCGCCGATGAGGCGGTCGGCGTGGCCGGGCAGGTCGGGCGAGAACAACGGCACCGCGATGACGTGCGCGTACATCGCGCCGAGCATCGTCATCATGTAGTCGAGGGTCTGGGGCAGCAGCAGCGCGGCGCGTTCCCCGGGCCCGGTGATCTGCCGGAGCGTCACGGCCGTCGCCCGTGCGCGGCGGTCCGTCTCGGCCCAGGTCGCGGTGACGTGGACGCCGGACGGGTCGGTCGCGTAGTCGACGAAGGTGTAGGCGGGGGCGTCCGGCTTCTCCTTCGCCCACCTCGCGGCCCGTTCGATCAGCGGGGTGCGGCCCGGGCCTCCGGGTCGAAGGTCGGGAAGCAGCGAGCCCAAAGCCATGGATCAATCTCCCGGGGGGACGGGGGCGGGCGGGGCCGGACGAGGAAACGCGGCGCCGCCGGCCGGGGCGGCGCGGGCCGGACGGCCTGCCTCCGGGCCGTGTCCGGCGCCCCGGCGACCGGCGACGCCCGTCAAGCTACCGGATGGTAGCCGCGGGGCGGTACCGACCCGCGGCCACATTAGCCGAGGCGGTGTTGTCATCACCGTGACAAGAGTGAAGACGCCCTTGACGGGAGGGCGTCCGCACCGTCACCGACCGTGCCCGCCGGTCATGTCAGGGCGCCTTCGGGGCCGGCGGCCGCGGCGCGGTCGAGCGCGATCCGCCGCCGCCACAGCGCGACGCAGGCGATGCCCCACAGCAGGCCGATCTCGGCCACGAGCGCGACGCCGACGACGATCGCCCAGTCCGTCGTGTCCCGGTCGCTCATCGCGGTCGGGGACATCAGCGTCATCTGCGTCCCGCCGTCCGACGGAAGCGCCTGCTCGGGGGCGGTCCGCGGCGGCGCCGCCCCGTCCGGTGCGAACGGCTCCGCGGACGGCGGTTCCGGCGGCAACGGCTCGGGCAGAGGCTCGGACGGTTCGGCGGGCTGGTGGTCAGAGGGCAGGGGCTCGGACGGGAGAGGTCCCTGCGCGTCCTGGTCTTCGGCTCCGGGCGGCGACCCGGCTCCCGGCCCACCGGCACCGCCGGAAGGCGCCTGAGCGGCTCCGCACTCCTCGCCGGGACGACACGACTCGCCGCCGCCGGACGGGGCCTCGCTTCCGGGCACCGAACCCGCACCCGAGGAGCCGTGCCCACTCGCCGCCGATCCGCCTCCACCGTGGCCGCCCGGCGTCCTGGGCTTGGCGTCGCCTCCGGTGGACGGCTTCTTCGTGGGGCACGACCCGTCCCGTGCGAAGGTCCCGCGCCCCCGGCAGGCGTCATCGTTTCCCGGCCGGCTTGAGGACGGCCCGTCCGCGGTACCGGCCGGCGTTCGCGGCTTCGGCTTCGTCCCGCTCGGCTTGCCCGCACCCGGGTCGCCGCCTCTGGGTTTCGGGCCGCTCGGCTTCGCTCCCCTGGGCTTTGCGCCGCCCGGCGACCCGCCGGGAACGGACGTGTGGCCCTTGGGCGCCGGGGTGTCGCTCGCGTCCGAAGGTCCGCCCGTGCTCGGCGTGCTCCCCTCGGGCGCCGGCCCGGACGGTCCGGCGGAGGCATCCGTCCGGCCACCGGTGTCCTGCTGAGTGAACGAGATCGACGTCCTGGAGAGGGTGACGATCACGCGGGCGGACCGGGGGGCGGCGTTCGCCGCGTCCGCCGTGGCGAGAACGCTCATCGACCTGCCGGCCGAGCCCGGCGGCGCCGAGCGCGGCACCCGGACGGAGGCGCTCCGGTCGACGGCTTTCCGGCCGATGTCGCCCAGCGAGCAGTGCAGCTCACCTCGCGAACGCACCGTGCCGCAGGAAGGCGGGTGCTTCGTCCACGACGACCGGGGCTCGGAGCCGAGACGCACCACCGCGTTCTCGGCGACGCCTCGCTCAGTGCGCACGCGGACCGTGTACGTCAGCGTGTAGTACGGGCCCGTGGCGCGTCCGGTCGCCGTGAGGTCGACGAGCAGGCGGACCTCGGGCGGCTGCTCGTCCGATACGGCCACGGTCGCCGGTCCGGCCACCATCAGCGATGGCACGGCCAAGGCGATCGCGGCTCTCAGTGTCCGTCGGCGCCCCGTTCGCACCCCGTCCCCCTCTCGCGTTCCCGTGTTTCCTCACTGGATGCCGGGGGGCGGCGCCATGGCGCCGGGCACAGGCAGTTATTGCCCCGTCACCGGCGGCTGTAACGTGCGTCACTCCACGGATCGATCTTCTTCCGCAGAGCGAAATCGGTTTTCCGTAGAATCGGGTGGATCGTCGGGGAGAGGAGACACCGGTGGCGGAGGGCGTCCGATCGCTCGAGCGCGCGTTCGAGCTGCTGGAGCACCTGGCCGACGCCGGCGGCGAGATGACGCTGTCGGAGCTGACGGAGGTCTCCGGCCTGCCGATGCCGACGATCTACCGGCTGATGCGGACGCTGGTGAACCGGGGCTACGTCCGGCAGGAGCCGTCCAAGCGCTACGCCCTCGGGCCGCGTCTCGTACGGCTCGGCGAAGGGGCGAGCCGCCTGCTCGGGACGTGGGCGCGCCCGGTGCTCGCACGTCTCGTGGACGAGGTCGGCGAGACGGCCAACATGGCGGTGCTGGAGGGCGACGAGGCCGTGTACGTCGCGCAGGTTCCGTCCAAGCACTCCATGCGGATGTTCACCGAGGTGGGGCGACGGGTCCAGCCGCACTGCACGGGCGTGGGGAAGGCGCTGCTGTCCCAGCTTCCCGACCAGCGGGTCAAGGAGATCCTGGAACGCACCGGGATGGACGCGCACACGCCCAACACGATCACCTCCCCGGACGTCCTCCTCGCCCAACTGGAGCAGATCCGCGAGCAGGGGTACGCGGTGGACGACGAGGAGCAGGAGATCGGCGTCCGCTGTGTCGCGGTACCGCTGCGCGGGGCCCCGGCGCTGACGGCGATCTCCGTGTCGGGGCCGTCAGGGCGGATGACGCGGGAGACCGTCCCGGACGTCGTCCCCGTGATGAAGGACGCGGCCGAGCGCTTCACCAAGGAACTCGGGCCGGAGAAATGAGAACGAGACCGTTCCGGCGAACGGTCTCGTCGGTCACGGGCTTCGGCCGCCGGGCCCGTTAGTCGATGGGATCTCCCACGACGGCGGTGGGCCGCCCGCCGCGTTCCCAGGCGACGAAGTCGCCCGCGGACCTCACGAGCACCGAGGCCATCCACAGGGCCAGTCCGGTGTCGTCGGCGATGCCCGCCACGGGGATCACGTCGGGGACGGCGTCGATCGGGGAGACGATGTACACGACGCCCAGGGCGAGCAGCCCGAGCGTCCGCAGGGACATGCCCTTGTACTGCCCGCGCAGGACGGATTTGATCATCCGGGGGACGGCGCGGACGCGTTCCCACAGACCAGGGGCGTCGGGTTCCAGGGTCTCGCTGTAGATCTGCCAGGCCTGCCCAGCGGCGGCCGCACGGCGCTTCCTGTCCACGAGCACTCCTCAGACACACGTTCTGGAGGGCGCGCCCCCGCGGCGCCCACGACCGATACGACGCCGAAGGCGCCGGAAATGTTCCCCCTGTCGAGGGTTGCGGCGTGTGTTCGAGACCGGTGTCACAGTCGCCCCGCCCGTCCCGGCCCCCGGTACGACCGGTGGCCGCCTCCCGGCGGCGCTTGCCGACGGCGTCCGGCCGCACACGGTCTTCACTGCGGCCGCCCAGTCCGGGACGGCGACAAACCAGAAGGAGTGAACATGAGCAAGCACCGCTTCCTCGCCCTGTTCTTCACCATCGCTCTGGGAACCATCATGGGCGGTCTCTTCGGTGCGGTCAGCGAAGTGACGGCCGCCATCCGGGAGACCAGCGGTCAGCTCACCAACCCAGAGTTCCTCTTCATCGCTGGAATCGGTCTCCTCTTGGGCTCGTCCAAGGCCCTCGCGGTCACCGTAATGGGCGCCACCGTCGCGGAGGCGCTCCTCACATGGCCCATCAC